>JBOGYE010000028.1:0-15549 GCA_050696635.1 Solirubrobacteraceae bacterium | reverse complement strand
GAGCTCAAGCTCGCGGTCATCCCCTTCCGGCGCCTCGTCCACCGGCGTCGCGCGACCGCGCCGGCGCCCGCGCGGGGTCGGCTCGCGGCGTTCACCGACTTGCGCGTGGGCGACCACGTCGTTCACGAGGACCACGGGATCGCCCGCTTCGCCGGGTTCGAGACCAAGACGGTCGGGGGCGTCACGCGCGACTACCTGGAGCTGGAATACCGCGGCTCCGACCGCGTCTTCGCGCCCACGGACCAGCTGGCGAAGATCACCCGTTACGTCGGCACCGGCGGGGCGCCGCCGCAATTGTCGGCGCTGGGCTCCAAGCGCTGGGAGGGAGTCAAGGCGCGGGCTCGGCGCGCGGCCCGCGAATTGGCGGGCGAGCTGCTGAACCTCTACGCGGAGCGCCGTACCCGGACCGGCCACGAGTTCCCGCCCGACGGCGAGTGGCAGCTGCAGCTGGAGCGCGCCTTCCCGTACCGCGAGACCACCGACCAGCTCGAGGCGATCGAGGCGGTCAAGGCGGACCTGGAGGCACCGCGGCCGATGGACCGCCTGATCTGCGGCGACGTCGGCTACGGCAAGACCGAGGTCGCCCTCCGCGCCGCGCACAAGGCGATCTCCGACGGCAAGCAGGTGATGATGCTCGTGCCGACGACGATCCTGGCGCAGCAGCACCTGGGCACCTTCAGGGAGCGGCTTCAAGAGTTCCCGATCGAGGTCGAGATGGTGTCCCGGCTCCGCAAGCCGGCCGAGGTCCGCCAGATCCTCTCCCGCTTCGCCGACGGGAAGGTTGACCTGCTGATCGGCACCCACCGGCTGCTCTCGCGAGACGTCCGCGCGCCCGAGCTCGGCCTGCTGATCGTGGACGAGGAGCAGCGATTCGGGGTGCGCCAGAAGGAGCTCCTGCGACAGCTGAAGCTGAAGGTGGACGTGCTCTCGCTCTCGGCGACGCCGATCCCCAGGACGCTGCAGATGAGCCTCGCCGGCCTTCGCGACATCTCGGTGATCGAGACCCCACCCGAGGGCCGCCGGCCCATCCGCACCTACGTCGGGCCCTACGACGAGGAGCTGGTTCGCCGGGCGATCGAGCGCGAGAAGGAGCGCGAAGGCCAGGCGTTCTTCCTGCACAACCGCGTCGACACGCTCCACGAGACGGCGGAGCGACTGCGCGCGCTGTGCCCGGACGTGCGCTTCGCGGAGGCCCACGGCCAGATGGGCGAGACCGAGCTGGAGACCACGATGATCGAGTTCCTGCGCGGCGAGGCCGACTGCCTGGTGGCGACCACGATCATCGAGTCGGGCCTCGACATCCCGCAGGCCAACACGCTGATCGTCGAGCGGGCGGACGTGTTCGGGCTCTCGCAGCTGTACCAGATCCGGGGGCGGGTGGGGCGCTCGCGCGAGCGTGCCTACGCCTACCTGCTGTATCCGAGCGCGGCTGCGCTGACGGTCGAGGCGGCGCAGCGACTGTCGGCGTTGAGCGATTACACCGAGCTGGGGGCGGGGTTCAAGATCGCGATGCGCGACCTGGAGCTGCGCGGGGCGGGGAATCTGCTTGGGGACGAGCAGTCAGGACACGTCGCGGCGCTCGGATTCGAGCTCTACATGCAGATGCTCGACGAGGCGGTCGCGGCGGCGGACGAGCACGCGGACCACGGCGCCGACGAGGAGTGGGAGCCGGTCCGACTCGACGTCAACGTCGACGCCTACGTGCCGGCCGGCTACATCCCCTACGAACAGGCGAAGGTCGACGTGCACCGGCGGATCGCCGGCGCGCGGGAGGTGGCGGACCTGATGGAGCTGCGCGAGGAGCTCGGCGACCGCTTCGGGGAGATCCCGACGCCGCTGGACAACCTGATCTCGTTGCAGCAGGCGCTGATCAAGCTCGGCCAGGCCGGGGCAACGGCGGTGAGCGTGCGCGGCGACCGGCTGGCCGTCACCCCCGTGGAGCTGGACTCGGTGCGGGCGAAGCGCGTGCGGGCGGTGATTCCGGAGGCGCTGTACGAGTCCGGCCGCTCGCAGCTGTCGGTGCGACTGCCCAAGGACTCGGCGCAGCGCTTTGAGGCGATCGTGCATGCCGCCGACGTGCTGCTGGGCGTGGTCCGCGAGGCCGAGCCCGAGTCGGCCGCGGCCTGACGCTCATCGGCCCGCGTCAGACACGTCTCAGGTCTGTGCCAATCCGGGGTCGCTACCATCGACCGTCTAGTGAAGTCTGTTCGCAGCATCCGGGCGCTCAGCGCCCTTTTTGTCGCCGTGGCGCTGACGCTGGCTCTGGCGGTCGCCGGTTGCGGGAGCAGCGCGGGGGATGCCGGCGGGGTCCCCTCGGGCGATGTGGCCGTGGTCGCCGGCAACCCGATCTCGCTGCGAGCGCTCGACCACTGGATGTACGTGGGCGCGAAGGCGCAGGCCGCGTCCAACCCCAGCGCGCCGGTGATCATCCCCGATCCGCCGAACTACGACCGCTGCGTCGCCCAGGCGCGCAAGGAGATCCCGCAGGTCGCCAAGACGCCTACCAAGACCCTGAAGAGTCAGTGCGCCCAGCTGTTCACCTCGCTCAACTCAGAGGTGATGGACTTCCTGATCAAGGCCTACTGGTACCAGGCCGACGCGCACAAGCTTGGGATCAGCGTCACGGACTCCGAGGTCGACAAGGCGCTGCTTGCAGCGAGGGGGTCGCAGTACAAGACGGCCGCCCAGTACCAGACGCTGCTGAAGAGCACCGGGCAGACCAATGCCGATCTGATGTTCCAGTTCCGGATCCGGGCGATCTACAAGAAGCTGGCCGCGCGCCACCTTAAGCCGGTCACGGCCGCCTCGATCGCCGCCTACTACAACTCGCACAAGTCGCAGTTCGGGACGCCCGAGATGCGCAGCATGCGAGTCGTGCTGACCAAGACGCAGGCCGCTGCCGCTACCGCGAAGGCCGCGCTGGCGCGGGGCCAGAGCTGGGCGACCGTGGCCAAGAGGTACTCGACCGACCCAACGACCAAGGCCAGCGGCGGGCTGCTGACCAACCAGACCGCCAGCCAGCTGGATCAGGGGCTCAGCACGGCCGCGTTTGCGGCGCCGGTCAACAAGCTGCTCGGCCCCGTCAGGACCTCGCTCGGCTACTACGTCGTCGAGGTGACCAAGATCACCCCCGCGACGCAGCGCACGCTGGCGCAGTCCAGCGCGCAGATCAAGACGACGCTGACGACCGCCAACGCCCACGCTGCGGGCACCGCGGTCGATGCGAAGGCGAAGAAGGACTGGTACGCCAAGACCAGCTGCCGGAAGCTGAACGCGATGGCCGATTGCCACGGCTACAAGGCGCCCAAGTCCGCCACGACACCCGCTCCCTGAGCAGCGTGATCGGCGAGAGCGCCGAGGACGCTGACCACGCCCCGGGCGCTGCCGCCGACCCGGCCGCGGCGCGCGCCCTGACCCGGCTAGACGAGATCACGCGGCGGCTGCGCCGCGAATGTCCCTGGGACCGCGAGCAGGACGAGCGCTCGATCGTCCCGCACACCGTCGAGGAGGCCTACGAGCTGGCCGACGCGGCGCACCGTCGCGACGATGCCAAGCTGCTGGATGAGCTCGGAGATGTCCTGTTCCAGGTTCACTTCCTGGCGCTGCTGCTGTCCGAGCGCGGCGCCGGCGACCTGGCGCGGGTGGCAGAGCACGTGACCGAGAAGCTGATCCGCCGCCACCCGCACGTGTTCGGCGAGGCGCAGGCCGACAGCGCGGCCCAGGTGCTGCGCAACTGGGACAAGATCAAGCGCACCGAGGCCGGCCGCGAGCCGGGCCTGTTCGGCGAGGTGCCCGAGAACCTGCCGTCGCTGCTGCACGCGCGCAAGCTCCAGCGCCGAGCGGCGTCGAGCGGCTTTGACTTCCAGGGGGTGGACGCGGGCCTGCACGCGATCCGTGACGAGCTGGCCGAGCTGGAGGCGGCGACGACGCGCGAGCAGCGATTCCACGAGCTCGGCGACCTGCTGTTCGCAGCCGTCAACGTCGCCCGCAGGCTGTCCGTCGATCCCGAGCTGGCGCTGCGCGCCGCGTCGGGCCGCTTCCGGGACCGGCTCACGGCCGCGGGCGAGCTGGCGGCGGCCGACGGCGGAAGCTGGGACGATCTCGCCCCTGAGCAGCAGCTCGCCTACTATGCCCGCGCGCGCCTGACCCAAGGAGATTGCAACCGATGAGCCAGATCGAGCACGTGCACGCTCGCCAGATCCTCGACAGCCGTGGCAACCCGACCGTCGAGGTCGAGCTGAGCCTGCGCTCCGGCGCCTGGGGGCGCGCGGCGGTGCCATCGGGGGCATCGACCGGCGAGTTCGAGGCCGTCGAGCTGCGGGATGGGGGCTCAGACTGGCTCGGCAAGGGCGTCGCCACCGCGATCGCCAATGTCAACGGCGAGATCGCGACGGCCGTCGGCGGCCACGATGCCTCGGGTCAGGCGGCGCTCGACCGGCTCCTGATCACGCTTGACGGAACCCCGAACAAGTCTCGCCTCGGCGCCAACGCGCTACTGGCGGTATCGCTGGCGGCGGCCCAGGCGTCGGCGGCCGAGGAGCGGCTGCCGCTGTGGCGCTACCTCGGCGGCGAGACCGCGCATGTGTTGCCGGTACCGATGATGAACGTGCTCAACGGCGGCGCCCACGCCGACAACGCCGTCGACTTCCAGGAGTTCATGATCGTGCCGGTCGGCGCACGCTCGTTCTCGGAGGCGCTGCGGATCGGTGCCGAGGTGTTTCACCATCTCAAGCGCACCCTGCACGAGCAGGGCCACGGGACCGCAGTCGGTGACGAGGGCGGCTTCGCGCCGGACTTCCAGTCAAACGAGCAGGCGCTGGAGGCGCTGATCGCGGGGATCAAGGCCGCCGGGTACGAGCCCGGAGAGCAGGTCGCGATCGCACTCGACCCGGCGGTCTCAGAGCTTCACCAGGACGGTCAAGGCTACGTGCTGGAGCATGAGGGTCGGACGCTGAGCGCCCCGGAGCTGACCGAGTACTGGGCGCAGCTGTGCGGCCGGTATCCGATCCTGTCGATCGAGGACGGGATGGACGAAGAGGACTGGGAGGGCTGGTCGCAGCTGACCCAGCGACTGGGCCGCACGGTGCAGATCGTCGGCGACGACCTGTTCGTGACCAACACGCAGCGGCTCAGGCGCGGGATCGACTCCGGCGTCGCCAACGCGATCCTGATCAAGGTCAACCAGATCGGGACGCTGACCGAGACCTTTGCGGCGATCCGGATGGCCCGCGAGGCGGGCTACGGGGCGATCATGTCGCACCGCTCGGGCGAGACCGAGGACGTGGCGATAGCCGACCTGGCGGTCGCGACCGGCTGCGGTCAGATCAAGACCGGGGCACCGTCCCGCACCGACCGGGTCGCCAAGTACAACCAGCTGCTGAGGATCGAAGAGGCGCTTGGCGCCGAGGCGAGCTTTCCCGGGCGCTCGGCCTTCCGTCAGCAGCTGTCGCCCTCGGAGTGACGCCGCGGACCGGGACGTCCCTCGGCCGAGGTCGCGGGGCCTGAATCTTGGCATCGTGGGAAGGGATGCACGCGTCACCGGCGAAGGCGACAAGCGATGCCGCCGTCGCGCCCCGCCGCCAGCCCCCGTCCCGCCACCGCGCGGCCGACGGGACCGCGATCCGCGCGGACGCGATCTGCGCGGGCACGTCGGGCCGCCTCGAGGCCCGGCCGGATCGTCGTGCGGCGACTGCGCTGGGAGCGGCTGGGTCGTGTCGGGCTGCTGCTCGTGCTCGGCGTGGTCGTGCTGCTGTACGGGCAGCACATCGCCTCCTATCTCTCCGCGCGCTCGCAGGCCGATCGCCAGCAGGCCACCGTCGATCGGCTGCTGCGCCAGAACGCGCGGCTGTCGGCCGTGGAGCGGTCGCTGGGCCAGCCCGCCACGATCATCGCCGACGCCCGGCGGCTGGGGATGGTCCGACCCGGCGAGCAGCCCTACTCGGTCACCCCGCCCTCGCAGCCCTGAGGGCCCTGAGAGCCCACGACCTGACCCCGCCGGACGCGCGCACCGGGGCGGCGTCGGGGTGAGCTCCGCCGAGCCGGTCCGCTTCGAGGACCTCGCCGGGCTGTGGCAGGAGGGTGAGCGGCGGCTGGCGGGCGCCGAGCCGGCCGATCGCGCGGCGATGGAGCGGGTCGTCGACGAGTTGCTGTTGCACCTGTCTCGCCGGGTCGGCGCCACGTTTGAGATCGACGAGCTTGTCCGACTGTACCTGGACGAGGGCACCGACTGGTGCTTCGACATCGCGGTGCGGGTGGCGCCGTCGCGGCCGGCGGCGTGGGATCTGACCACGGTCGCCGGAGCGGCGTTCCTGCGCCACGCCAGGCAGGCGTCGGATTACACGCTGGGGCGTCGGGTGGTAGGAGAGTGAGTCAGCTGTCGTCGGAGTCCGACTCGACGTCGGAGTCCGACTCGGCGTCGGCGTCGGACTCGGCGTCCGAGGAGGCGGCGCGGCGGATCACGATCTGATCCTCCTCGATCGAGACCTCGACCGGGCGGTGGCCGGCCCAATACTCGGCGTACACCGGATCGTCCTTGACCGCCGGATCGAGCCACAGGCCGTAACCCTCCTCGCCGTGCTCGAAGGTCGCCTCCAGCGTCCCCCCCGATCCGCGACGCCGCCCGCGGGCGCTGCGCCCGCCGCGCCGGCTGCGACGGCGGCGAGCCGGCTTGTCCTCGGCCTCTTCGTCGTCCTCGTCATCGCCCTCGCCGTCGCTGTCCTGCTCCGCCTGGGCCGCGGCGGCGTCCAGCTCGGCGGCGATCAGCGCGTCATCCTCGGCGCGCAGGTCAACCTCGTCGCCGTACTCGGGTGGGCCGTCGGCGTCGTCGGCGCCGCCGAGCTGCTGGTCGCGCTTGAACGTCTGGATCTGCTGGACCGTGACCTCGAGCTGGTGCGCGATCCAGGCGTCGGTGCGGCCCTGGCGGACCCAGGCGCGGATCCGGTTGAGTTCTGGCTTGAGCGAGCGGCGTGCCATCTGTGGCTGCGGAGACTAGTACAGCGGGCGGCGAGGCCCCATCCTGGGTTGAAACCGTCGGGGCGATGGCGCTATGCTGCGCCGCGGGCGGGCGTTAGCTGCGCATTGCTTGACGAGCCCACTTTCGAGAGGCCAAGCAGGGAGGCGACCATGTTGGTACTCACCCGTAAGTCGAATCAGAGCATCATGATCGGCGACGACATCGAGGTCTCCGTGCTGGCGATCATGGGCGAGAAGGTCAGGATCGGAATCCAGGCCCCGCGGGACATTCCGGTATTCCGCAAAGAGGTCTACATCGAGATCCAGGAGGAGGCCGGCGACATGCGCAGGGACGCGCGCGAAGAGGTCGACGCGGCGCTGCGCGGACTCGGCGACGGTGCCGAGTAGCCGCCTGGGCGCGGTGTCCACGAACGGTCCCGGGGCCGCCGGCCCGACGGCTCAGCTCAACAGCTGATATAGCGTCTCGAACATCGCGGCCGTGACGATCAGAGCCGTCGCGACGAGCGTCAGCACGAGCACCCAGTAACGCATCGAGCTGCGCTTGCGCTCGCGCGCGTGCGTGCGCAGCCGCGACCGGCGCACGGCATGGCGCCGGAGCGTCTCTCGACGGCTCCGGTCCAGCTGCGCCTCCTGCCGGAACTCCTGTTCCAGCTGCGCAAGGCTCTGGCGCATCTTCATCGCCACCGCCGCGAGCCTACCACCCCCGGATGCCACCGTGCAGGACGTTGGCGGGACCCCTTAGGCTTGGCGCGCAGTGGAGCACCGCTTCGTCGGACACGCCTACACGCTCGGGATCGAGGAGGAGCTGATGATCCTCGACGCGCGCACGCTGGCGCTCGTAAACGCGATCGAGGCGCTGCTCCAGGAGGCCCCACAGGGAGAGATCAAGCCCGAGCTGATGGAGTCGGTACTGGAGATCTCGACCGACCCGTGCCCCGGCATCACAGAGGCGGGCGCCCAGTTGCGCGCGTTACGCGCCCAGGTCGTGGAGGCCGCGGCCGCGCGTGACCTGGCGATCGGCTCGGCCGGGACGCACCCGTTCGCGCTGTGGGAGGACCAGCGGATCGTCGCGCGGCCCCGTTACCGCGACCTGATCTCGGCACTTCGCTTCGTCGCCCGCCAGGAGCTGATCTTCGGGATGCACGTGCACGTCGGGCTCGACGACCCTGACAAGGCGATCCACGTCGCCAACGGGATGCGGGTGCACATCCCCGTCCTGCTGGGACTGTCGGCCAACTCGCCGTTCTGGCGCGGCGACCCAACCGGGATGGCCTCGACACGGACGCCGATCTTCCGAGCCTTCCCCCGCGTCGGAGTGCCGCCGACCTATCTGGACTGGGCCGATTACGAGCGCCGGATCGACTTCATGATCGCGGCCGGCGTGATCGCCGACTACACCTACCTCTGGCACGACGTGCGGCCGCACCCGAGCTTCGGGACGGTCGAGATCCGGGTGATGGACTCCCAGACGCACATCGAGCACTCGCTCGGCCTGGTCGCGCTGGTGCAGGCGCTGGTCCGGGAACTGGCGGAGCACTTCGAGGCCGGCAAGCCGCTGTCCACATACCCGTTCGAGATGCTCGACGAGAACAAGTGGCTGGCCGCGCGTCACGGGCTGGACGGCGAGCTGGTGGACCTGCCGGGGTCGGATCGCGTCTCGACCCGGGCGCTTGCGCGCCGGCTGATCGACCGGATGCGGGAGCACTGTGACGACCTCGGCTCGCGTGCCGAGCTGGACGCTGTGCAGGACCTGCTCGAGCGCGGCAACGGCGCCGCCCGGCAGGTGGTCGTCTACGAGGCCAACCACGATCTGCGCGAGGTGATGGCGGAGATCGTCGCGGCCACGCAGGTCTGAGCCGCGGCCCCATCGGCGAGCACAGGATCAGGCCGGTTCTACAATCGATTCGTGAGCGCCGGTGGCCCTGATCTGTTCGTGATCTGCAAGAGCTGCGGCTCCGAGGTCAGCCCCTACATCACCGAGTGCCCGTACTGCGGAAGCCGGCTTCGCAAGCGCGCGCCCAAGCTCGACCGCGACCAGCGCGTCGCCGAGCCGGGCCCCCGTCGGCGCGCCCCCAAGCCGCTGCTCCCGCGTCTGCGGCGCGACGAGATTCCCGGGATTCGCGGCGACAGCACGCCGTATGCCGCCGGCGCGCTGGTTGGGACCGGGATCGTGGGCTGCGTGCTGTGGCAGACCGCGATCCAACCGGACCTGGTCCTCTACGGCACGGCCGGGTCGCAGTGGTGGCACGTGTTCACGGCCGCGTTCGCCTACGACAACCTCGGCTACGCGCTGATCGTGCTGACCGCGATCGGGCTGTTCGGCTGGCTGCTGGAACGTCGTCACGGTCCGGTGGTGGTGCTGATCCTGTTCCTGCTCGGCGGCGTCGGCGGCCTGGCGGCGACGGCGGTGATCGAGCCCGGCGCGATGCAGATCGGCGAGATGGGCGCGCTCGGCGCCGCGATCGCGCTGGCCGTGTCGTGGGCGATCCCGGATCTCCTGTCGCTCGGCTCCGGCCACGAGGTCGAGGGGGACCTGCTCGGGGCGGGCGCGATCACGCTCGCGGTCGCGCTGATGCCGCTCGCGGACGCGCGTGCGAGCTGGGTGTCGGTCGGGGTCGGCGCGCTGGCCGCACTGGCGATCGGATTGCCGATGGCCGCCGCCGGTCGGCGCTGATGGCGCTCCGGTCGCTGTTCGTATGATCCGGGTGCCCGTGCCGGATCGCGCCCACACCGACGCCGAGCTGGACGCCGCCATCGCGGAGCTGTCTGACCCGGCCCGCCTGCGCGATGCACAGGAGCTGGTGCTGCGCGCCGCGCCGTCGCTGCAGCGGGTGCTGGCGGCCGCGATCGCGGACGGCGGCTGGTTCGACGCCGCTCATGAGCAGGCCGTTCGCGAGGCGGCCGGCGAAGCTGACGATGAGTCGCGGCTGCGCGCGATGAGGGCGCTGCTGGCGGAGGAGACGCGGCTCGGGATGCTGGTCGGCGTCGCCGTCGGCTACGAGCTCTCGCGCACGCTTGACACAGACCGACCCGAACCCCAACAGGAGGACTAGAGCGGATGGATGTGCGATTTCTCGGCCACGCCTGCTTTGCGCTGTCCGACGGCGATACGACCGTCCTGATCGACCCGTTCCTGACCGGGAACCCGAATGCCGCGGCGACCGCCGACGAGGTGCAGGCGACGACGCTCCTGCTGACGCACGGTCACGGTGACCACGTCGGCGACACGGTCGCGATCGCCAAGCGCACGGGGGCGCCGCTGGTCGCGATCACCGAGCTGGCGGGCGAGATGACCGGCGAGGGTCTGGAGGCGATCGATTGCAACCTCGGCGGGAGTCACGCGTTCGAGTGGGGGTCGGTCAAGCTGGTGCCCGCATGGCACACCTCGACCACGCCGAAGGGAACCGTCAATACGCCGGCCGGGCTGCTGATCGACTTCAAGGGCACGCTCGTGTATCACCTCGGCGATACGTGCCTGTTCTCCGACCTGCAGCTGGTCGGGCGACGCCGTCAGGTGGACATTGCGCTGATGTGCATCGGCGGGCACTACACGATGGACCGCTTCGACGCCGTCGACGCCGCCGACCTGGTCGGCGCTCGCACGGTGATCCCGTGCCACTACAACACGTTCCCGCCGATCGAGACCGACGCGGCCGCGTTCAAAGCTGACGTAGAGTCTGCGACCGGGTCGCGGGTCGTGCTGCTCGAACCGGGCGACGTGCACGCGACATGACGCACGCGATCGTCCTGATCCAGGCAGAGGGGTCGGCGATGGCGACGCTTGGCGGCGAGCTGGCCGGTATCGAGGGCGTCGCCGAGGCCTACTCGGTCACGGGCGAGTGGGATTTCGTGGCGGTGCTGCGGCTGCGCGAGCAGGACATGCTCGCGCAGATCGTGACCGGAAAGCTGTCGCAGCTGGCGGGGGTCCGCCGTACGCAGACGATGGTCGCCTTCGAGGTCTACTCGCGCCACGACCTGGAGGCGCTGTTCTCGGTCGGGCAGTGAGCGGCGACCCGACCGTGAGCGGCGACCCGACCGTGAGCGGCGGCCCGCCGGCGTGAGGGTCGCCGTCGTCGCGGAGTGGTACCCGTCCCCCGCCGACCCCGTTCACGGGATATGGGCACATCGCCAGGCCGTGGCGGCCGCCGCTCATGGGGCCGAGGTGAGGGTGCTGGCGCTGCGCCGCCCGGTGCCGCCGCTGACGCTCGCCCGCGGCCTCGCGCGCGTGCCACCGGACCTGCGCGCGCTGCGGCGCTGGGCGCGCGGTGCTCGCGCGGCGCTGGCGCCCGAGCGGCGCGACGGCGTCGAGGTGCATCCGGTTGCGTGGCTTGGACCGCCGCGGCCGATCTCCTACGGGAGCTGGGGCTGGTGGATGGCACCCCCGTTGGCGCGGGCCTTGGATCGTCTGCGGCGGGAGTGGCCGTTTGAGCTGCTGCACGCGCACTGCCTGGCGCCCGCCGGTCACGCTGCTGGGATCTGGGCGGCGCGCCGGCCCGGCGTCGCGTTCGCCGTCTCTGCCCATGGGCCCGACATGATCCACCTGCCGCGGCGCGCCGCCGGCCGTCACGCGTGCGTCTCGGCGCTGCGCCGCGCCGACGTGGTGCTGGCCAACAGCGGCTGGGCGCAGAGGCGCTGCCGGGAGCTGGGCGGCGAGTCAGTCGCCGTCGAGGTGGTTCACCTGGGCGCTGATCTGATCGCCGAGCCGGCCGCTGGCGCGTCGCCCCGCGCGCGCCGGGATTCGGAGCTGACGCTGGTCACGGTGGCGCATCTCCAGGCCCGCAAGAACCACGAGATCGTGCTGCGCGCGCTCGCGCGGTTGGATCCCGGCCGCCGCCCACGCTATCTGGTGATCGGCGACGGCGAGCGCCGCGGGGCGCTGGAGCGGCTGACTTCGGAGCTGGGGCTCGACCGTCGCGTCTCGTTCCTCGGCCAGCTGCCCAACGACGAGGCGGTGGCGCGGGTGGCCGGCTGCGACCTGTTCGTGATGCCGGGGGTGCAGGAGCCGTTCGGGGTCGCGTTCGTCGAGGCGATGGCCGCGGGAGTGCCCGCGATCGGGGCTCGCGGGGAGGGCGGTCCCGAGGACATCGCCGCCGCGGGGGAGGGAATGCTGCTGGTCGACGCGGGCGATGTCGAGGGGTTGGCCCGTGAGCTTGAGCGCCTGACCGCCGACTCGGAGTCGCTGCGGGCGCTCGGCGAAGCGGCTCGCGCGACCGCGACCGCGCACTTCACCTGGGGCCGCTGCGGCGAGCGCACGGTCGCCGTCTACCGCCGCGCGATCGACCGCGCGGTGACGCGGCGGGGCGCGCAGGCGCTCTCCCGACGTCCGCCGGCAACACAGAGGGACGACCAGTGAGCGCACCGGCGGACGTGCTGCTCCTGTCGCTGGGGACGACGCGCGGCTTGCAGATCCAGGACGCCCAGTTCGCGCAGATCGCGCGCGAGGCGGGCGCGTCGGTGGCGACCGCGCGGGTGCGCGTCGGCGCGTTTGACCGCCTACGACGCGGCTATCCGATCAACGACACGGTCGAGGCGCTGGCGGCGCGGCGGGCGCTCGCGGGCGCGCTTGCACGCGGGCCGGCAAGGTCAGTGGTCCTGTCAACGACGACGGCGGCGCTGCTGGCGCGGCCGGGCGAGCTTCCCTACGCGGTATGGCTGGACTCGCCGGCGCGGCTCAACCGTCCCGGCCTGCGCAACCGCGCCCTGCACCTGCTCGAGCGGCGCAGCCTGGCGCGCGCGCGGCTGGTGATCGTGCTGAGCCCCGGTGCGGTTGCGCAACTGCCCGACGGAGCGGCGCCATCGATCGTGATCTCGCCGCCCGTGGCGCCCGCACCGCCGCGCGACGGCGGCCGGGGTGAGGCGCTGGTGGTCGCCTACGTCCCGGATCCGAAGGCTAAGGGCCTGGAGCTGCTGTGCCGCGCCTGGGGGCGGGTCGGCGCGGCGGACGGCGCCCGCCTTGTGGTAACCGGGATCCGGCCGCAGCGGGTCGTCGAGTTCCTGGGCCGCTTCGGCCTGGCGCCGCCGCCGGGAATGGAGCTGGCCGGGATGCTGGCCCAGGAGGAGTTCGGCTCGCTGATGTCGCGCGCGCGGGCGTTCGTCAGCGCGGCTCGATGGGAGGACTTCGGCCAGGCGCCGCTGCAGGCCCTAGAGCGCGGCGCGGCGCTGGTCTGCGCACCCGCGGGTGGCCCGTTCCCCGCGCTGTCGATCGCCCGCGCGCTCGAGCCGGGGTTCGTGGCCATCGACCGCGAGCCGCGATCGCTGGCATCGGCGCTCGAGGCTGCCCTGGGGGCCGGCGAGCCCGAGCTGGTCGCCTACCGGACTGCGGCGCGTGAGCGCCTGGCGCCCTACCGGCACGAGGCTCAGGTGCAGCGGATGCGCGAGCTGGTGCTGCCCGCGCTGCTCGATCGCTGAGCGCCGGCGGCCCGGCGCCCGCTGGCCGCCGCGGACGTCAGCTCGCCCTCACCCGCCTGCGCGAGCGACCGGGCGAGCCCAGCCTCGTATGACGAGCGCTTTGGAGCGCTGTGCCCCCATCTGCCGCGTGAGCGCTCGAAAAAGTCCGCGCTCAGAGTGCCGACGCCCGCCCGCGGCGCAGGGCTGCGGCGAGCACCGCGCCGGCGAACGCATCGGCGTCTCCGCCGTCCGTGGCGGCGTCGATCGCGAGGCTCTCGGCGCCCAGCCGGAGCCGCAGGTCCGCGTCACGCACCAGCCTTGCGAGCGCGTCGGCGATCTCCTGCGTGTGCGCCGGATCGACCAGGATCGCGTTGCGATCGCCGATCGCGACGTCGCCGACGGCGCCGGCGCGGCGGCCGGTGAGGATCGGGAGTCCGGCCGCCGTTGCCTCGCGGATCGAGACGCCGAACGGCTCGTAGGTGCTGACAGCGGCATACACGTCCGCGGCGGCGTACAGGCGAGGGAGCTCGGTCGGTGCCAGCGCGCCGTGAAAGCGCACCGGCACCCCATGCTGGTCGGCGAGGCGCCGCAGGTCGTCCTCGAGGAAGCCCGTGCCGACGATCTCAAGGCGCGCCTGCGCCGGCGTCAGCCCGGCCAGCGCGAACGCTCTGATCAGCGCGCCGAGGTTCTTGTCCGGGACGAGCCTCGCGACGCTCAACACGGTCAGCGGGCGGTCGGGGTCGACCGCGTCCGTCTGCACGGCTCGAGCCGCAGCCGCGGCGCGAACCGGCGCCAGGTCGGCAGACTGGAGCGCGATGGCGATTCGCTCCGGGTGCACGCCGAAGCTCAGCAGGCGCTCGCGGGCCTGTGAGCTGACCGCGATCAGGCCGTCTGCGTGGCGCGCGAGCGTCCGGTGCAGGCGCAGCTGCGCCGGGCCCAGCATCGAGTCGATCTGGGCCGTGCACTCCGTGAAGATCACGTAGGCGCGCGACCGACGCCGGCACCAGGCGAGCGACCGGAGCGACGCGGGCCCGTACTCGGACACCACGACGCAGTCCGGTTCGGCGGTGCTCAGCGCGCGCTCGAGCCCGCGCGACCAGACGATCGGCGTCCGTCCGGGGCGGCGATGCTGGCGCGCGCGCAGATGCGACGCGGGGTAGGGATGGTCGGCCGGAAACCAGGCGGCGTCGACATCCCAGCTCGGCTGCGCGGCGGACTGGTAGATGACGTGCAGATCGAGGCGCCCGGCCAGCGTCGCGAACAGCGGCTCGCGGTACGGGACCGGCGCCGGGGGCACGACGACGCAGCGGAGCGGCAGACGGGGCTCGGCCACGCGCTCACGCGGCCGGCGAACGTGTGCTCGGGCCGGTTGGCGCTGGGTTGGTCGAGGTGGGAGCGGTGGATGTTGGCCCGGTTGGCGTGGGGCTGGTTTGGGTGGGGCTGGTCGGGGTGGGGCTGGTTGGCGTGGGGCTGGTCGGGATCGGGGTGGTCGGCGTCGGAGGCGCCGGGATCGGGGTGGTCGGAGTGGGGCTCGTGGGCCGCGGTGCCGTGGAGGTCGGCGGCGAAGTCGTCGTGGTGGTCGGCGCCGAGGAGGTCGTGGTCGGCGTGCTGGGCGCGGGTGCCATTGGGGCCGGCGTAGCCGCGGTCGGTGCGGGAGCCATCACGATCGTGTTCGGTGCCGCCGGGCCGCTCGAGGACGGGAGCACGGTCGGGTCGGTCTGGGTCTGCGTGCGGCCGGCCGGCTGTGACGGCTTGACCGGGGTGGCTGCGGTCGCCGTCGCATCGGAGGTGGCGGCCTTGGCTGCCATGTGCTCTGGGGCGTGCCTGATCCGGCGACTGGCGTGTCGCGTGCGCGTGGTCGAGCGGGGCTCGGCGTACGGAGAGGCGGCCGGTACGGCGGCCGGAGCGCCACCATCTGAAACCGCGGCGACCGCCACCACCGGGTGAGTCGCATGGCGCACGGCGTGTCGCGCCGCGGAGTGGTCGGCGGCGACCGCTCCGGCGGTCACCAGCGCGGCGGCCGCAAGACCGGCCGCGGCCTTCCCGGCCAGCGCGCCGATTCCGGCCGAGATCAGCCCGCTCGAGCCCGCCATCGCGCCACCGCCGGCAGCCGCGACCCCGGCGCCGACCAGCCCGGTTCCCGCACCGGCTGCGCCCGCCCCTGCGCCAGCGGCCCCAGCGGCGCCGGCC
>JBOGYE010000027.1:0-7095 GCA_050696635.1 Solirubrobacteraceae bacterium | reverse complement strand
GGCGGAGTCAGGCTCGACGGCATCCACCGGGGAGCCGTCGGGGAAGACATCCTCGGACAGGCCGAGCTCGGGGACGTCGTCCAAAGCTCCGGCATCGCCGTCCGCCGGCGGCTCGATCGGCCGCACCGGCAGCACCTGGCCCTCGACGCGCTTGATCGACAGCGACAACCGGCGGCGCTCGGAGTCGATCTCGAGGATCTTGACCCGCACCGGATCGCCGGGCTGGATGATCTCCCGGGGATTCTCGACGTGGTGCTGGGCCAGCTCGGAGATGTGCACGAGGCCTTCGACGCCGTCGAGGATCTCGACGAACGCACCGAACGTGACCACCTTCGTGACCGTGCCCTCGAGCTCGTCGCCGACGTTGTAGGTGTCGACGACCCGCTGCCACGGATCCTCCTGCGTCTGCTTGAGACCGAGCGAGATCCGCTGGCGCTGGCGATCGATGTCGAGCACCTTGACCGTCACCTTGTCGCCGATCGAGAGGATCTCCGACGGATGGTTGACGTGCGACCAGGACAACTCGGAGATGTGGATCAGGCCGTCGATCCCGTCGAGGTCGACGAACGCGCCGAAGTCGACGATGTTGGAGATCGTGCCCTCGACCACCTGGCCGGGCTCGAGCCGGTCGAGGATCCGCTCGCGGTCCTCCTTGCGCTGCTCCTCAAGCACCGCCCGCCGCGACAGCACGACGTTGTTGCGGCTGCGGTTCAGCTCGATCACCTTGCACTCGATCGTCTGGGACATGTACTCATCGAGGTTGGGCACGCGACGGATGTCGACCAGCGAGGCGGGCAGGAACCCGCGCACGCCCAAATCGATGATCAGGCCGCCCTTGACGACCTCGATCACGCTCCCCTGAACCGGCTCGCCGGACTCGGCCGCGGCTTCGATCCGTCGCCATGCCTTCTCGAAGCGAGCACGCTTCTTGGACAGGATCAGCCGTCCGTCCTGGTCCTCCTTCGTGAGGACGAGCGCGTCGACCTCCTCGCCGAGCGAGACCTCGTCCGCAGGGTCGACCGATTTGCGGATCGACAGCTCGCCGGCGGGGATGACCCCCTCTGACTTGTAGCCGATGTCGACCAGAACTTCGTCGTTGTCGATCCGGACGACGTGGCCGGTCACGACGTCGCCCTCCTGGAAGGGCCGCAGCGTCGCGTCGTAGTTGGGGACGATCCGTCCGTCGATCTCGAGTAGCAGGCCGTTGGATCCTTCGACGACCTTCGCAGCGCTCTGATCGGTGGGCGGCGTCAAGGTTGAGATTGATGACATTTGTGAGCGCAGGATAGCTGCACCAGGCCTACTCCGTGGCCGTGTCCGCCGCCTATCATCGACGGCCCGATGCCGACCCGCGCCACCAAGCGAGGCGAGCAGCGCACACGGCTGGACCGCGACTGCGACGTCCTGATCTGCGGAGCCAGCTTCGCCGGCCTCGCGGTGGCGCGAGAACTGGCGGCCGGCGGCGCGAAGGTGCTGGTGCTCGATCGCTACGAGATCGGCGAGCGCCAGACCTCCGCCTGCGGGATCCCGACCGGCTGGCTCAACGCCCTGGAGCTGCGCGAGTCCTGGCTCCAGGAGTTCGGCGAACTGGTGATCCACACCCCCCACGGCACCGTCCGCTACGACCTGCCGTGGAGCTTCTCCACCTTCGACTACCGAACGCTGTGCGAGCTCCTGGCAGCCCAGGGAAGCTTCGAGTTCGAGACTGCCAAGGTCCTGGGCCATGCGGGCGCAGTGGTGGCCACCGACCGCGGGCCGGTGCGTGCGCCATTGGTCGTCGACGCGCTCGGTTGGCGCCGCGTGCTGGCAGCCGGTGACAACGTCCAGCCCCCGGAGGCGCTGCTGTCACGCGGCCTCGAGGTGCACCCGGCAGGCCGCGGGGAGGACCTGGAGGTCTGGATCGACCGCCGCTACGTCCCGGCCGGCTACGGCTGGAGCTTTCCCGCCGGCGACGAGCTGCGGATCGGCATCGGCTCATTTCACCCGCGCTTTCGCGTGCGCGAGCCGACCGTGCGACTGGCGGGCGATCTCGGCGCCGAAGCGGTCGGCTATCAGGGCAACTGGATCCCGCACGCGCTGCGCTCGGCGACCGAGGACGGGGTGTTCTTCGTCGGCGACTCAGCCGGCCACTGCCTGCCGCTGACCGCCGAGGGGATCCGCACGGCGCTGTACTTCGGCCTGGCGTGCGGTCGCGAGCTGGCGCGCGTGCTCTCAGGTCAACAGACGCGCGCGGCTGCGCTCGATCGCTACCACCGCTTCAGCGCCGGCCACGCGCGGGCTTTCCGGTGGATGCTGGGCGTCCAGCAGCTGGTGCCGCGCGCCGCGCCGCGGCTGCTTGCGCCGGGGCTGCGGGCGATGGGCGCCAAGCGGTTCGTCGACTGGTCCTTCACGCACTATCTCGGGATCGCGCATCCGAGCTTCGTCGCCGCCGGCGGCTCAGGCCCGGCGTCCGGGCACCGACGGCGTCCGGTCGTCAGCTCGGGAGCCATCCACTCGGAGGTGCGCGGTGTCGCGTCGGCTCGTCACTCGTAAGCGGCTGCTGCAGCTGCTGGCGCTGCTGGTCGCGATTGGAATCGCGTTCGTGCTGTCGCTGGGCAACTACGAGGTGGGCAACCCGACGACCCCCAGCTCGGCGACGGCGCCGGCGGCCACGACCTCGGCCGCGCCGTAGATGGTCGACTCGGCGGGCGCCCAATCAACCAGCTGCGATCACTTGGCCGATAGCCAATCGGCGCCGACCCCCGCCTCGACCACCAGCGTCGGGTCCAGCTCGTAGGCGCCGGCCATCTCACGCACCGCCAGCGCGCGTACCGTCTCGGCCTCGTCGGCGGGCCCTTCGAACAGCAGCTCGTCGTGGATCTGGAGCACCAGCCGCGAACTCAGCGCCTGCTCGGCCAGGGCGCTGTCGCAACGCACCATCGCCACCTTCATGATGTCGGCCGCCGTGCCCTGGATCACCATGTTGACCGCGAACCGCTCCCCCTGCTTGCGCAGCTCCCAACGGCGGGCGCGCAGTTCCGGCACCTGGCGGCGGCGCCCGAACAGGGTCGCCACGTAGCCGTCCTCGGTCCCCTGCGCGATCGTGCGCTCGATAAAGCTGCGTACCGCCGGGAAGCCGTCCAGGTAGCGCTGGATGAACTCGTCCGCCTCGGCCTGGGGGATGTCGAGCCGGTCGGCCATCCCGTAGGCCGACAGCCCGTAGACGATCCCGTAGTTGATCATCTTGGACTTCGAGCGCATCCCGGGGTCGATCTGGTCCGGCGCCACCCCGAACACGCGGCAGGCGGTCGCCGTGTGGACGTCCTCGCCGCGGCTGAAGATCTCCTTCAGCACCTGCTCGTCGGCGATGTGCGCGAGCAGTCGCAGCTCGACCTGCGAGTAGTCGGCCGACACCAGCAGGTTGCCGGGCGCGGCCACGAAACAGGCGCGAATCTCGCGGCCCAGCGGCGTCCGGATCGGGATGTTCTGCAGGTTGGGATTGTTGGACGACAGCCTGCCGGTTGTCGCTGCGGTCTGGTTGAAGGTTGTATGCAGGCGGCTGTCGGAGTCGACGAGCAGGGGCAGCGCGTCCAGATATGTCTGCGCGAGCTTGGTCAGCTCCCGCCAGCGCTCGATCCTCGGCACGATCTCGTGCTCTGAGCGAATCGCCTGGAGCACGCGGGCATCGGTGGAGTAGCCGGTCTTGCCGCGGCGCTTGCGCGACAGGCCGAGCTTGCCGAACAGGATCTCCTCCAGCTGCCGCGGGGACCCGAGCGTGAACTGCTCGCCCGCCAGTTCGTAGATCTCTGCCTCGAGCTGGTCGGCCTCGGCCTTGACGCGCGCCGAGATCTCGCGCAGGCCCTGCGTGTCGAGCCTGACCCCGGCCAGCTCCATCTCGCGCAGGATCCGGACGATCGGCAGCTCGACCTCGTTCATCAGTTCGGTCAGGCCGCGGTCGGCGAGCTGATCTCGCTGCCAGGCGGCGAGCGCGTGGACCAGCAGGGCGTCGGCGCCTGCCAGATCATCGAGCGCGGCCGCGAGCCCCCGTTCCTCGCACAGCTCCCGAAACGGGTAAGCGCGGCGGGCCGGCTCGAGCAGGTAGGCGGCAACCTCGGTGTCGTGGACCAGGCCCGTCGGCACGCTGCCGAGCGATTTGGCGTCGTGGGCGACGACCGGACGCAGGCCGAGCGCGGCCACCAGGTCGGCCGGATCAGGTGTGGAGCCGATCAGCACCTCGCCGCCGGCGTGAACGCCGAACCGCCATCCGGCGTTGTCCTCGACGGCGAACAGCTCGCCCTCTGGGACCGACGGCGCGGCCACCGCAACCGACACCTCGGCCTGTCCCAGCGCCTCCACGTCTCTCAGCCCGCCGGCTCTGACCGTCGCCCCGACCGCCTCCTCGGCGGCCGGCGCCGGCGCCGCGGCCTCGGCCGAGCCGAGCGCCTCCTCAAGCCGGCGCAGCGGCTCGCGCAGCTCGAACTCGCGAAACGTGTCTCGCAGCTGGGAGCGGTCCGGCGGCGTGGAGACGAGCTGCGCGAGATCGATCCCGTCGAGCGGGATGTCGCGCTTGGCGGTCGCCAACAGCTTGGACAGGCGGGCCGCCTCGGCGTGCTCGGACAGGTTCTGCTTGCGCTTGGCGCCGCTGATCTGGTCGACTGAGGCGAGCACCGTCTCCAGCGACCCGAAGCGCTGCAGCAGCTCCGCCGCGGTCTTGTCGCCGATCCCCGGAACGCCCGGGATGTTGTCGGACGTGTCGCCCTTCAGGCCGATGAAGTCAGGCACCAGCTCCGGCGCGATCCCGTAGCGGTCGATCACGCCCTGGCGGTCGTAGACCCGCGTGTCGGTGATGCCGCGCGATGTCGTCATGATCCTCACCCGGTCGTCGACCAGCTGGTAGGCGTCGCGATCGCCGGTCACGACCATCACGGCGATCGGCGGCTCGTGGGTCTTGGCGAGCTGCGCCACCGAGGCGATCACGTCATCGGCCTCGTAGCCGTCGACGCGCAGGTTGCGGTAGCCGAACGACGCCACCAGCGGCTCCAACGCCGGCCACTGCTCCTTGAGCAGATCGGGGCGACTCGATCGCTGCGCCTTGTACTCGGCGTAGACCTCCTTGCGCCCGGATGAGCCGGCGTCCCACACGACGACGGTCGCCTTGGGCCCGTAGTCGGTCAGGATCTTCACCAGCATCGAGGCGAACCCGAAGATCGCGTTGGTCGGCACGCCCGTGGAGGTGGCGATCGACTCGGGCAGGGCGAAGAAGGCGCGGTAGGCGAGGCTGTTGCCGTCGATCAGGAAGAGCTCGTCCGTCATCGCTCCGCTGAGGCTATCCGGGCCCGCTTCGTCACGGATGCATCACGGACGTCACGAAACCGTGCCAACCGCGCCAGCTCCGCGGGTGCGGCGCCGTCGGGACCTCACACTGGCCGCGTGCATGAACGCAGACCGTCCACCGCCGCCAGCCAGATGGGCGTTTCGAGCCACGCAACCCCCTCCGCTGGAAAGCGTGGACCGCAACACCCGGATGCCGGCGGCGGCGAGCCACGCCGCGTCGAAGTGCTCCCGGCGTGTCCCGCAGTGCCCGTCTGGGGTCCGCGGGATCATCGGATCGCCCAGATCGCCGCTCTGCAGCGCGGCCGGGTGGCGCGATCGCAGCTGCTCGCAGCGGGATTGAGCGACAGCACGATCTCCAGGCTCGTTGCGGCAAGCCGGATCTTCCCGCTGCACCGCGGCGTGTTCGCGGTCGGCCATCCCGGGGCGGTCCCGCTCGGCGCAGAGACGGCAGCCCTGCTCGCGGCCGGCGATGGCGCTGCGCTGAGCCATCTCTCGGCCGCCGCGCTGTGGGAGATGATCCCGCCGACCCGCGACGAGCCGATTCACATCCTCGTCGGTGCCCGGCATGGTCCCGCCCTGGGCGGGGTGGAGGTTCAGGCGAGTCGCCCGGGGGGATCTCACCCCCGGGCGCTCCTAGAACCGGACGTGACAGTCTCCCGTCATCCGGCTCCCGTCATCCAGCCGTTCACGGCTGCGCCCCGGCGCTCCAGTGCGCGAACAGTCCCGGCTCGCGTTTTGCGACGCTGGCCAGGAGTTGCCGTGCCCGGCGGGGCCGGTGGCGTAGCCGCTTGTATTTGCATTGCAGCCATCGCACGAGATACGCGTTGATGCGTCTGAGCAGCAGAGTCAGCTTGAACGTGTAGAAGCGCCCAAAGTAGCCGACCCATCCGCGCACGACGAGGTTGATCTCATCGGCGAGGTCCTCGAGGGTCGTTCCGGTGCGCCGGTGGATACGCCACCGCCGGATCGTCTGCCCGATGGCCTTGATGGCCGCGGGGCTGATCGCCGGAGTGAAGTTGACGAAGAGGACGCCGTGCTTGTTCTTCGCCGACCTGGGCCGGAAGGTGTAGCCCAAGAACGTGAACTGCTCGTGCTCGTAGGAGCCCTTGCGGTTTGAGTCCTTGCAGTACACCACGCGGGTCTTATCGCGGTTCAGTTCGAGCCCGCAGGCGCGAAACCGCTCCGTGATCTTGGCGCGTAACATCCGGGCCTGGCGTTCACTTGCGCAATGGATCACCATGTCATCGCAGTAGCGTTCGAACTGGACGTGCGGGAACTCCCGTCCGATCCATGCATCGAATGCATAATGGAGGAACAGGTTCGCCAATAAGGGCGAGATCGCAGAGCCCTGCGGGCTACCGCGATCACGCTGCACCAGCTCTCCGTCCCCGCGCAAAACGGGGGCTTGAAGCCACCGCTTCACGTACAACAGGACGTAGGGCTCGTCGCAGTGATGTCGTACCGCTCGCAGAGTGAGCTCGTGATCGATCGTGTCGAAAAAGGATCGGATGTCAACATCTAACACCCAGTCCAGCTTCCAACACCGCTTTCGGCATATACCGACCGCCTGTAGCGCCGATCGTCCAGGACGATAGCCATAGGAGTCACGGTGAAAGCATGGCTCCACCAACGGCTCCAGAATGCTGGCTATCGCAGTCTGAGCGATCCGATCTGCGACAGTCGGTATGCCGAGGCTTCTCGACCCGTCGCCGCCCGGCTTGGGTATCGACACCTCCAGTACCGCCGGTGGGATGTAGCTCCCCGAGCACAGCCGCACCCAGA
>JBOGYE010000026.1:0-2769 GCA_050696635.1 Solirubrobacteraceae bacterium | reverse complement strand
GGCGCCGGCGCGCGGGCGTGGGAGCGGGCGTGGT
Organism: Solirubrobacteraceae bacterium; assembly: GCA_050696635.1. Taxonomy (GTDB): domain Bacteria; phylum Actinomycetota; class Thermoleophilia; order Solirubrobacterales; family Solirubrobacteraceae; genus Palsa-465. The sequence continues at coordinate 2,735 of JBOGYE010000026.1, read as the reverse complement.
CCCCAGCGCGGGCGCCATGGGGGCGCCGGCCCGGCGATCGGCGGCACGGCGGAGGTCGTGCTCGAGCTGGGGAAGGATGCTCATCGTGCACCTGCCAGTCGTGTTCTCAGGGTTTTCAGGCCGCGGCTTACGCGCTGGCGCACGACCGCCTCCGAGCAGCGCAGCTCGCCGGCGATCTCGGCGTAGTCGCGCTCGTCGATGACGCGCGCCTCGATCGCCTGGCGCTGATCGCTTGGGAGATGCGCGAGTGCGGCCGCCGGCGCCTGCTGCTCGGCGCCCAGCCCGGCGATGACCGCCGCCGCGTGGTCATCGAGGGCCAGCCGCGGCAGGCCCAGGCGCGTGCGCGCCGCGGACTGCACGCGGCCGGCGCGGTAGCTGGATCGCAGGACGTTGCGCGCGATCCCGAACAGCCACTGGTCGGCGCGGCCCAGCGCGGGGTCGTAGCGATCGAGGCTCTCAAGCGCGGCGGCGAACGTCTCGGCGGTCAGGTCCGCGCTGAGCTCGGCCCGGCCGGTGGCGCGCATGAAGAAGCCCAGCAGCGGTACTTCGAAATGGCGATAGAAGGCGGCGAAGTCCTCGCCCGCCGGACCCGGCGGCGGCGAGCAGGGCCTGTTCATCGGGTTGCTCCAGGCCGACCATCGTCCCAGCCATTGACCGATCGCCCGATCGTGTGACGCTCGGTCCGCGCGCTGCTGGTGTTCGGCCCGGATGCGGGTCGCGCCGGTCCGCCACGTCGGCTGACCGGCCCAGATAGGCGTGGGCTCCGGCGTCGGCGGGCGCTGCGGGACACGCCGAGCCATCGCCGGTGGGGCGTGTCCCGCTGCGCCCGCCATCCGGGCGCGCTCGGACACGCGGTCCTGCGAGGGCAAGCGCGTGTCCGAGAGTTCCCGCTGTCGAACGAGAGGTCCCGCCGTCGAACGTGCCGAGGGTGGGCGGGTCGCCTCCGGGCGGGCGACAGCCGCGGACCACGCGGGCCAGGCCGGTGCCAGCGCCCCTGCCGGGCTCCTGCTAGCCTCACGGGCCGCATGCCGACCACCAGCCAGCTGATCCGCAAGGGGCGCGTAGCGCCGAAGAAGAAGCTCGCGACCCCGGGCCTGAAGTCCGGCAAGGGTCGCAAGAAGAAGGTCGCCGCCCCGCAGCGGCGCGGCGTCTGCACGCGCGTCTACACGACCACGCCGAAGAAGCCCAACTCGGCGCTGCGCAAGGTCGCCCGCGTGCGGCTGACCAACGGGATGGAGGTCGGCGCCTACATCCCCGGCGAGGGCCACAACCTGCAGGAGCACTCGGTCGTACTCGTCCGCGGCGGTCGCGTCAAGGACCTGCCGGGCTTCCGTTACAAGGTGATTCGCGGCACGCTGGACGCCGCCGGCGTCAGCGACCGCAAGAAGGCCCGCTCTCAGTACGGCGTCAAGGGGAAGTAGTTGCCGCGCCGCGCAGCAGCCGCGATCCGGCCGATCGACGCCGACCCGGTCCATCGCAACCGGCTCGTCCAGCAGGTGATCAACAAGGTGATGGTCGACGGTAAGAAGTCGACCGCCGAGCGGATCGTCTACGACGCGCTGGCGATCCTCGGCGAGCGCACCGGCAAGCCGGCCGTCGAGCAGCTGGAGGCCGGGATCAAGGCGCTGACGCCGGTGCTGGAGGTCCGCCCCCGCCGCGTCGGCGGCACCACCTACCAGGTGCCGCTCGAGGTCCCCGCTCGGCGGTCCCGCACCCTCGCCGTTCGCTGGCTGGTGCACTTCGCCCGCCAGCGCCGTGAGCGCGACATGGCCCACCGGCTCGCGCACGAGCTGCTCGATGCCGTCGCGCAGCAGGGCAACGCCTACAAGCGCAAGGACGACATCTACCGCATGGCGCAGGCCAACAAGGCCTTCGCGCACTACCGCTGGTAGCTGGTGTTGGTGGGGCCGGGCATGCGCCCGGCCTTTTGCCGCGATCGCCTCCGGGGTGCCAGCGCTGCGGGCGGGGATCGCCTCGACGATCCCCGACGAACGCGCCTCCCAGGTCGGCTACTTGCGTCAACTGGCCGGCGCGGCACTCGTCGTGCTCGATGATGCGACGCTGGACTGCGCCGGACCCGTGCGAACCGCGAGGCAGCGTGCGGGATCTCGACGGCAGGCGCGCCGGACGGCGCCGGGGTTTGGTTGTCGCACCGTCCTCAGGATCGCGCCGGTGGGCGAGCGCCAGATCGCGGTTGCCCCGCGGCCGACCTCGCCACCGACCCTCGGGACGCGGATCGCGAACATGTTGCCGTGCACGGCGCCGGTCCCCGACCCAGCCGGCCGGCCGCCCTGGGCGGGCACCTGCAGGGTGACCGAGGCGACCCCGTCGGGCACAACGCCGACGAACACGCCGTTGGACTCGGTCGACGGCTGGCCGCTTCTGATCTCGGCGGCCGTCGGGCCGCAGTTGGCGCCGCCGCCCGAGTGAAAGTGGTAGACCGTGCAGACCACGTCGAACGGCCGCTGGCTCACCGCCGCCAGATCAACGGCGATCAGCCGCGTCGCCAGGTCCAGCGTTGGCCGTCGCAACGGCTGCGGGATCTTCGGCTGGTACTTCCGGATCGCCGCCTGCTGGAGGTGCAGGCAGCGAGGCGTCGGCTGGTGGGCGCCGGGGTCCTCGCGAGCCGGCACGATCCAGTAGGTCACGCCGCCCGCCGTCAGCGCCCGGCGCGCTTGACCGCGATACGCGGCGGCCATCCCGCCCATGTCCCAGCCCTCCGGCAGGCGGTCGGC
>JBOGYE010000025.1:0-6330 GCA_050696635.1 Solirubrobacteraceae bacterium | reverse complement strand
GACGGCGGCCCCGGCGCTCCCGCGCTTGGGCGTGGGCCCTTGGGGTCGCGGACACCCTTAAATGAGTGCGCCCCGGTACCGGCGGGATATGAGGCCGGGACTCGGGGCGCGCTCGAGGGAGGAGAGGTACTGCGCTTCGCATGATGGTGCATGTTGGGCTAGAAGTCCAAGACGAGTATTCGCGCAGATCTATAACCTCACCTTATGGAGCTGCGGCAGCTGCGGTACCTGGTCGCGCTCGCCGAAGAGCTGAGCTTCACGCGCGCCGCCGCCAACGAGCACGTCGCGCAGCCCGCGCTGTCTCAACAGATCCGGCGCCTCGAGGACGAGGTCGGCCTGGCGCTCGTGGAGCGGACCACGCGCCACGTCGCGCTGACCGAGGCCGGCGAGCTGCTGGTCGTGCGCGCGCGGCGCGTGCTGGCGGAGCTGGAGAACGCGCACTCGGAGCTTGAGGCCCTGCGCGGGATGAGCAGCGGACACGTGACGATCGGGGCGATGCACACGATGGGCCCGGTGGACCTGTCCCTGGCGCTCGCGGGCTTCCACGACCTACATCCGGGAGTCGGTCTGACGGTCCGCGAGCAGTCCAGCGAGGAGATGGCGGAGATGCTCCGGATCGACGAGCTCGACCTCGCCTTCCTGTCGGTCACCGAACGCGTCGAGGCGCACGGCCTGCGCCTGCACCAGCTGGTCTCCGAGGAGCTGGTCGTGCTGCTGCCTCCCTCGCACGCGCTGCGTCGCCGGCGTCAGGTCCGAATGGCACAGCTGAGCGAGGAGCAGTTCATCAGCTTCCGCCCTGGCGCGCGCCTGCGCGAGCTGCTGGAGGGAGCGGGCCGGGAGGCCGGCTTCGCCCCGCGCGTGACGCTCGAGTCTAACGAGAGCCAACGAATCCGTCGGCTGGTCTCACGGGGCCTGGGAGTGGCGATCCTGCCCCGCTCGGATGCCGAGGGGCCTGGCGCGGAGGTGGTCGTCGCAGCGCTCGTGGAGCCGTCGTTGCGCCGCGACATCACGCTGGCCTGGCGCGAAGGCAGGCGGCTGGCCCCGGCGGCGCTGGGATTTATCGATCTCGCACGGGAAACGTTTGGGCCTGCGCGGCGTAGGTAATACCGCAGGGAGCGCGCAGGCATAGTTCGACAGTTGTCGAACTATGCGCTATGATTACTTGCGGAGTAGACCATTTCTAAGACACGGAGATCGTTCTGAACAGCTTCGACCACGATGCCCGCGACGGCGCTGGAGCGCAGGCGGAGCATCACGACACCAATCAGCGCCGTCGCGCGCGCGGCGAGCACGGCGTCAAGCCGGTTCCTGCGCCTGCGCGCCATCGCTCGCCTCGCCGACGCGTCGCGCGCCCGGGCTCGGGCGAGCACGCGGACCCGCGCCTGACACCGGGTGCGTCTAGCGGCGCGATGACCGAGAACTCGCTGGATCTGTTCCTGCGCGCCGCGCGGGCGCACTCGCTGCTGACCGCGGAGGAGGAGATCGAGCTCGCCAAGCGGATCGAGCGTGGCGATCTGGCCGCCAAGGAGCGGATGATCAACGCCAACCTGCGCCTCGTCGTCTCGCAGGCCCGCCGTTACCAGGGCCACGGCCTGCCGATGGAGGATCTCGTCCAGGAGGGCATGCTCGGACTGATCCGCGCAGTCGAGAAGTTCGACTGGCGGCGCGGGTTCAAGTTCTCCACGTACGGAACGCTGTGGATCCGCCAGGCGCTTCAGCGCGGCCTGCAGAACCACGGCCGCACGATCCGGCTGCCGGTCCACGTCGCCCAGCGCCAGACCAAGGTGCGCAAGATCGAGTCAGAGCTGAGCACGAAGCTCGGTCGGGAGCCGACCGACGAGGAGATTGCCGCGGAGGCCAAGCTCGAGATCGAGGAGGTCGCCGAGCTGCGCGAGCTGACGCGTGGCCTGACGAGCCTGGACCAGCCGGTCGGCGAGGACGGCGAGACGTCGTTCGGCGACCTGCTCGCGTCGGAGCGCCCAGGGCCTGCGCAGGAGGCGGAGGAGTCAGAGCGCCAGGAGTTGATCTCCGGTGCCGTCGCGCGCCTGCCCGACGCCGAGCGCAACGTGATCCGGCTCCGCTTCGGCCTCGCCGGCGCCGAGCCGCTCAACCTCCGTCAAACGGGGATCGAGCTGGGTATCCCGCTCAGCCGGGCACGCGAGCTCGAGCAGCAGGGGCTCAGCCGCTTGGCGATGAGCACCGACCTTGAGGAGCTGCGCCGGGCCGCCTGAGCTCCGGTTCAGCTCTCGGCGCTCCCGGAAACCCCTTCCAGAACGTCGATCGCCGCCGCCTCCGGCGGCGGCGGCGTATCGCGGGCGCGCCGAGTAGATCGAAGGCGCGACCACGACCGCCAAGAAGCGAGCCGAGTAGCCGGCCACGATCCCGTTGCCTGTCACGTTGGGCTGGTGCGAGGACCAGCGCTGCGGCCGAGTGTCACTTAGTGGCCCGTTTCGGAAAAGTACGGCTTAGGCGAGAGCGTCGCAGGTCGAGCAGGAGCGAGACGTGCGCTAGGCTGGGCGCGTGCCGTCGCTCCGCTACCGCCGCGTGGTGGTCAAGCTCAGCGGGCGCGCCTTCGCGGGCGCCACGTCGTTCGGACTCGAATCGGAGGCGATCGGGTACGTCGCCGACCAGCTGATCGCCGCCCGCGAGCTCGGGGTCGAGGAGGCGGTCGTGGTCGGTGGGGGCAACTTCTTCCGCGGCAACGTCGCCGACGACTGGGACATCGAGCGCGCCGAGGCCGACAACATCGGGATGCTCGGGACCGTGATGAACGGGATCCTGCTGCGCGGCGTGCTCAAGCACCGCGGCCTGGAGGACGTGCGACTGATGACGGCGCTGCCGATGCAGACGATCGCCGAGCCGTTCATTCGCCTGCGGGCGCTGGCGCACCTGGAGCGCGACCGGATGGTGCTGCTGGCCTGCGGGATCGGGCAGCCGTACGTGACGACCGATTACCCCGCTGTCCAGCGCGCGGTCGAACTGCGCGCCGACGCGATCCTGCTGGCCAAGCACGGCACCGACGGGATCTACGACCGAGACCCGCGCCGGGAGCCCGGCGCGCGCCGCTACGACAGCCTCGGCTACTCGGACGTGCTCGAGCGGGATTTGCGCGTGATGGACCAGGCGGCGATCGTCCTCGCGCGCGACTACGAGCTGCCGCTGCACGTGTTCGACTTCGACGAGCGCGACGCGATCGCATCGATCTGCCTCGGCGAGAACCGCGGCACCTACATCTCGCCGGCCACCCGGCTGGTCATGTCCGAGACGTCGCCGGTCGGCTGAGCGGCCTGCGGCGCGTCAGGGCTCACGAACGAATACTGCCGTCTTTGCCCGCGTCTGCTCGGTCTTGCGGCCCGCTCGGCATCCAGCCTCGCTGGACAGGGCCGCGCCCGAGTCGTCCGGCTGCCTGGCCACTCGTCAAATCCACCCACTAATTCTCTCGTGAGCCCTTAATCGGCCGCGGCCAGCGCCGCCACCAGCTCGTGAAGGCTCGACACGACAGCGCCGCCGCTGTCGACGATCAGCGCCTCGAGCTGCAGGTTGACCGCCACCCCCGGTTCGCCGCTCTGGCGCAGGTCGGTGCGCAGGCCGAAACAGCGCAGCGCCAGCGCCGCGCCATAGCCGACCTCCGCCGCCGTGCCGGAATCGACCTCCTGGCCGTCGAGCACCGCCACCAGCAGCGTGCAGGACCGGATCGCGGCCGCGTTGCGGCGGCCGATCTCGAGTGCCAGCTCACGTTCGCGACCCTGGCTGCGCGCCTGTTGCACCTCGGCGCCGGTGGTCAGCGACCACGGGTCGATCGGCTCGACGACCGTGCGCAGGGACGGCAGGCAGACCTGCTGATACCAATAGCGGCCGGGCTCGGTGAAGCCGAGCGGACTGGCGACGTAGCAGCGGGCGGGCACGTTTTGCTGCGGGAGCCAACCGCGTGAGTTGCGTCAACTCGCCGCGGCAGCCACGCCCAGCCGTCCGCGGACGGCGGCGACGATCGCCTCGGTCTGGGGCAGGAACGCGTCCTCGAGCGTCGGGCTGTATGGGATCGGCGTCTCGGCGGTGGTCAGCAGCCACGCGTCGTCAAGGTCGTGCAGGCCCTCCTCGGCGACCGCGCCTAGCAGGCCCGCCGCCCAGCCGCCGGTCCGCGGCCCCTCCTCGACGACCAGCAGCCGGTTGGTGTGCGCAACCGACTCGAGCACGGTCGCCAGGTCGAGCGGACGCAGCGTGCGCAGGTCGATCACCTCGGCCGAGACTCCCTCGTCCGCGAGCGTCTGCGCCGCCTCGAGCGCGTCGGCCACCCCCTTGCCGGCCGACACGATCGTCAGCTCGGTGCCTGGCCGGGCGATCGCGGCGATGCCGAGCGGGATCACCTCCTGACCGGGCTCAGGCGCCGGGCCTTTGACCGAGTAGAGGCGCTTGTGCTCGAGGAACACGACTGGGTTGTCATCCCGGATTGCCGCCTTCAGCAGTCCCTTGGCCTCGGCCGGCGAGGACGGAAACGCGATCTTGAGCCCGGGCACGCCCTGCAGCCAGGTGCCGTGGGTCTGCGAGTGGATCGCGCCGAAGCGGCCGCCGGCGCCGACCGCCGAGCGCACCACCAGCGGGACCGTGCCCTGCTCGTTGGAGATGTAGAAGAACTTCGCCGCCTGGTTGATCAGGCTGTCCATCGCCAGCGCCATGAAGTCGCCGAACATCACCTCGAATACGGGACGCAGCCCGGTGACCGCGGCTCCATAGGCCGCGCCCGCGAGCGCCAGCTCCGAGATCGGGGTATCGAACACCCGCTCTTGCCCGAAGCGCTCGTACAGGTCCGGCGTGGCCTTGAACACGCCGCCGGCGACCGCCACGTCCTCGCCGAAGAACACGACCGAGGGGTCGCGCTCGAGCTCCTCGGCGAGTGCGTCACGGATCGCGGCGCGGAACTCCAGCTGCTCGCTCACGCGCTGAACTCCCGCGCGGCGTCGGTCTGCGGATCGGGATAGGGCGCCGCCAGCGCCTGCGTCACCGCCTCGTCGAGCTGTCCCCTGACCGTCTGCTCGACGGCGACGACCTGCTCCTCGGTCAGCCCGTCCGCCAGCAGCCGGGCTCGCGCCAGCCTCAGCGGGTCGCGCTCGCGCCAGCCGTCGAGCTCCTGCTGGGTTCGGTAGGGCGCCGGATCGCTCTTGGAGTGGCCGTAGTGGCGGTAGGTCTTGCACTCCAGCAGCGTCGGGCCGTCGCCCTGGCGAGCCCGCTCGACGGCGGTCTGCGCGGCTGCGCGCACGGCCCACAGGTCGTTGCCGTCGACCACCTCGGCCGGGGTCGCGTACGCGGCCGCGCGACCGGCGATGTCCGCGCCCGCGGTCGCCTCGGCAAGCGGCGTGAACTCCGCATAGAGGTTGTTCTCGCACACGAACACGACCGGCAGGCGCTGGACCGCGGCCATGTTCATGCACTCGTGGAAGTAGCCCTGGTTGGTGGCCCCGTCGCCGAAGAAGCAGACCGCCACGCGGCCTTGGCGCTTGGCCGACAGGCTCGCCCCGAGCGCGGCCGCGATCGAGCCGCCGACGATCCCGTAGCAGCCGACGAGCCCGTGGGGCAGGTCGATCACGTTCATCGAGCCGGCGCGGCCCCCGCAGACGCCGGTGACGCGGCCGAGCATCTCGGCGATCAGCGGCTCGGGCTCGGTGCCCTTGGCGAGCGCATGACCGTGGCCGCGATAGGTGCCGGTGACGTAGTCGTCGGGCTCGAGCGCCATGCAGACGCCGACGGCGACCGCCTCCTGCCCCGCGTATAGGTGGGTCGTGCCGTGGACCTCGCCGCGCAGGAACAGCCGGTGCATGTTGGACTCGAACTCCCGGATCAGCAGCATCCGGGCGTACCCGTTCAGATACTCGGTGGGTGCCTCCGTCTGCTCCGAGACCTCGAGCCTGGCCATCCCGTCTCCTTCTCGACTGCGATCGACACTACCCTAGTGCGAAGCTGCGTTAGGATGCTATCGCAAACGTTTGCAGGAGTAGCAGCCATTGGCCACTGAGATCGTCATGCCGCGCCTTTCGGACTCGATGGAGGAGGGTACGATCCTGCGCTGGTTCGTGTCCGAGGGGGCCACGGTCGCCGAGGGCGAGCCGCTGGTCGAGGTCGAGACCGACAAGGCCAGCGTCACCTACGATGCCGAGCAGGACGGGACGGTGCTGTCGATCGGCGCCGCCGCGGGGGACAGCGTCGCCGTCGGGGCCGTGATCGCGGTCCTGGGTGACCCCGGCGAGCAGGCCGAGCCGGCCGTCGCCGTTGCCGCCCAGCCCGTCGCTGCCGCCCAGCCCGTCGCTGCCGCTCAGCCCGTCGCTGCCGCCCAGCCCG
>JBOGYE010000024.1:0-8934 GCA_050696635.1 Solirubrobacteraceae bacterium | reverse complement strand
GCCCCGGCCTGGCCGGGGCGCGGCAACGTCCGACTGAGCAGGAACAATGCGGGTTGTGAGGCTCGCGTTCCCGACTCAGGAGGATCACCCGAATGGTGAAGCGTGATGGGCTGGTTGACAAGCTAGTCGTGACGGCGGACGGAAGGGGACAAGTCGGGCATGCGGGCAGCGCGCTGTTGGCGGTGGTCGCAGACCGTGTGGGGCTCACGCGGGCGCTGTCTGGGGCGATGGCTGACACGCGCCAGCGCCGTTCGGCGCATGATCCCGGGGTGGTGTTGCGCGATCTGGCGGTGATGCTGGCCGATGGCGGCAAGTGCCTGGGCGATCTCGGCGCTCAGCGTGATCAGTCAGACCTGTTCGGTCAGGTCGCGTCGGATGCGACGGCGTTTCGGGTGATCGACTCGATCGACCAAGAGTGCCTTGCGCGGTTGCGTGAGGCGGTGGCGAGCGCCAGGGCGACGGCGTGGCGGCTGGGGGCGCGGCCGGAGCGGTCGATCGCGCGCTGGCACAGCCGTTCGGAGCTGACGGTGCTTGATATCGACGCGACGCTGATCGGAGCGCATTCTGAGAAGGAGCTGGCGGCGGGGAACTTCAAGGGCGGCTTCGGGCATCATCCGCTGTTGTGCTACCTGGATCAGACCGGCGAAGCACCGGCCGGGATCCTGAGGGCGGGTAACGCGGGCTCGAACACCGCTTCTGATCACAAACAGGTGCTCGATCTGGCGTTGGCCCAGTTGGACGAGCGGGCGCTTGATGGACAGATCCTGGTCAGGGCCGATGGGGCCGGCTCCACGCACGAGCTGACGGTCTACTGCGTCGAAGCGGGCCTGCGGTTCTCGTTTGGGTTTGATCTGTCTGAGCCGGTTCGTGACGCGGCCGTGGGGATGGCTGAGTCCGCGTGGGTAAAGGCGATCCGCAAGGACGGCTCCGATCGCCGCGACTCGCAGGTGTGCGAGATCACCGATCATGTCGACCTGTCGGCCTGGCCTGAGCAGATGCGGCTGATCGCCCGGCGCACCAAGCTCAAAGACGGCGACCAGCAGTCCTTCGCCGATCATGACGGCTACCGCCTGGCGGTGTTTTGCACCGATCAGACCGACCCCGACATCCGCTCACTTGATCTGTGCCACCGCGGTCACGCCCGGGTGGAGGACCGTATCCGCGAGGGCAAGGACTGCGGGCTTTCAAACCTCCCGTTCCGCGACTTCGCCTCAAACCAGGTTTGGCTGTGGCTATGCCAGCTGGCCCAGGACCTGGTCGCCTGGGCCAAGCAACTGGCGCTCGGCGGGCAGGCACGCTCCTGGGAGCTCAAGCGGCTGCGCTACCGGCTGCTTCACCAGTCCGGGCGGATCGCCCGCCACGCACGCCAGACGATCCTGCACCTCTCGCGCGACTGGCCCTGGGCAGGTCAGCTGGCCGCCGCGTTCAGACGCCTGCAAGCGCTCCCCGCCCCGACCGGCTGACCCCGGGCGCCGTCCGGCGCCGCCACCGACGAGCATCAGCGCCAGACCCCCGGGCGCCAGCCTGCGCCAAAACCTCCCCCCAGCCGCTCCCGGCCCCCCGTCACCCCGACAGCCGCCACGCTGGCGCCCGCACCGGCCCCTCAACGCCGCCGACCCCGGTGCCCGCGACGCTTCCCACCCCGGTCAGCCGCTTACTGCAAGCGCCCCGACTTCGACGCTGTTGCAAGATCGAGGCTGAGAATCACGTAGATCTCCTCCGCGTGCGTATGCCGGTGGGAGAACGGGGATCGCTTGCCGGCCCGCAGCCGGAAATGAGTGATCCCAGTCTGCTCAGCTCCGAGCGGCGTCCGGGCCACGCGTGCTTCCCAGCGATCAGTGAACCCATTCCCAGGTGCCGCGTCCTCAACATCGTCCAAGTTGACCTGCGCATGCGGACTGACCATCTATTGAGTCTCCTTTTCCGAACGTTGAACTGTGCGCCTCCTGACTATCAGACCGGGCGAGCAGGTCGAGCTCATCGAACGTCACCGGTAGGAGGATCCCGCTGCGGGGACGGTCAGTTCGGCGGCGATCAGTCCCCCCGGGGGTGCGCTGGAACATACGTGTCTCCCTTTCTAGACTGTTTGGAGATCGGTCACTTTGGGTGCGATACACATCGAACATTGCGGCTGCCGGTGGGAGCACTGCCCGGGCCCGTAGCCTGACTCACGCGCATCCCGACGAGGTGTCGTTGCAGACGGCGCTGGACGCGTTGGCTGATCCGGTCCGCCGCCTGATCCTGCGCGAGCTCGCCGGTCCGCCGGACTGGACTCGGGCCTGCGGCACCTTTGACCTCCCAGTCGGCAAAGCGACCCGCAGCCACCATTTCGCGGCGCTCAGAGCGGCCGGACTGATCGAGCAACGCGACGAAGGACCACGCCGACTGAACCGCCTGCGGCGCCCGGAGTTCGGTCGGGCCTTCCCTGGCCTGCTCGAGCTAGTTCTCCGCCCGCCCGACTGAAGATCCGCTTCCGCGGCGGATCACGCCTTCCGGTGCCCTACTGCTCGCGGCTCCCGTAACGTTCACGAGCGTGTTGGACGTGCTGAACCGGTGCTCTTCCGCTGGACCTGGCGGATTAGGATTGATGGGTGGCGCTTACCGATACGGTCTGGCACGAGTCTGGTCTTGGGCGTTGGATGCGCGCGCGCCGGCGACCGGATCCGCGGTTGGTGCCGTTGGTGGCTCGGGATTATGTGGGCTTTCGGCAGGAGGCGGCGAGCTTCGGTGCCTGGCTGCAGCCGCCAACGCCTGTCGTCTCGTTGATTGTCACGCTCGAGGGCCCGCTGCTGGCTGGCGGCCGCCGATTGCCCGGCGCATGGTTCGGGGGTTTCGGAGGAGCTTGTGAGCTGGTCGAGGTCGGATCCACCCACGCGTCCTTGGATCTCAAGCTCGCTCCGCTGGGCGCCTACACGTTGTGCGGTCAGCCGCTGCGGGCTCTCGCCGGCGGCTGCGTCAGCCTCGATGACGTGTTCGGGGCGGCCGGACGGCGGCTCGAGCAGCGTCTGCACGAGACCGACGACTGGGATGAGCGCTTCGATGTCCTTGACCGTTTCCTGCTTGAACGCGCCGGCGATGGCCCCCGGCCGCATCGGTTGGCCGTGGAGGCGTGGTCTCGGCTTCACGCGACGGCGGGTGCGGTGCGAATCGGCGCGCTGGCCGCCGAGCTGGGCTGTAGCCGCCGGCACCTGACAGCTGTCTTTCATGAGCAGGTCGGCTTGGCGCCAAAAACCGTGGGCCGGCTGCTGCGATTCCGGAGCGTCTGTCGGCGCCTGGAGCGCGATCCGGCGCGGTGGGCCGACATCGCGTATGCCGCCGGCTATTGCGACCAGGCGCATCTCAATCGCGAGTTTCGCGACCTCGCGGGCACCACGCCGACTGACTTCCTGGCCCGTCTCATCCCGGGTGACAGGACGGCCCCCAGCGGCGATATCACATTTGTCCAAGACGGCGGTGCCCAAGCCGCGTAGCGTGACGGCCATGACCCAAGCACAACCCATCACCGCGGTCCTTGTCTATGACGACATCCAGGCTGCACACGACTTCCTTGTCGACGCGTTCGGCCTGCAATCCGGCGGCGTCGTTGACGATACCGACGGCCAGGCGGTCCACGGCGAGATACGCGTCAGCGAGGCGGCGATCTGGCTGCACCGCGTCTCGGCCGAGAACGAGCTCAGCGCGGCCAGCGCGCTCCCGGCAGCAAGCGGCGGGCTGGCAGTGATCGTCGACGACGTCGACGCCCACCACGCACACGCGCGGGCGTCCGGCGCTCACATCGACTCTGACCCGACCGATCAGCCCTACGGGCGCCGCGAGTACGGCGCACGCGATCCCGAGGGCCACCGGTGGTGGTTCGGCACCCCAACCGACTGACCTCGCGCGCACGCCTGCGACTCCGAGGGTCAGACGGGAGCAAGTCCAACAGCGTTCCCCAAGCGCGTCCCTCGCGTGGACAGACAGAGAACGGACCTCGACGTTGTCACGCGCGTCGCGGTGGGGCTGGTTATGCCGCGGCCGTCGGTCAGCTCCGGTGGGCACTTCTCCATCGCCATGAGGATGCACCACCGCCCGACGTCTCGACGCACACTGCCGGCGCTGAGCAGGGCCAGCCGCGTCGCGCCTCCCCGCGACGAGACGCCCGCTCGCGCAGGCAGTGCGACAGTCCGAGACGCGATCGCCCTTCAGGTGCCTGGACTTGTGCATCGCCATGAACGCGGCGGCGTCGATCGTCAGGGCACAGAGTGCCGAGTTGGAACGAACTGGGAAGCGTCAGCACTGGTCGTGCGGAGTATCGCGTTCGCACCGGAGCGGGTGTCACGCTCACGGCGGTCGCGTCCCTCCTTCTCGCCAGGCTCGCGTCTGAGCCGACGCTCGGCGCTGCCGGCACAAGTGAGGGCCCTCAGATCCGCGCATAGCGAGGCGCTCGGCCAACCATGGCAAAGGCACGTCGTGGCGCAAAAGCGGGTGTCCGCATCGAAGGCCCGAAGCAGCTCTTCTGCATCTCCGTGGCGATGCAGCCGCCCCGCCAACGTGAGCCCTCGCTCTTGCTGCTCGTCCCGAGCATCAGCGAGGCGCACGTCGACGCCTGCGTCTGCTCCAGCGGACGAGCGACAGCCAGGTGCGCTTGGAAGTTTCCGTGAATCAGGCCGACAGCAAGCACTTCGCCGGCTGCTGTGTCAACGATCACGAGAATTCCCCACTCTCGATCACGAGAATTCCCCACCCTGGGATGGCTGAGATCGAGCGCGGGAGTGGCCGGGTGGTGAGCGGGGGGGGCGTTAGTGAGGGATGGGTGGGCCTTGGCGATTGCCTGAGCGCGTCGTTGAAGATCTGGCGTTGGCGGCACGCTGTTTGGGGCGCTGGGTTCCGCCGGGGGACCGGTCATCGTTTGGCGGTATGGACGGGGACGAGTTGTTGCGTTTGACCAGCCACCACACGGCGGCGGCGCCTGTGATCGAGGAGCGGCCAGGCCGTTATCTGGGCTATTTCGTCAACAAGTTCGGGGAGCAGCTCGTGTTCGTGCACGACGACGGTGACGCTCACGCCACGTTGTTTCACGGCGACGTCGACTGGGATCCGTATCGGGTCAGCGACGCTGGCGGTCGGCCGGATCTAGGAGGCCTGGTCCTCAACGACGAGGAGCGTGCGTTCGTGATCGCGTGCTGGATCGCGACGGCGTGGCGACGCGAAGACGTGCAGGCTGGCCGCTCGGTCGCGTAGTCGCCACGATCGACGGGGGGGTCGAGGACCTAGGCCCCGCGGGTGGTCTGGCTCAGTCGGCGGTGATGTCGCCGCGGACGGGGAAGGTCTTGATGATGTCGTCAAAGAGCGTGAGTGCGTCGGCGATGAGCGACCGGTCGATGTCGATCGGTCCGAAGCCCAGACGGGCGCCGGCCTTGTTGCCAACGAAGCCCGCGAGCGTGTTGGTGGCGTCGCTCAGCGAGATGGTCAGGCCGAACTCGTCGCCGGATTGCGCGTCGGCGTCGCCGAGGACGGCCTGTCCGGAGCCTTCGGGCTCCAGCGCTCGCAGCTGTTCGGTGAAGCTCGCGAGCTCGAAGGTGTAGAGCGTTGGTCTGTAGCGGATGTAGGAGTCCCCGATCTCGGTGTCCTCGACGACTACCCGGCAGGCCAGCGCGTTGCCGTCGCGCCCGGTGTCGAAGTGCGGGAATTCGTAGTCCTCGACGGACAGTCTGAGCTGGAAGTAGTAGGCGCGGAGCGTGCCCTCGATCACGCCGGCACCGTAGCGGCTCGCGGGCGTGTGCGGGCGTCAGCCAGCCGCTCGGGCGAGTTCGTGGACGTTGACCTGCCGGGCTTCCTGTGCGCTCCAGCCGGCCGCGGCGAGCGCGTCTGTGAGCTGCTGGGAGAGCTCGCCGACCTCGAACGCGAGCTGACGGCGCTCCTCGCTGGCTGACTGGTACTGGCAGAAGCCGCGGTGGATCTGGCAGCGTGCATGCTTGAGAGCGTCGAGCATGTGGCTGGCGGCGGGCTCGCCGCCTGGGATCAGCGCCGCGATCGGGCTGGTGGCGGTCGCCGCCGCGGGACGGTCGTAGATCAGGCCAGACGCGTCGGGCGCACGTCCTGAGTCGAGTCGCTCGTTGGCGTTGTCCAGGCGATGGTGGGCGTCGTTGAGTCGCTTGACGATCTCGACGTCGCGCTCGAACAGCGCGGAGAGCCGGGCGGCCAGCTCTCGCGTGTGCGCGGGTAGGGCGTGGTCATCGCCGTCGCCGACCGTGAGGCCAGGGCCGGGCGCCTGCGCGCTGGCTGCTGCGGCGTTGGCGCTGCTCATGGCTTGGTCTGCGGCTCGGCGGCGATGGCGTGCCTGAGCTGCTGTAGGCGGGCGCGGTGGCCGCGCATGCGGTAGCTGTCGCCATCGATCTGGAGGACGGTCGCGTGGTGCAACAGGCGGTCGAGGATCGCGGCGGCGACAGTCGTGTCCTCGAAGATCTCGCCCCACTGGGCGATCCCGCGGTTGGTCGTCAAGATCACACTCCCGTGTTCGTAGCGGCGGCTGATCACCTGGAACAGGTGCGACGCGGCCTCGCCGGGCATCGGCAGGTAGCCAAGCTCGTCGATCACAAGGACGGCCGGCCCGTTCCAGAAGCGCATCGTGGTCTGCCAGCGACCTTCGATCGCGGCGCGGGTGGTACGCGCGACGAGATCGGCGGCGGTGGTGTAGTAGACGCGGTAGCCGGCGTGCACGGCCTTCAGGCCCAGGGCGGTGGCGAGCATCGTCTTGCCCACGCCGGGCGGGCCGATCAGCAGCACGTTGGCCTTCTCCTGCACGAATCTGAGGGTCGCGAGCTCGTCGACGAGCCGTCGGTCCAGCGATGGTTGAGCGTCGAAGTCGAACTGCTCGAGCGGCTTGTGCTGGGGGAAGCTCGCGAATCGCAGGCGTCCGTCGAGCCGTCGCTGCTCGGTCGCTGTGATTTCGCCTGACAGCAGGTCGGCGAGGAACCGGGTGTAGCTCGGCTTCGCCTGCTCGGCCTGCTCAAGCGCGCGGGCGAGCTGCTCGGCAACGGCCGGGAGCTTGAGGTAGGCGAGATGCTCGCGCAGCTGCTGGTAGATGTGGTCGGTCATCGCGGGTCGTCTCCTTCTGGTTGCGGGATGGTTGTGCGGTCGGCGTGCTCGGTGGCGGCGAGCAGCGCGAATCCGAGTTCGCGTGCCTGCTCGGGTGTGAGCGTGATCGCGACCGGACGCCGGCTATCGGTGCCGGGCGCGTCGAGCAGCACGAGGGTCGCTTCTTTCGCCCAGCAGCCGTCCGGCAGCCGGGCGCCCTGCTCGCAGTCGATCACCAGGGCGTAGGCGTGTAGGTAGTCGGTCATCGCCCAGCGACCCTCGCGATCCGCGCGTACTGCTCAAGGTCGACGACCACGCCGCCTGCCTGCTCGCCGCGCAGCCGCGCGGCCTCCGCCTGCGCCTGCTCCCCGGGCGGCCGGTTCGGCTTGCGCGGACACGCCTTGCTGGTCGTGAACTGCTTGAGCACGGCCTGCTCGAGCATGCTCGCGTGCTCGGGCGTACGGATCGTCTGCCCGGCACCCGACAGCGCGCGGCGATGCCGCGCGATCCGGTGCGCCGCCGAGGTGTAAATCTCCAGATAAAGCTCACCAAGCCGAGCGCGGACCTCGACACTCTGGCCGGCATGGCCGGGCGGCACGCTGTAGCGGTTTGACTCGAACTCGACCAGCGCCTCGCGCGAGACGACCCGCTCCTCCCGGTACTCCGCGGGAAACGGCAGCTCCGGCAGCACCAGCAGCCCCTCGCCGGCCGCCAACTCGCCGACGGTGCCGCGGCCGCGGCGGCGGCGATCAGACACCGTCACGCACCAGCGATCCAGATCGGCCTGCGCCTGCGCCGGCGTTGACACCGGCGCCGAGCGCCACCACGACTGCGTCACGTACTGGATCGCCTTCTCAACCACACCCTTGCGCTGCGGGCGGTTCGCCGGACAGACCGCAACCTGAACGCCGTAGTGCTTGGCCATCGCCGCCGCCTCGGGCCGCAGCCGGTCGGTGCCGGGATAGACGAACGTCGCCATCCGGTCGGTCCGCCACGAGCGGGTGCTGCCACCGATCCGGCGCAGCACCCCGTCCAGCGCCTCGGCCAGGTGCGGGAAGCTCTCGCCCTCCGAGAAGCAGCCGCGCAGCCGACCCGAATGCGACAACGCGCCGACCAGAACGTACGCCTTGACACCCCACGGCGTCTCGGACAGCTCCAACCAGTCCAGCTGCAGCTCCTCGCCCGGCTCGTGCTCGAGCCCGACCGTCAGCTTCACGCCCCCAGCCTTGCAGCAGTCGCATACCGGCCGCAGCCCGAGCCCGCGGATCTCGCGCACCAGCGTCGGGTAGGAGCGATCGAACCCCAGCCCGCCCAGCTCCTCGAACAGCACGCTGGCGAACACGTGCGCGTCATCGACGAACCTAGCCTCCAAGTACGCGCGATACGGCTCAACACAGCTCGGCGCCGACTCCCGCACCACGCCCGGCTCGGCCAGGCACTTCCGGATCGTCTTGCGATCCCGACCCGTGTGCCGGGCGATCGCCGACACCGACCAACCCCGGCGCGCGAGCGCGTGAATCTCCACATCATCCTCCCAGGTCAACATCCCCACAGGCCTCCTCATCATCGACGGCGTGAACACCGCGACGATCAAGGAGGCCCCCGACAGAACCGCGCCGCGCGCGGGGATCGACTACAGCTCGGCCCTCGGGCCTCGCCTCCGTCGAACCCCGCGCGCGCAAGCCTCTACGCGCTACCGCCCTGGGGAATTCTCGTGATCAGATGTGAGGAGAAAACCGTGATCGCGGACACAGCAACTGGTTCACCTGCAGCTACCCGCGCTCGCCGTTCGTGACCGGGCTCAACGTGGCCGCCAATCTGACGGACGGATCGTTTTTGCAGTTGACCGACTGGAACGAGCGGGGGCTGAACGAGGGG
>JBOGYE010000023.1:0-21578 GCA_050696635.1 Solirubrobacteraceae bacterium | reverse complement strand
TCACCGTCGGCGGGCCGGGCGGCACGCTGTACGTGCGCAGTCCGGATCGCGGGCGCTGATGCTGGTCGCCGTCACCGACCACGCCGTCGAACGCTGGCGCCAGCGCGTGCGCGGGTCGTTGGACGAGAAGACCGAGATCGCCGCCCGCGTCGCGCGGGCCCACGCCGCCGGGCGCGTTCGCGCGGGCGAGCGCGGCGCGCTGCTGGTGTCCGATCTGCGGCGGCGTGAGCTGGTCTACGTGTGCCGACCCGAGGGCTCCGAGCTGGTGGTGACGACCCTGTGGGAGGAGGGCGGGTCCGCGGCGGTGCCCAAGCGCTTCACCGATGCACTGCGCCGCGACGACCACCGGGTACGCTGAGTCAATGACCAGCTCGGTGCCGACCCGCCCACTGGGCGACTCGGGTCTTGAGGCATCGGTCGTCGGGCTCGGCTGCAACAACTTCGGCCGCCGGATCGACCTCGATGGGACCCGTGCGGTGATCGACGCCGCGCTCGATGCCGGCGTGACCTTCTTCGACACCGCCGACATCTACGGCCGCGGGCTCAGCGAGTCCTACATCGGCCAGCTGCTCGACGGCCGCCGCGATCAGATAGTGCTGGCGACCAAGTTCGGCATGGACATGGGCGACGGGCGCGGTCCGCGGGGCTCGCGCGAGTACCTGATGGCCGCCGTGGATCAGTCGCTCACGCGGCTGGCGACCGACGTGATCGATCTGTACTGGTACCACGAGCCCGACGGGGTGACCCCTATCGCCGAGACGCTCGGAGCGCTGCACGAGCTCGTCGTGGCCGGCAAGGTGCGCGCTATCGGCGCCTCGAACTTCGACGGATCACAGCTGCTGGAGGCAGACGCCGTGGCCCGCGACGAGGGGCTGACGCCCTTCTGCGCGGTCCAGAACGAGTACAGCCTGCTGGTCCGCGAGGCCGAGGACGACGTGCTGCCGACCTGCGAGCGGCTCGGGATCTCGTTCGTGCCCTACTACCCACTGGCCTCCGGATTGCTGACCGGCAAGTACCGCCGTGGCGAGCCGGGTCCGGCCGGCGCGCGGCTGTCCGCGCGCGACCAGGTCGCCACCGACGAGCAGTTCGAGCTGATCGAAGCGCTGCGCGGCTACGCCGGAGAGCATCGGCTGCCGCTGGTCGAGATGGCGATCGGCGCGCTGCTGGCGCAGCCGGCGGTATGCTCGGTGATCGCGGGCGCCACGACCCCCGATCAGGTGCGCGCCAACGCCGCCGCCGTGAGCTGGCAGCCGGGCGAGGACGATCTTGCGCAGCTGTCGTCGGTGCTGACCGCGGCCGGCGGCTGATCCACATAGAACCCGTGTCCACCGGGAATTGGCCCTCCAGGATGCTGCGCCCACCGCTATGGGCGCAGTGGGCGATCTCGCTGGCCGTCGCGGCGGCGGCGATCGTGGCTCTGGTCCTGTTTGTCAGCGCCAACGACCACGACTACTCCATCGCCAAGCTCGACCCGGCCGCGGTCCGCCACGCGAACCTCGAGGCCGAGCAACTGACGGCGCAGGACCAGGTTCCGCATCGCGTCCTGGTCGGCTCAACCAAGGACCCGCGCGCGGCCCTGGTGCACGTCGTGCGGGCCGACATGACCCGGCGGATCGCCGGCGGCGCGGTGGCCGGCACTCTGCAACGCATCTCGTGCACTCCCAGCGGGACCGGCATCGCCGCGCCGGCATTCTCGTGCGTCGCGACCGTTTCGTCGGTCAACTACCTGTACGTCGGCGTCGTCCACGTCAAGGGCCACCGGCTGGTCTGGTGCCGCCACGACGAGCCGGTGGTGCCGGGCCACTGGATCCCGCTTGACCCCAGCTGCCTGCGCTGACGTCGCTGACGCGCCCGTGCGGCGCCGGTCAGCGCCAGGCGACGCGCCCGCGGGCGCGGGAGTGCGGCGAGAAGCGCACCTGCAGCACGTCTGCGCGCGACGGAGCCGAGAACGCGACGCAGCCACCGCGCGTCTCCCCGGCTCCGATCAGACTCTCGAAGTCGACCAGCTGGGTCTGGCAGGGACCGCGCTTGATCAGCAGCGGCGTCGCCGGGCCGGCCGTCGTGATCAGCGACCAGTCGCCCGACGCGGTGCTGTCGTAGGTCGCACCCGAGTCGTCGGCGATCGACACGAGCACGCCGATGGCGCGCATCCCGCGCAGCAACCTCGCACCCGAGCCGCGAAGCGGATCGAGCACCCGCGAGACCGTGACCGATAGCGTCGAGCCGCCCGCGTGGACGCGCTGGGTGGCGCCGACGCGGGCGCCGCGTGGGCGCGGCCGGGGGCGGGTGAGGCGCAGCTGCGCCGTAGCGCCGGCGGACGTCGTCGAGGTCGCCACGGTCGTAGACGTGGCGGTCCCGGTCGACGAGGGATGGCCGGTCGAAGCGCCGCAGGCGGCGGCGCAGAGCGCCAGCGTTGCGAGAGCCAAGCGTCGGGCAGCGCGCACCGCCGGAACATAGCCGTGATGAAAATTATCGCCATGAGCGACACTTTTCAGCACACCCCCTGCTCACACCCGCGCGAGGCGCGGCGCAGCGGCGGCGGCGGCGGCGACAGGTGGGCGCTCGGCCACCGGGACGTGGGCGACCGTGGCGTCGTCCCACGGCCGCAGGTAATGCCCGCCTGGCGCAAGCGTCCGCCCCTCCAACCGCGTCTCGACAGCTGCCAGCACCGCATAGGCCATCTCCCCCAGACAGCGCAGCGGCTGGTGGCGGTTCTGGCGGCTGCCGAGGTGGCACTCGGCCAGCGCGTCCAGTCCGCACTCGCGCAGCGCGTCGATCAGCACCGCGGTCTCGACCCCGTAGCCGACCGGAAACGGGATCCGCTCCAGCAGCTCGCGCCGCGCGGCGAACTCGCCCGCCAGCGGCTGCGAGAACCCGGCCAGCAGCGGCACGTGCAGGTTCAGCAACGGGCGCGCCATCAGCTCGGTCACGCGCCCGCCCTCATTCGGGAGGCTGACCGCGCCGGCGCGCAAGGGCCGCTCGAACGCTCCCTTGACCAGGGCGATCGACGACTCGCCCAGCAGCATCGGCCCGAGCAGCCCTCGCAGGTGATCCGGACGCGGGTCGGCCGTGTCGCCGTCGAGGAAGCAGACGATCTCGCCACCGGTCGCCCGCAGCGCGCGCCACATCGCGTCGCCCTTGCCGAGCGCCGGCCCGAGCTCCGGGCACAGGTCGTCCTGCTGGATCACCCGGGCGCCGGCGGCGGCGGCAAGCGCGGGGGTGCCGTCGCGCGAGCCGGCGTCGACGACCACGACCTCGTCGACTACGCCAGACGCCACGAGCGGCGCCACCGTCTCCCCCAGCACCCCGGCGATCGTGTCGGCGCATGACTTGGTCGGAACGATCACCGCGATCTCGACCTCACACCCCGCGCGCGCCAGCCGCTCGGGATCGAACTGATCCGAGCGATACCGGCGTCGCTCATACCAGTGCGAGACGGCCAGGTCGACCGACAGCCCGCGCGCCGCCCGCCCGTCACAGCGAGACGAGGTCGCGACCCGAACGTCGGCGGTGCGCAGCACCCGCACCCCGTGGCGCGCAAGCCGCTCGGCGAAGCCTGCGTCCTCCAGCGCGACCAGCGGCTCCAGGCCATCGACATCGCGGTAGGTGGCGGCCGTCACCCCGATCGAAGCGCCGGCGAAATGGTGGTGCTCGGCTTCGGGGGCCAGATGGCGAACCTGGCGCAGGCGGCTGGCGGCGTCACGCTCCCGGCGCGCCCTGACGCCCGGCGACAGACGCTCGCCGTCCCCGTCGAGCTCGATCAGGCCGGCGATCGCCCGGGCGCCCGCACCGATGTGTGCCAGCTGGCGCTCCAGCCAGTCGGGGGCCGGGCGCGAGTCGGCGTCAGTACAGGCGATCAGGCCGTCCCAACGACCGGCGCCCAGCAGCCGAGCGCAGGCCATGTCCATCCCGGCACGGCGAGCCGCACCCGCGCCTGCGCCCGGACCATCCACCAACAGCAGCCGCAAACCCAGCCGCGCCGGCGAGGCGCGCACTACCTCGGCGGTCGCGTCGGTGCAGGCATCGAGCACGACGATCACCTCGAACGCGGTCCGCGGGACGGTCTGGCGCGCGAGCGCGCGCAGGCATCCGTCGATCAGCCGCTGCTCGTCACGTGCGGGGATCACGACGACGGCGCTCAGGCCGGCGGCCATGTTGCTCCCTGCGCGATCAGCTCCCGGCCACGCTCGTAGCAGTCGTCTCGGTCGTGCGCCAGCACGCCGACGACCTGGCCGCAGCGGCCGTACCAGGCGGCGAACCGGCCGGCGTCCGCGGCGTCGAAGCGGATCTCGTCGAAGCCGTCGCCCCAGGCCGCGTACTTGAGCGTGTGCTCGCCGATCGTCGACCAGAAGCCGGGCACGTCATCCCAACGGGCCTGAACGCCCGCCGCGGTCCGCCCGGCAACCTCACCCTGACCGAGCGCGTCGCCCCAGTGCTCGACGCGCAGCGGACGGCCCGCCGCGTCGTTGCGGGCCAGGCACACGTCGCCGGCCGCCAGCACCCCGTCAAGGCCGGTGCGCATAGCGCTGTCGACCACGACGGCGCCGTGCGACAGCTCGGCCCCGGCGGCAGCGGCGAGCTCTCCGCGCGGGGCGACGCCAGTCGCCATCACCACCACCGGCGCACCGACGGGCCGGTGGCCCGCCTGCACCGACAACTGACCGTCGCGCCGCTCGATCGCGCGGACCTCGACCCCGAGCGACAGGCTCACTCCGTCGGCCCGCAGCCAGGCCGCGATCTCGTTCGCGGCGCGCTCGCCGAGCCGGCGCGCGTTGGGGGCAGGTTCGTCTGACAGAAGCGCAACGTCCTGCCCCCGGCGTCGCAGCGAGGCCGCGATCTCGCAGCCGATGAAGCCAGAGCCGATCACGACCACGCCACCGGAACCGGCGTCCAGTCGAACGAGCAGCTCGCGTACGTTGTCGAGCGACCGCACCACGCGCACGGCTGGGTCGTCGGCTCCGGGCACCGGCAGCCGCTTGGGCTCGGCGCCCGTCGCCAGCACGCAGCTGGCGTAGCGCAGCCGCCGACCGCCCGACAGCGTCACCTCGCGCGCCGCCGGGTCAAGCGTCACGGCGCGCCCGCCGACCAGCGACACGCCGTGCTCGGCCAGCCACGACTCGTCCTCGAGCGCCAGTTCGTCCTCGCCGGTCTCGCCGCGCAGCAGCGACTTCGTCAGCGGCGGACGTTCGTATGGCATCCGTTGCTCGTCGGTCACGATCGCTACCTCGCCGCCCCCGCCGGCGTCGCGGAAGGCGCGGGCGGCGGCGAAGCCTGCCGGGCCACCGCCGATCACCAGCAGCGCCAGCCCGCCGCTCATAGGGTTCCCGACTTAGCAAGTGGCGGTAGCCGGCGCGTGGCTGGGCGTGACTGGCGACGCATGTGGGATGAGTCGATGCCGAAGCATCGGCGATTCCCGCGGGTGGCGTCAGGCAGCCGGACGACTCGGGCGCGGCTCGTTTGAGCGAGGCTGGATTCCGAGCGAGCCGCTAGCCCGAGCAGACGCCGCCGGATGCAGTCAATTGCTACGTCGGGAGCCCATAGGCGCTCCAGCACGTCGAGCAGGTACCGATCGGTGTCGGCGCGGGCGACGGGCGCGAGCCACGGCTGCTCGCGCAGCGCGCAATGCACCTCGGCGGCGTGCAGCGGGCGCTCGGGACCCGGTGCTCGCCAGTGGACGGCCACCACGCGCGCACCGGCCGCCGTGAGCCGGCGCAGGGCGTCGAGCGTCGCCGCCAGGCGATCCCGGTCCAGGTAGTAGAGGATCTCCGAGGCGACGACGAGGTCGTAGCGGCGGCGCGGGATCGCCTCGGGAATCGAGCCGAGGATGATCTCCGCCGCGGGCGAGCCCGCCAGCCGCCGTCGCGCGGCCGTGACCGCGGTCGGCGCGGCGTCGATCGTCACCAGCGAATGGCAGCGCGGCGCCAGCAGCGCGCTGAACACCCCGATCGAGCCGCCCAGCTCCAGCGCGCCGTCAAAGAGCCCCGGACCGCAGGCGCGCAGCGTCGCCGCGTACTTGGCGCGCTCGTACTCGCTGGTCTGATAGCCCCACGGATCCGGCTGCGAGCGATAGCGCGCTTCGAAGTCGGCGGCGGTCATCGCGGTCATGACGAGGCGGCCTCCACAAGCGCCGCCTCGCCCGCCCGCGCGAGCAGCGGGTCCAGCCTGTGCTGGAGCAGAAACAACTCGAGGTCGCGCCGGGCCCGGTCAAGCGGGCCGCCGCGCGCGAACGGCCGCGAGCCGCAGGCGCGGGCGGCCTCGTCCAGCAGGGCGCCACACGAGCGATGGATCGTCGCGCGGGCGTGCAGAGCGATCTCGGCCAGCCCTGGATCGGCACCGTCCATCGCCGCCGCCGCAACCTGCAGCCAGGCGTCGATCGTCCGGTGCTCGGTCAGCATCCTGCCCGCCGCGAGCGCCTCAAGCTCGCCCCGCTGCGGGCGCGCGGCGATCGACGCAAGCGCGGCGGCGAGCGCGGTGTCGGCCATCCCGGCCCAGCTGGCGGCGGTGCGCAGCGCGTCGCGCGCGAACCACGGCTGGGCCGCGATCGCCCCCGGCGGTCCCAGCCGGGCCAGCACCGGGGCGTCGTGAAACACGACGCGATGCGAGACCGACGCGATCATCCCGTGCCCTCGGTACCAGCGGTCGTCGATCCGCACCCGCTCGGGGTCGGTCAGGTCCACCCAGGCCGCCACCGGCGCGCGGCCGACAGACCCGCGCGCGAGCACCAGCGCGCGATGCAGACCACCCGCTCCCGAGCAGAACGTCTTGACGCCGCGCAGCACCTCTCGCCCACCGGCGCGCGCAAGCGTGGCAGGCGGTCCCTCGTCGCCGACCGGATCGCCGCCCCACACGCCGACCCGCAGACGGCCGGCACGCACCGCCTCAAGCTCGCGCTCGTGCAGCTCGGCGGGCGCCTGCACGCAGAGCCGCTCGACCCCGTTCAGGTGGCCATCGAAGATCCGGCCGACCGAGCCGTCGGCCCGGGCGACGCGCCGGACGAGATCCAGCTCGATCGCGGCGGGCGGGCGCTCGGTCACCGCGCGGGCGTTGAACCGCAGCGCACCGGCGTCTCGGAGCAGCTCGAACGCATCGTCTGGGAACGCGGGCGCGCCGGCATCGCGCGCCTGCGCACCGGCCGCGATCCGATGCAGCGCGCCCTCCAGCGCGACCAGCCCGTCGTCAAAGGCCGGTTCGCAGCCCGCGGGTGGACGCTCGTGGTCGTGGCCGGTCCGGTCGCCGAGCAGCAGGGGGCGGTCCTGGCCGCAGCCACCACGACGCCAGGATGCGTTGCCGCTCACAGCGCCCCCAGCGCCAGGCCGCGCTGCGCGGCATCGCGCGCCACCAGCTCGACCAGCGCCAGCGTCTGGCGCGCGTCGGTGCGGCGGGCACCGGGGCCGATGCCGTCGTGGGCCAGCAGAATCGCGCCGGCGCGCAGGCCGGGCCGGCAGGCGGCGAGCATCTCGGCGGCGCTGTCGCCGCGCCAGTCGTGCGAGTCCACGGTCCAGCCGACCAGCTCGAGCCCCTGCTCGCGGGCCAGCTCCGCGGTCCACGGAGCGGTGTCGCCCCATGGCGTACGCCACAGGCGCGGCGCAACGCCGAGCGCTCGCAGGCGCGCCAGGGCCCGCTCGGTGTCCGCCCGCACCCACTCGCGGCTGGCACGCGAGTGACGCACATGCTGATCGCAGTGCAGCTGTACCGATTGGCCGTCGGCGAGCATCCGCGCGATCAGGCCGGGGCAGCGCGCCGCCCGCCGTGCGATCACGAAGAAGGTCGCGCGCGCGCCGATCGATGCCAGCAGGTCCAGCAGCGGCGCCGTGAAGCGCCGGTCCGGGCCGTCGTCGAACGTCAGCGCAAGCCGATTCACGATGCCTGACTACCCGCAGCGACCCCGATCGTCACCTGCGCCGCGGGGCAGGTGATAATGAGCGGCCGATGGCGTACGACGAGGACCTTGCCAACCGCATCCGCGAGCTGATCGCGGGCGAGCCCGGAGTGACCGAGCGCAAGATGTTCGGCGGCCTGGCCTTCTTGATCGGAGGCCACATGTCGGTCAGCGTCAGCGGTGCAGGTGGGCTGCTGCTGCACGTGGATCCCGCTCAGACCGAGGTGCTGCGCGCCAAGCCCCACGCCGGTCCGTTCGTGATGCGCGGGCGCGAGATGGACGGCTGGCTGCGGGTCGACCCCGACGGCGTGAAGACCAGGGCGCAGCTTGATCGCTGGGTCGCGCGCGGCGTCGCGTACGCGCGCTCGCTGTCGCCCAAGGGATCCTGAGGGGTCCGCAGAATTGCGCCACGACGTCGTCGTCCTCGGCGCGGGCCTGGCCGGCCTCAGCGCCGCCCGCGACCTGATGCGCGGCGACGCCGACGTGGTCGTACTCGAGGCACGGGCGCGCGCCGGCGGCAGGGTCCAGCAGACCACGACGCCGGACGGCCGTCTGGTGCAACTCGGCGGCGAGGTGGTGGCGCCGTTTCACACCGCCTACTGCGAGCTGGTGGCGGAGCTGGGCCTGACGCTGGTGCCGTCGTTTCCGGACCTGCCGGGCGAGGACACCTGGGTGCTGGCCGACCGCACGGTCGTCGGCGAGTGGCTGCCCGACGCCGACCGCGCCAGCTACGAGCACGCGGAGCGTGAGTTCCAGCGGCTGACGCGCACCGTGGACCCCGACGATCCCTGGTCGCACCCGGAGGCTGAGCGGCTGGACCGCACCTCGGTCGGGACCTGGTTGCGATCGGTCGGCGCGACCCCCAACGTGATCCGCGCCCGCGAGCTGGCGATGCTGGCGCTCGGCGCCGAGTCCGTGCAGCGCACCTCGCTGCTGGCCGACCTGCGCAAGGAGGCGGCGGCGGGCGCGCACGGCTTCTACGACTATGACGTATGGGAGTGTCAGCGCGTGGCGGAGGGCTCGGCGACGGTGCCCGAGCGGCTCGCCGCCGAGCTGGGGCCGCGAGTGCGCTGCGCGTCGCCGGTCGTCTCGGTCAGCGTCGGCCCGGGCGGGGGCGCCGCGCATCGCTGCGTGACCGTGACCGCCCAGGGCGAGCGCTTCGAGAGCGAGGCGGTCGTCTGCGCACTGCCCGCCGGCCCGTTGCGAAACGTGGCGATCGACGGGGTCTCGCCGCAGCGGCTGGCCTCGCTTCACCGTGCCCGCCATGCGGTCGCTGCCAAGGCGGTGTTCGTGTACGCCGACTCGTTCTGGGAGCGCCAGGGACAGAACGGCGCGGCCTACTTCGAGACCCAGCTGCTGGGCGGCACCTGGGTCCAGCGCGAGGGGATCATCTCGGCGCTGGTGCCGCCCGAGCGGCTGGCGCCGCTGCTGGCCGGAGCGCCCGAGCATCGTCAACAGGAGCTGCTCGAAGAGATGGCTGATGCGTTCGGCCCGCAGGCGCTGGCGCCGCAGGCCGTGCACCTGCGCAACTGGGGCGTGGACCCGTGGACGCTCGGCTACATCACCGCCTGGCGGCCGGGCGACGTGATGGCAGTCGGACCGCTGCAGGGCACGCACGCGCCGCCGTTCTACGTGTGCGGCTCGGACCAGTGGGTGTGCGGCTACATGGAGGGAGCGGTGCGCACCGGGCGGGCGGCCGCCCGGGCCGCGTTGGAAGCGCCCTAAGGGCTCACGAATGAATTACTGCCGTCTTTGACGGCGTCTGGCCGCACCTGGCGCCACGCGTGGGAATCGCCGATGCTTCGGCATCGACTCATCCCACGTGCGTCGCCAGTCACGCCCAGCCACTCGTCAAATCCAGGCACTGATTCCCTCGTGAGCCCTCAGCGCCGCGAGGCGACGTCCGCGACCAGCGCTGCGACCAGCCCGTCGATGTCGTGCGTGGCGGCCTCGACGGCGGGCTCGAGGCCGTGCTCGCGCAGCGTGGCGCTGGTCACCGGCCCGATCGACACCAGCCGCCCCAGCGCCGGCGCGTGTGACGGCTGGCCAAGCGAGGACATGAGGAAGCGCACCGTCGAGGACGAGGTGAAGGTCACGTAGTCGGCCGCCGCGACCGCCTCGCGGGCGCCGTCTGACACCGGCTCGGCGACCGTCTCATACAGCTCCAGCACGTCGACCTGCGCCCCGCGGGCGCGCAGCGCGTCGGGCAGCACGTCGCGCGCCTGCGCGGCGCGAGCGACAAGCGCCCGCGTTACCGGCACGTCCGCGAGCGCCTCCACCAGCGCCTCGGCGACGAACCGCTCTGGCACGACGTCGGCGATCAGTCCGCGCGAGCGCAGGGCCGCCGCCGTGCCCGGTCCGATCGCCGCGATCCGCGCGCCCCCCAACGCCCGCGCGTCCAGCCCGGCCGACGTCAGGCGCTCGAACAGGCAGGCGACGCCGTTCGGACTGGTCAGGCAGACGAGGTCGTAGCGGCCGGGCTCGGGCGCCGGGCCGCCGAGCGGCTCGATCCGGATCGCGGGTGCCTCCACCGTTGCGGCGCCGAGCTCGCGCAGCCGGGACGCGAGCGCGCTGGACTGAGCGCGCGCGCGGGTGACCGCGACGGTCACGCCGGCCAGTGGGCGCTGCTCGAGCCAGGCCAGCTGCGCGCGCAGCGCGGCGACGTCGCCGACCAAAGTGATCGCGGGGGCGCGCACCTCGGCAGCGGCCGCGTCGGCGGCGATCGTGGCAAGTGTTCCGACCAGCACCCGCTGGTCGGCCAACGTGCCGCGCTGGACCACCGCCACAGGCTGCGAGGGCGGTCGCCCGCCCGCCACCAGGCGCGCCGCGATCGAGTCCAGCGCGCGCACGCCCATGTAGAACACGAGCGTTCCGGGGAAGGCGGCCAGCGCCGGCCAGTCGAGCGCCGAGTCCGCTTTGTCCGGATCCTCGTGGCCGGTCACGAACGCCACTGCGCTGGCCGCGTCCCGGTGCGTGACGGGGATCCCCGCGTAGGCGGGCGCGGCGACGCCCGCGGTCACCCCGGGGACGACCTCGAACGCCACTCCGGCCTCGTGCAGCAGCTGCGCCTCCTCGCCGCCGCGGCCGAACACGAATGGGTCGCCGCCCTTGAGCCGCACGACCTCGCGGCCGGCGCGCCCGTGCTCCACCAGCGCAGCGCCGATCTCGTCCTGGGGCACCGACGGTCCGCCGCCCTCCTTGCCGACGTAGATCAGCAGCGCGTCGGCACGGGCACCGTCCAGAGCCCCCGGCGGGATCAGACGGTCGTGGACGATCACATCGGCGCGCGCGATCAGATCCAGGCACCGGGCGGTCATCAGGCCGGGATCGCCGGGCCCGGCGCCGACCAAGTACACGGTCACGGGATCGTCTCCGCGGCGGCCTTCTCCAGTAGCTCCGCGGCGCCCGCGGCGATCATCCGCTCGGCGCACTGGAGGCCCACGACACCTCGGTCGCCGACGACCTCGTCGCGCAGCCAGGCCGACCCATCGGGCAGCCCGACCCAGCCGATCAGCGATATCCGTCCGTCGCCGAGCAGCCGCGCGTGCGCTCCCACGGGCGTGTCGCAGGTCGCACCGAGCGTATGGACCAGCGCGCGCTCGGCCGCCACGCAAGCGGTCGCCTCAACGTCCCCGACGCTCGCCAGCAGCTGCCGGTGCGGCGTCCCGACCGGCGCCTCCAGCGCCAGCGCGCCCTGCCCGGCCGCGGGCACGAGCTCGTCCAGCGCGATGCCGGCCTCGGCCCCGCGGCCGAGTCGCTGCAGGCCGGCCAGCGCCAGCACGAGCGCGTCGGCCTCGCCGTCGGCCAGCTTGCGCAGCCGCGTGTCGACGTTGCCGCGGATCGGGACGACGTTCAGGTCCTCGCGCAGCGCGCGCAGCTGGGCGGCGCGGCGCAGGCTGCTGGTCCCGACCCGTGCGCCGACCGCCAGCGTCGCCAGCGACCGCGCCCCGATCAGCGCATCGCGCGGATCGGCGCGCGGCGGCAGGCAGGCCAGCTGCAGGCCATCCGGAAGCGCGGTCGGGAGGTCCTTGGCCGAGTGCACGGCGACGTCGATCCGCTCGTCGAGCAGCGCGCGCTCCAACTCGGAGACCCAGCGCGCCTTGTCGGTCGCGGCGCCGGCGCTGCCGCGATCGCCGAGCGTCGTGACCTCGACGATCTCCACGTCCACGTCGCCCGCCTCGCCCAACGCCCGCGCGACCGCTCGGGCCTGCGCCAGCGCGAGCGCGCTGGCGCGCGTGCCGATCCGCATCAGGCGCGCCGAGGTTCGCGCGCGACCCTGCCCGCCGGCAGCTCGCGCACCTCCGCCAGCTCGCCCTCGGGGACGCCCTCCTCCGCGGTCAGCCCGAACAGCTCGCGAACGAGCGCCATCCGCGCGTGCACGCGGTCGTCGCGCATGTCCTTCATCTGCGCGGTCGGCTCGTGCAGCAGGCGGTTGACGACCGCGCGCGCGACCGCGTCGATTCGCTCCAGATCGCGCTCCGAGGCCGACTCCCAGCGGCCGCGGTTCTCCTCGACGACCCGCTCGGCGATCGATGTCGCATGGGCGCGCAGCGCCGCCAGCGTCGGCAGCACCTCGAGCGAGCCGAGCCAGACCGCGAACCGCTGGATCTCCTCCTCGATGATTCCCTCCGCCCGGCGTGCCTCCGCCTGGCGGACCTTGCGGTTGCGGTTGGCGACCGCCTGCAGGTCGTCGATGTCGTACAGAGTCACCCCGTCGAGCTCGCCACAGGCGGCATCGATGTCGCGCGGGACGGCGAGATCGATCAGCAGCAGCGGCCGCCCCTCGCGAGAGCTCATCACGCCGGCGAGCTCGTCGACCTCCAGCAGCAGGTGCGGCGAGGCGGTCGCGGCGACCACGATGTCGGCTCCGAGCAGCGCCTCGGGCAGCTCGTCGAGCCGGACGCTGGAGCCGCGATAGCGCCGGGCGAGGCTGATCGCGCGATCGCGGCGACGGTTGGCGACGAACACCGGCACGGCGCCGCTGTCGGCCAGCGCCGCGGCCGCCAGCTCGCTGGTCTCGCCGGTGCCGACGATCACCACGCGCCGCCCGGACAGGGCCCCGAGCTGCTCGCGCGCCAGCGCCACCGCGGCGCCCGGGAGGCTGAGTTGGCCCTCGCCGATCGCGGTGTCGGTGCGGACGCGCTTGCCGGTCTGCAGCGCGGCGCGGAACAGGCGCGAGGTCAGCGGACCGGCGGTCTCGTGGGTCAGCGCGCTCTCGTAGGCGCGCTTGACCTGACCCTGGACCTCGGCCTCGCCGATCAGCATCGAGTCCAGGCCCGACACGACCCGGTACAGGTGGCGCGCGGCGTCGCAGTTGCGGTGCGAGTAGATCCGGCCCGCCAGCTCGGTGGGTCGGATCCCGGCCTGGCCGGCGAACATCGCCAGGACCGTCGATTCGGCCTCGACCGGATCGCCGACGACCAGGTACAGCTCGGTTCGGTTGCAGGTCGAGATCGCGACGGCCTCGTGGACCTCGGTCGCACCATGCAGGTCGCGCAGGAACTCGGTCGCGCGCGCGTCGGGCAGCGCCAGACGCTCGCGCACCTCGACCGGCGCCGTCCGGTGCGAGACGCCGATCGCCAGAAGCTCGCTCATCCCTGGCCCCGCTCGCTCGCCGGCAACGCGCTCGCCACCGGCTCGGCCAGCGCTTCAAGGTCATGCTGCGCGTGGTCGCGCGCCGCCT
Source organism: Solirubrobacteraceae bacterium (assembly GCA_050696635.1). Lineage (GTDB taxonomy): Bacteria > Actinomycetota > Thermoleophilia > Solirubrobacterales > Solirubrobacteraceae > Palsa-465. The sequence continues at coordinate 8,016 of JBOGYE010000023.1, read as the reverse complement.
CGACGTCATGCCGCAGTTGCGCCAGCTCGCGTTCGAGTCGCTGCGCGCGCACCGCCATGATCGCCACGTAGGTGAGGATCAGCACCAGCACCACGATGTAGGCGCCGGCGACGAACTTGCCGGACTTGCCAAGCGGCAGCTCGGGGAGGGCGGCCAGCAGCGGCGTCATCGCGGGGCGGCGCTCCGTCCGGCGGGCGCCAGCAGGTCATCGCCGAGCAGCGCGCGCCGCAGCCGGCGCACCTGCGAGCGGGCGTTCTTGGCCGCCATCTCGTACTTCCACAGGGTCACGTACAGCAGCGCGAAGGCAACCAGCGAGACCACGAACGTCAGCCCCATCGAGGGAGGCAGATGGGCGCCGCCGAGGCTCAGCACGCGTGGGTGGACGTAGGCGGTCGCAAGCTGTACGGCCACGTAGTTGAGCGGCACGAACGCGCCGGCCACGATCGCGAACACGCTCGCGTAGCGCGACTGGCGCTCCGGGTCCTCGATCGAGAAGCGCAATGGCTGGTAGGTGGCGAACAGCAGCAGCACGATCAGGAACGACACCAGCGTCGGCTCGTTCCACACCCACCAGTGCCCCCACGAGGCCTTGGCCCAGATCGAGCCCGTGATCAGGCCGCCGACGCCGAAGATCAGCGCCATGTGGATCGCCACGTAGGAGCGCATGTCCCATTTGCGATCGCCGGTGCGCAGGTACCCGATCGCGAGCGCGCCGCCGAACATGAACCCGGCGAGCGAGACGATCGCAAGCGGCACGTGCACGTAGAAGATCTTCTGCACGAAACCCTGGACCGCGTCCAGCGGCGCGTAGAAGAAGACCAGCGCCAGCGCGGCGGTGATCATCAAGAGCGTGGCCAGCGAGAGGGCCCGCAGGCCTCTGCCATGGGTGGTGGGGACGGGCAAGACGACTACTGATCCTCGAGGAGGAAGTCGAACACCGCGTAGGAGAGCAGTGCGAACACCAGATCATAAAGGGCCAGGACCAGCAGCCACCGGCCGGGCGGGGCGGCGCCGTTGCGCGTCGCGGCGAGCAGCGGACCGGCGGCCCGCGCGGTGGCGATCAGCGCCGGGATCAGCAGCGGCAGGCCGACGATCGGGCCGATCAGGTCACGCGCGCGCGTGTGCACCGCGATCGCGGACACCAGCGTTCCGATCACCGACAGGCCCACATTGATCAGAACCAGGATCAGGACCATTCCCGGCAGCACGGGTATCAGCGGAGGTCCCAGCAGCAGTACCGCAAAGGCGGGCAGCGCGACGACCTCGAGCGCGCTCAGAAACAGGAACAGCGCCGCCGCCTTGGCGAGCAGCATCGCCGAGCGGTCGACCGGCGCCAGCAGGAACGCGTCGAAGCCGCCCTGCTCGCGCTCGGCCACGACCAGCCGGTTGATCCCCAGCATCGCGGCGAACAGCAGGCTGACCGTCAGCACCCCGGCCGCCAGCTGGCCGTCGATCTCGTCGCGATTGAGCCCGAAGTGGAAGATCACGAACGTGACGATCGCGAGCAGCACCATCGCCGGCACGGTCTCGAGCGTGCGCAGCTCCAGGCGCAGGTCCTTGCCCAGCAGCACCAGCGCGGTTCTCACGCGTACAGCTCCCGCAGTCGGTCGACGCCCAGCCCGCCCGGCTCGCCGCAGTAGGCCGGGCGCCCGTCGCGCAGCGCCAGCACGAGGTCGGCCTCGGCCAGCGCGGCCTTCGGGTCGTGGCTGGTCAGCACCCGGGTGATCCCCGCGGCGCGGCCGATCAGCGGCTCGACCAGCTCGCTCGCCGCCGGATCGAGATTGGCCCGAGGCTCGTCGAGCAGCAGCACGCGTGGTTGATGCAGCACCGCCCGGCCGACGGCCAGGCGCTGCACCATCCCGCGTGACAGCAGCCGCACCGGCTCGTCGGCCCGGCGCTCCATTCCGACGGCTTCGAGGACCCGCTGCACTCGCTCCGACGCGACCCCGTGCAGGCGCGCGTGGAAGCGCAGGTTCTCGCGCCCGGTCAGCTCGCGGTACAGCAGCGGCTCGTGGCCGAGCAGTCCGACCCGGGCGCGGACCGCGAACGCGCGCCGCGGCAGGGGCTCGCCGAGCACGCTGACCTCGCCCGCGTGCGGGCTCAGCAGCGACGCCAGGATTCGCAGCAGCGTCGTCTTGCCGGCGCCGTTGCGGCCTAGCACGGCCAGCGTCGCGCCGACCGGCACCTGGACCGTGACATCGCGCAGGGCGGCCCGCTCACCGAACAGGCGGGCGAGCCCCCGCAGCTCAATGGCCGGGGGTTCGCGCTCCGCGCTCACGCTGGAGCGTCTCCACTACGTGGCGCAGCGTCGGCTCGATCACCGGCCACAGCTCGCCGATGGCCCTCGGATTGCCGGGGAAGTTGACGATCAGCGATCGCCCCGCGATCCCTGACGCGCCCCGGGTGAGGATCCCCATCGGCGTGCGCCGTGCCGCCTCGGCTCGCATCGCCTCGGCGAACCCCGGCGCGTCGCGCTCGATCACCGCCCGCGTCGCCTCGGGGGTGACATCGTCGTCGGTCAGCCCGGTGCCGCCGGTGGTGAAGATCAGCGGCGTGCCCGCGGCGACCTGGGCGCGCAGCCACGCTTCGATCGCGGCCGCGTCGTCGGCGACCGCGTCGCCTGCGACCACCTCCGCGCCGGCAGCGCGGGCATGGTCAGCCAGCGCCACGCCCGAGCGGTCCTCGGTCGTGCCGGCGGCGACCGAGGTGGAGACGGTCAGGATCGCTGCTCGCATGCGCCTGGAGCATATGCCGACCTTCGTCGCCGGCCGCGGGCACGGCGCTTGACGGGGTTAGTGAATAGTGATTTACTAACCGCCGAAAGCCAACGACCAGGAGGAGACAATGGGCTCCACTCAGCACGCACACGCCGATCGGATCGCTGCGAAGCTAGCCGGTCTCAGGGACGAGCTGCGGGCTACGATCGGCGAGGTGGAGGATCCGCAGGCAAAGGCGATGCTCGAGACGGGCGCCGAGGTGCTGGGCGGCCTTCGCCAGGCGTTCGTCGACTACGGGGAGGGCTCGGAGGAGGCGTGGCAGCGGTAGCGGCGCGCCGTGGCGCGACCGATCGAGACCGAGGATGACGAGCTGCTCGATGCGGCGGACGCGGTCCTGATGGACGTGGGGCCGTCGGCGTTCACGCTGGCCAGGGCGGCTGACGCCGCCGGTGTGTCAGCGGCGACGTTGATCAAGCGCTTCGGATCCAAGCAGCGGCTGTTCCTGCGCCTGTCCCAGCGCTGGGTCGCAACGCTGGATGAGCTGCTGCGCGCGCGCGCCGAGCCGCTCGCCTCCCCGCTCGCCAGGCTGCGGGCGGTCGCGCTGCACAGCTACAACGACCTCGACCACCCGACGACCGCTCACAACCAGGTTGCGGCACTGGCGGTCGATCTGCAGAGCGATGAGCTGCGCGGATGGCTGCACGTCGGGTGGGGGCATGTCCGTCGCCACATGCAGCGCCACGCCGAGGCGGCGGTAGCCGCCGGGGAGCTGGTCGGCGCCCCGCCGCCGGCACAGCTCGCGCGGCTCGTGTTCGGCGCGATGGAGGGCGGATGCATCGCATGGTCGGTTCACCCCGAGGGGTCGCTCGTGGACCGCCTCGGCGCGGACCTGGACGCCCTGCTGAGCGGGTGGACGGCGATGGCGCCGCGTGTCTGAGCAGCGCCCCCTGACGGACCGCGGGCCCGGGTCGGCTTCTACTACGACCTGGTCAAGGCGGCCGTCCAGCGGATCATCGAGGGACTGACGCACGAGCTTGACGGGCACCCGGTCACCGCGGTGGGGGTGACCCCTGGCTGGCTTCGCTCCGAGCGGATGCTCGAGAACTTCGGCGTGCGCGAGGACAACTGGCGCGACGCCTGCGAGCGGGTCCCGGGGTTCGAGATCTCGGAGTCGCCGATCTACGTCGCCCGCGGCGTCGCCGCCCTGGCGGGGCGACCAGCAGGTGACGCGGTTTGCCGGGCAGGTGCTGACCTCGCGCCGGCTGGCCGACACCTACGGCGTCACCGACGCCGACGGCTCGCGGCCCGACTGCTGGGGGGCTCGTCGAGGCATACGGGTTCGACCACGGTCGTCCCGACGACATCGATCGCTACCGCTGAGACCGCGAGACGTACACTGGCACGATGGGCCACACGAAGACCAACCTCCGTGACGTGGCCGACAGCGCCGCCAAGCACGGGCTGTCCGACACGCAGGAGGCTCGGTTCCCGCGCGAGGAGCTGGGCGCCGAGCAGACGGGGCTCAACTACCTGATCGTCAAGCCCGGCAGGCGCGAGGCGTTCGCCCACCGCCACCACAAGGCCGAGGAGATCTACCTGGTCCTGGGCGGCTCGGGCAAGGTCAAGCTCGACGCCGAGCTGGTGGCGCTCGCACCCCATGATCTGGTGCGGGTCAGCCCCGGCACCGTGCGATCGTTCGAGGCCGGCCCGGAGGGGCTCGAGGTGCTCGTCTTCGGCCCGCGCGTCGAGGGCGACGGCGAGCTGGTCGACGGGTTCTGGGACGACGACGACGGCGCGTAGCGCCGGTCAGCCGTCTCGGTCTCGGCGCCACAGGCCCGAGCGCCCACCCGACTTCTCCTCCAGCGCCACCGACGCGATCTCGGCGCCACGCTCGATCCCCTTGACCATGTCGTAGACGGTCAGGGCGGCGACCGCGGCGGCGGTCAGCGCCTCCATCTCGACGCCGGTCGGGCCGGTGGTGCGCGCCTCGGCGATCAGCTCGATCGCGCCGCCGTCGGTATCGATCGAGCCGTCGACGCCGACGTGTGAGAGCGCCAGCGGGTGGCACAGGGGGATCAGCTCCGAGGTCCGCTTGGCGGCCTGGATTCCGGCGATCCGCGCGACGCCGATCACGTCGCCCTTGGGCGCGTCGCCAGCGGCGACGCGGGCGGCGGTCGCCGGGGTCACCCGCACCACGGCGCGGGCGCGAGCCCGCCGCTCGGTTGCGGGCTTGTCGCCGACGTCGACCATGCTCGCCCGCCCGGCGGCATCGAGGTGGGTCAGCTTCGCGGGCTCGGTCACACGCCCGCCGGCTGCGCGTCGCGCTGGGCGGACTCGATCAGCTCGCGCACGGCGGCGCGGTCGCCGTCGCGCAGCAGGGCGATCGGGTCAGGCGCTCCGTTTACGATCCGCTCGAAGAACGCCTTGCGGTCCTGGTAGGTCGGCAGCGTCGCCTTCGCCCATCCCCGGGCATCGTTGAGCAGCACCGCCAGGTCGGCGTACGGCTCGCCGAACAGCTCGCCGATCTCGCGCTTCATCCGCTTGGCCAGCGCCGGCGAGGCGCCGGCGGTCGAGATCGCGACGGCGAGCGGGCCGGTGCGCACGATCGCCGGCAGGATGAAGTTGCACAGCGGCGGCACGTCGACGACGTTGACCAGCATCGCCCGCCGCTCGGCGTCGTCGAACACCGCGATGTTGACCTCGCTGTCGTCCGTGGCGGCGATGGCGATCAGGCAGCCGTCCAGATCGGCGGGCTCGTACGCGCGCGCATGCCAGTGCAGCGAGCCCTCGGCGGCCAGCTCGCGCAGCGCCGGATGCGCCTCCGGGGCGACCAGCGTCACGGCCGCATCGCAGGCCAGCAGCCCCTCGACCTTCTCCAGACCGACGTCGCCGCCGCCGACGACCACGCAGCGTCGCCCCTTCAGGCGAAGGCACGCGATGTAGAAGGGCGTCTCCAGCATCCCCCTGGTGCACGACTGATCGCAGATCCCTCTGCGCAGCTGGCAGACGCATTCCTTGCCTTCGTAAGCCTGAGCCGGCATCGGCCTAAGCGTAGCCGCGGCCCGGGGTGGTCCTCACTCGTCGGCCCGGCCGCGCTGGCGGCGGATCTCCTGGAGCCGCTCGCGCAGCTCGGCCTCCGCATCGTCGGGCTGGTAGAAGTGCGCCGCACTGGCGGCGTCGGGCAGCAGCTCCTGGGGCGAGACGTGACCGGGACGCCGGTGCGGGTTGTCGTAGGTGCCATCCGCGCGCGTCGAGGAGCGCAGCTGGGGTGGCGGTGGCTGCGCGCCGCGCTCGCGGATCTCGCCGCGCGCGGCGCCGATCGCCCGCTTGGCGGCGTCGGACTTGGGCGCCAGGGACAGGTAGATCGCCGCCTGCGACAGCGCGAACTGGCACTCCGGCAATCCGACGTGCTCGACCGCCGCGGCCGCTGCGGTCGCGAGAACCAGCGCCTGCGGGTCGGCGTTGCCGATGTCCTCGGAGGCGAGCACCACCATTCGGCGGACGATGAAGCGCGGGTCCTCGCCGCTCTCGAGCATCACCGCCAGGTAGTACAGCGATGCGTCGGGATCGGATCCCCTTGTGGCCTTGATCCAGGCCGAGATCGTGTCGAAGTGACGATCGCCGGCGCGGTCGTAGAGCAGTGCTCGGCGCTGCAGCGCGTCCTGGGCATGGGCCAGCGTCACGCGGGCGTCAGGGTCCGCCCCCGCCGACTCGCAGGCCAGCTCGAGTGCGTTCAGCGCCGAGCGCGCGTCACCGCCCGCGCGCGCGGCGAGAAAGTCAAGCGCATCGTCATCGATCCGCCCGGGCGACCCGCAGTGCCCGCCCGCGATGGCGCGATCGAGCAGGCGGCGGATCGCGGCTGCGTCCAGCGCCTCCAGCTCGTACAGCCTGGTGCGGCTGAGCAGGGCCGAGTTGACCTCGAAATGCGGGTTCTCGGTGGTCGCGCCGATCAGCGTCACCAGGCCCTCCTCCACCGCCGGCAGCAGCGCGTCCTGCTGGGCCTTGTTGAAGCGGTGGATCTCGTCCAGGAAGAAGACCGTGCGCCGCCCGTGACGCAGCCGCTCCCGGGCGCGCTCGATCACGGCCCGCACGTCGGCGCGTCCGGCCGAGACCGCGCTCTCCTCCTCCAGCGCCGCATCCGACGCATGCGCCACCAGCCGCGCGAGCGTGGTCTTGCCGCTGCCGGGCGGACCGTGCAGGATCATCGAGTGGGGACGGCCCTGCTCGATCGCGCGCCGCAGCGAGGAAGGGGCCCCACCCGCACCCAGCAGCCGCTCCTGCCCGACCAGCTCATCGAGTGCACGCGGACGCATGCGGGTGGCGAGCGGCGGATCCGGCGGCAGGTCGTCCCCTCGTGGCGCGATCGCGTCGGCTCCGGAGGGAGGCTCGGCCGATTCGAACAGGCGCTCCACGGTCGCCCCGGATGATCGCAGCCCCGCACGGCGCGCGCACTCCGTCGCTGCGGATGATCGCACCCCCCACAGCCGCACCTTCCGTCGCCGTCGCCCTCGCTCCAGCGCACCGGGAAACGGTGTCACGCAGATTGCGCCAAACCTCCCAGCTCCGAGCAGGTTTTGCGCCAGATGCACGCACAGCCCCGCAATTGCGCGAAACCGCGGCCGCCCGTCCGGGTTTGGCGCACCGGCCCGCGGCCTCAGCAGGCGAGCGCCGAGCGAGCCGCTTCGTGCAGCAGCCCGTTGGACGCCAGCGCGGTGCCGCCGCCCGCCGTCACGACGCCCCCCAGGTCCGTGAAGCGCCCGCCGGCCTCGGCCACGATCGCCAGCGGCGCCGCCAGGTCCCACAGCGACACGGTCGGATCGGCGGCGATCTCCACGGCGCCCTCGGCGACCAGCATGTACTGCCAGAAGTCGCCGTAGCCCCGCGTGCGCCAGCAGCGCGACGCAAGGTCGATCAGCGCATCGAGCCGGCCCGTCTCGCGCCACTCCTCGAAGCCGCCGAAGCAGAGCTGCGCGTCGGCCAGCTCGCGGACGGCCGAGACCCGCAGGGCGCGCGGCTCGGCACCGGGCGCGTCGCGGGCGAAGGCGCCCGCCCCGCGTGCCGCCCACCAGCGCCGCCCCAGCGCCGGCGCCGAGACTACGCCGAGCGCGATCTCAGCGTCGACCTCCAGTCCGATCAGCGTCGCCCACACGGGCACCCCGCGCACGTAGCTCTTGGTCCCGTCGATCGGGTCCACGATCCAGCGCCGTGCCCCGCCGCCGGGCACAGCGCCATCGCCGGCCGCTCGGCCGCTGGGCGCCCCGCCTCCGGCCGCTCCACCGCCGGCCGCCTCGCCACCGGG
>JBOGYE010000022.1:0-11981 GCA_050696635.1 Solirubrobacteraceae bacterium | reverse complement strand
CCACAACACGTACCGAGAGGATCTCGGAGCGCTCATCGACGCGTTGCTGGCGGACGCGCGCCACTCCTGAGCCTCAGCGCCAAGCGAGCCCCGGTCGGAGCGGCGAGAAGCACAGACGCCGGAGCAGATGCGAACATGTGTTCGTGGTCAGCGAAGCGACAGTTCTCCACGCAGATCTCGACTCGTTCTACGCCTCAGTGGAACAGCGAGACGATCCCTGTCTCCGAGGAAAGCCGCTCGCGGTCGGAGGCGGAGTCGTTCTGGCGGCCAGCTATGAGGCAAAGGCGTTCGGGGTCGGCAGCGCTATGGGCGCCAGGCGGGCACGCAAGCTCTGTCCAGACCTGATCGTCGTTCCGCCGCGGTTTGCGATCTACATGGTGGCCAGCCGCGCCGTCGGTGTTCGCGATCTTCCGCGACACCGCCCCGGTTGTCGAGGCGATGTCGATCGACGAGGCGTCCCTGAACGTCGCCGGCCTGGAGCACATCTCAGGTTGACCAGCGCAGATCGCCGAGCGACTACGCGCATGCGTGCGAACGCAGATCGGATTGCCGATCAGCGTCGGCGTCGCCCGCACCAAGTTCTTGGCCAAGCTCGCCAGCGCCGCCGCCAAGCCAGACGGACTTCTGGTGATCGAGCGGGATGAGGAGCTGGCGTTCCTGCATCCACTCGCCATCGAGCGCCTGTGGGGAGTCGGTCACGTAACCGCGGCCAAGCTCCGCGGGGCGGGCCTCGAAACAGTGGGAGAGGTCGCCGCCTGCAGGGAGTCTGCCCTGATCGATCTTCTCGGCCGGACATGGTGTGCAACTCGTCCTCTGTTCGGTCCCGTTCCGGGCGAGTGAGGGCCGCCCGGTGCAACGAGCACTCTCGGCCGACGGGACCGGATGCGCGAGCGCCCTATGGTACGGTACCGTTTCTTGTACGAGAAAGGAGCGGTGGTGGCGATCACGGCCAGCGAGGCGCGGCGGGCGCTGTTCCCGCTCATCGAGAAGGTCAACGACGATCGCGCGGCGATCGAGATCACGTCCAAGCGCGGCAACGCGGTGCTGATGTCCGCCGATGACTACGCGGCGTGGCAGGAGACGGCCTATGTGTTTCGCTCGCCGGCGAACGCTCGCCGTCTGCTGGACGCCGCCGAGGCGGCCGACCGCGGGGACCTGACCGAGCGAGCCCTCGATCGCGAGTGAGGCTGGTCTTCACGCCTCAGGGCTGGGAGGACTACACCCACTGGCAGCGAGCCGACCGCCTGGTCCTCAAGCGCGTCAACCGCCTGATCGACGACGCGATGCGCGACCCCACTGGCGGGATCGGGAAGCCCGAGCTACTCAAGTACGGGATCGCCGGGGCCTGGTCGCGACGTATCACCGATGAGCATCGACTCGTCTACTGGGTCATGGACCAGGATCTCGTGATCCTCCAAGCCCGCTACCACTACGCGCAGTAGCGACGCGGTCCAGAGTCCGCACCACCACGGGCACCAAAAACCCCCGGCGCTAGCCGGGCTTTTGAAGTGGGCCGTGGAGGGATCGAACCTCCGACCTTGGGATTAAGAGTCCCCTGCTCTACCAGCTGAGCTAACGGCCCTCGGAGGCGATCTTAGACAATGCGCACGGCGGCGCTCAGCAGGACTGCGCCAGCGAGGGGGAGGTCTTGGCTGCGGCGATGGCGCTGGACAACTGGGAGCGCGAGGACTTCGGGACCATCGAGGTCGCCTTTGACGCCGCCAGATCGCCCTTGCGAGTCTGGCCGGCGGCGTAGGCGGATATCGCCAGACACTCGAAGCCCTTGACGCTGGACGGCTCGGCGACCGTCGCCGCCTCCCACGCGGCCGCCTCATTGGCGTACTGGGCAAGCGTGCCGTAGGCGTTGGCGGCGAGGATCGCGGTCTCGCCGCTGGGGCTCTTGGTCAGCGTCAGGTAGTGCTGCCAGGCGCTGGTGACCTGCGCCAGCTCATGCTTGCCGGCGGCGGTGTAGGTGCTGGTGGTCGTGTTGTAGCCGTTGGTGGAGGCGTTCTCGTAGTGAGCCTGGACGAGCGCGGCCCAGGCGGCGGGGCTGTTGGGATCCTTGCGGGTCTGCACCTCGGCGGAGCGAACCTGCTGGCTGAGTACCTGGTGCTGGTTGTTCGAACCGCTGCCGGTCAGACCGTTGAGCAGGCCGCCGATGCCGTTGCCGGTGCCGACGCCGAACAGGACCAGGCCGCCGCCCATCACCACGGCGAGCCCGAGGTAGATCACCTGCACCGTGCGTCGGCGCCCGCGGCTGCGAAGGTCGAACAGCACGGCTAGCCGCTCTCGTCCAGGCCATCGGACGACAGCATCTGGGCAGCGGCGCGCCGGGCGTCACGACGGTCTGCAAGCTTGAGCAACACGATGCTGGCTAAGAACAGGATCACCAGCGGCAGCGTCTCGAGGCCGGTGGTCACCGGATCCGCCCCGGGCATCGCGGCCGCAATCACTGCGATGATGACCGCAGCGTAGCGCCAGTGCCGGGTCAGCGTCTGACCGTTGATCACGCCGGCCTGACGCAGGCCCAACAGCAGCAGCGGCAACTGAAAGGCGAGCCCGATCGCGCCCATCGTCAGCACCTCGAACGAGTACAGGGGCTTGGCCTGGACTAAGTTGTTGAACTCGTTTGAGTTGTAGCCCTGTAGGAAGCGAACGGCGGCGGGCAGCACGACGATGTAGGTGAACACGACGCCGGCGATGAACAGCACCGGCGCGGCGATCACCGTCGGCTTGGCGACCCGGCGCTCGTCCGGCGTCAGCGCCGGGATAACGAACCCATAGAGCTCGTACAGCAGGATCGGCAGCGTCAACAGGATCGCGGCGTAGAAGCAGACCGTGATCGTGGTCGTGAACGGCTCCCCCACCCCGATCGTGATCGGGATCGTCGGCGGGGCCTTGCGCGGGAGCGCCTTGGCCGCATCGTAGGCGGCCTGTGAGGCCGTCAGGGCGTAGGCGCTCTGCTGAGCAGTGATGCCGCTGTCGGCCCAGCCCTTCAACGCCGCGCCAAGCGCCTCTAGGGCCCGAGCCTCCTTCACATTGTCCTTGGTCAGGCCGCCGAGATGGTTCGATGCCGCTGCCGGCACCGACTCCAGCGGCTGCTTGAGCGCGTTCAGGAGAACGTTGTTCTGCCAGAAGCAGAGTCCGAACGCCACCGCCAGCGCCACGGCGCAGATGATCAGCCGCGAGCGCAGCTCGTCGAGATGTCCGACGACGCTGAGTCGATCGTCGTAGCCGATCGGCCGCAGCCTCTTCGCCATCTGGACTTGCTCCAGCCGTCCGGACTAGGCGGAGTGCTCGGACCCGGGGCCCGAGCTGGCGCGCTCGGATCCGGAGCCCGAGCTCGAGCCGGCGCGCTCAGACCCGGCACGCTCGTCGGCCGGCGGCGACTGCGGCATCTGGCTCGCCTCGTTCAGCGTCGGCTTCTCCTCGTCGGCCGAGGACTCGCCGGTGATCCCCTCCTTGAACTCGCGCATCCCCTGGCCGAGCCCCTTGCCGATCCCCGGCAGGCGCTTCGGTCCCATGATCAACAGGACGATGACGATAACGACGATGGCGTCAACTATGGGACTGCGGAACATTGGTCTGAAGCCTCTCGAGCGTGGAGTTCACAAGCGTAGCGGGCGGCGCGTGCGACCGGGTGCGACAGGCGCGCAAGCCTGCTCAAGGAGTACGCAGGCGGGGCCGATATAGCTCACCGAGCAGCCATGAGCCAGCCACCTGACCGACACACCGTCCGCCGCATCGTGCTCCCCTCCGGGCGGACGATCGAGGTAGTTCGATTCCACGGCGGCGATGTCGCCGATCCCGGTCTGCATGTCTGCCCGCAGTGCAGCTCCCAGCTGGTGCAGCCGGTCGACTGGGCCGAGGCCCCGCAAGGCTTCTGGGAGCTGGTGCTCCAGTGTCCGAACTGCTTCTGGTTTGACGAAGGCGTGTTCGACCAGGATCAGGTCGACGGGCTCGAGCAGCGCCTCGACGAGGGTCTGACCGAGATGCTCGCCGACCTACGCCGCCTGACGCAGGCGAACATGAGCGAAGAGATCGAGCGCTTCGCCGCGGCGTTGAACGCCAACCTGATCCTGCCCGAGGACTTCTAGCTCCGCCCGCAGCGCGCCGAGCCCCAGGGCTCAGGAGTAGCGCTCGACCACGCCGTCGGCGATCATCGCCAGCGCCGCCCGCTGCCGAGCCGGCAGCGCGGGCAGCGCGTCCTTGGCGGTTGCGACCAGCCCCAGCGCCCGCTCGCGAACGGTCTCCAGCGCGCCGGTGGCGGCGATCCTGTCGCATACCGCCGCCGCGTCCGCGTCGGTTCTCACCGACCGCGGGTCCAGCGCGCGCAGCTCCGCGTCGCGCTCGCGGGCGATGATCAACGGCAGGTTGACGGTCCCGTCGAGCAGGTCGGCTCCGCGCGGCTTGCCGGTTCGCGCCTCCGGGCCGGTGACGTCCAGCACATCGTCGAGCAGTTGGAACGCCAGCCCGATGCGCTCGCCGAACTCATCCAACCCGACCGACGCCGCGGCTGCCTCCAGCGCGCCCAACTCGCAGGCGGCGCGAAACAGCACCGCGGTCTTCAGCCGGCAGCGCTCCATGTACCGATCGGCGGAGACCGCCCGCCACGCGTCGGCGCGCTGCATCAGCTCGCCCGCCGCCAGTTCGCCGGTCGCGCGACTCAGCGTACGGATCGCGGCGACCGAGCGGGAGCGCGCCAGCTCGGCGAACGCGCGTGAGAACAGCAGGTCGCCCGTGGCCGTCGCGGCCAGCCGTCCACCGGCCGCGACCACGGTCGGCCGCCCGCGACGCAGCGGCGACTCGTCGAGCACGTCGTCGTGGACCAGCGTCGCCGAGTGCACCAGCTCGACGGCGACCGCCCCGCCCAGCAGCGCGTCTGACTCCGGCGGCGGCGCGCCGGCCGCGAGCAACACCAGCAGCGGTCGCAGGCGCTTGCCACCGGCGGCGATCGTCTCGCCGGCGTGACGCGCAAGCTGCTCGCCGTGGCCGGCGGCCAACGCCGCGAGCCTCGACTCGAGGCGCACCATCAGGCGGGCGGCCGGGTCGCCACCGGCCTCGACGACGGCACGAACGGTCTCCTCGACGACGGTGGTCACTCCGGCACCTCGCCGACGTGCAGAGCGATGATCCCGCCGGCGGTGATCAGCCAGCGGATCCGACGCAGGCCGACTCCCCACATCGCGGCCGCCAGCGCCTCGGGCGCCGGGAAGCGCCGCACCGAGCTGGGGAGATAGCTGTAGGCGTCGGCGTCGCCGGCCAACCGGCCGAGCAGCGGCACGACGCCGTCGAACCAGGCGTCCAGGACGGTGGACAGTGGCGGGCCGGTGGGGGTCGTGATCTCCAGCACCACGACGCTACCCCCCCGGCGCACGACCCGCGCCATCTCGGACAGGCCCCCATCAAGGTCTGAAAAGTTGCGCGCGCCGAAGCCGACCGTGGCGGCGTCGAACTCGTCGTCGCCATAGGGCAGCGCGAGCGCGTTGGCCTGGGCGAAATCGACCGACACGCCGTCCGGCACGAGACCGGCCTGGCGCGCCGCGCGCTCCTTGGACGATGCGAGCTCCAGCATCCGCGGCGCGAAGTCCGCCCCGACCACGGCCCCGCCGGGCGCCACGCGGCGAGCCAGCTCGAGCGCCAGATCGCCCGTCCCGGTCGCCACGTCGAGCGCCCGATCGCCGGCGCCGACGGCCGCCAGATCGGCCGCCCGCTCGCGCCAGCGATGGTGCAATCCCGCGGTCATGACCGCGTTCATGCGGTCATAGACGCCCGCGATCCGATCGAACATCGCGCGCACCTGGGGCTCGGGGAGCGTCCCCGGCGCGGCGCTTTTCGGTGCGCTCGCCGTCATCTGACGCAGGCCGGCCGCGGCCTACTGGAGCTCGGCCAGGAAGTTGATCAGGTTGTTGAACTGCCGCGGATTGTTCTTGGCGAGGCCGGCGAACGACGGCATCGGCGCGGTCGGGTTGCGCAGCGTCGAGGCGATTGCCTGCGGGCGCAGCTCGTGGCCGATGTGCGTCAGGATCGGCCCGGGGCCGTTGTTGCCGTTCTCGCCTAACAGGTGGCAGGCAAGACAGCCCGAGTTGCCGACCACCAGCGCACCCGCGTGGAAGATCTTCACCTGCGCGGCGGTCAACGACTTCGGCGGCGCCATGTCGACCGAGTTCGGCGAGCCGGTCGACGCACCCGAGTAGGTCAGGTACGCCATCGCGAGGATCGTCACCAGCGCCGCCGCGAGCGCGACCGGGCGGCGCTCGATCCGGCGCTCCGGGCTGCGGTCGTAGAACGGCAGCAGGAACAACAGAATCATGCAGATCGTCGGCACGCCGATCGTCGCCATCGGCGTGAACTTCGGGATGTTGCGCATCACGCGCAGCACCTCGAACAGGAAGTAGAAGTACCAATCGGGCCGCGGCACGTAGGTCGTGGTGGTCGGGTCGGCCTTGGGCCCGAGCTCGGCGCCGAACATCGCGGCCAGGAAGATGATCACCAGCATCACAATCGCGGCCATGACCGAGTCCTTGGCGACCGCGTAGGGGAAGAACGGCTTGCCCTCGTTCTTCAGGATCGAGTACTCGCGGAGGTATGCCTCCTTATGGGCCTGGTTCACGGCGCGATCACCCGCTCAGACTCGCGTCTCACGCAGCTCAGGCTGCTCTTGCGCCTTCAGCCACGGCGGCGCCGAGATCCCGAGCTTGGCGACGAGGAACAGGTGCAGGCCGATCAGGGCGGCCATCAGCCCGGGGATCAGCAGCATGTGGATCGCATAGAACCGCGACAGGGTCGTGGCCCCGAACTCGGGCCCGGCGCGCAGGAAGTCGGCCAGGTAGGGCCCGATGAACGGCCCCCCCGCGTTGATGTTGACGCCGACGATCGTCGCCCAGTAGGAGCGCTGGTCGAACGGCAGCAGATAGCCGGTGAAGCCCATCGCCAGCGTCAGGATCAGCAGCACGACGCCGATGATCCAGCTCAGCTCGCGGGGGTACTTATAGGCACCGAAGAAGAACACGCGCGCCATGTGCAAAAAGATCAGGATGATCATCACCGAGGCGCCCCACTTGTGCATCGCCCGCACGAGCTGACCCAGAAACGCGTCGTCGGTGATATAGCGAACCGACTCGTAGGCGCCGCCGGTGGCGTCGGGGCGGTAGTACATCGCCAAAAAGACCCCGGTGACCGCCTGGTTGAGGAACGCGAACAGGGTCGAGAAGCCCAGCGTGTAGAACCAGTTGATCCCGCGCGGGACCTTGCGGAACATCATCCAGCGCAGTCCGCCGGACATCGAGGTGCGCTCGTCGATCCAGTCGACCACCGAGACCCCGGCGTCGGCGGCCGTCTCGACGGGAGTCATCTGCTGGCCGTTGTCGCCGGGCGCCTTGGGCAGCGGCTGCAGCGACTTGGGCAGCGGCGGGAGCGGCAGCTTGGGCATCAGCCGCCTCCGAGCTTGGCGGTCGAGAACCGGGCCGGGTACATGTACTGGCCGATGCCGTCCAGCGGCTCGCCGGGATCGCGGGCCGAGAAGCGCCGCAACTCGGAGTTGACCGAGTAGCGGGGGCCGATCTCGACCAGTCCCGTGGTCTTGTTCAGCCGGGTGTAGAAGCGGTCAAGCGGCCGCACCGGCGGTCCGCCCACGACCATCCCGCGGAAGTCGTAGACGCCGCCGTGGCAGGGACAGATGAAGCGCTCGGCGGCAGCGACGAAGCGCACCGGGCAGCCCAGGTGCATGCAGCGCGATGACAGCGCCACCCAGTGGTTGTACTGATCCAGCGCCTCGGTGTCGATCTTCGGATCACGTGCGCGCACGTACGCGATCGAGTTGCCGGCCTCGCCGATCCCGGGAACGATCGTGATCACCTTGGTCGCATAGGTGCTCTCGGTGAAGTCGCTGGGCGGGCCGATCGGCTCCCAGCTCCACGGCAGGCGGCTGAACAGGGGTCCGATCGCAAAGCCGACCACGGGCAGCGTGAAGGCCATCGCGGCGACCGCGCCGCCTCCGTGCGTGACCGCCGTCATGAAGCGGCGACGGGTGACCGTCTCGCCCTCGAACGCGCCCGGCATCTGCCGGTCGGCGGTGTATTTGGACCTGCTCCCCTGCTTGTGCCGATCTGCCACTTGTTCCCTTGCTCAACCGCCGCTAAATCACTCCGACGCGGCGGTAAGCCTACCGCCATCAGACGCCCGGGCGTCACTTGCCGCGCCCACCGCCGCATCGCGGAACGCCTGCAGCGCCTCGCGCGCGCGACCGTCGCCGCTGCGCGCGAGCGTTTTTGCCTGCTCGTGCTGCCAACCTCCGCCCCAGCCGATCGCGGCGGCGCCGGCCTCCCAGATCGCCGCTGCCAGCGGCTCGTCGCCGGCCGCCTGGGCCTGCGCCAGCAGCGAGATCAGATCGGCCAGCTCGGCCACCGCGTCCATATCGCCGATTGCGGCCAGGCGCTCCAGCCCGAGCGCGTACAGCCGATCGCCGAGCAGCAGCGCCAGCGCAGGGTCGTCGCACCGCATCACCCGCGGCGACCCATAGTGCAGCAGCGATCCCTCCAGGATCATCTCCAGCAGCAGCTCGTACTCGGCTCGCCGCTCGGCGGCCCGCGGGCCGGAGGCCGCGAGCTGCGGCGGGCCCGGCGGCTGTGGCTGCGCAGGAGCGCGGCCCGCGCCGTTTCCGGCCTCGGGCGCCGGAGCCAGCGCAGCCGCAATCGTGCCCCCCTCCGCGGCCAGCGCCGCTCTCAGCGTCTGGAGGCTCACAGCGCCTCGAACGCCTCTCGCGCCGCGGCGACGGTCACCTGCACATGCTCGGGCCCATGCGCGAGCGACGGGAACCAGGCCTCGAACTGCGACGCCGGCGGGTAGATGCCGCGAGCCAAGAGCTCCCGGCACCAGGCGCCGTACGCGCTGGTGTCGCACCACTCGGCAACGGCCGCGAAGCTGTGGATCGGATGCTCGGAGAAGAACACGGTCAGCAACCCCGGGACGCTCTGCACCTGCACCGCCACCCCCGCCGCGGCCGCAGCCGCGCGCAGGCCGCGCGCCAACGCCTCGGTGGTCGTCTCAAGTCGCGCGTAGGCGTCGCCGTCGAGCAGGCGCAGGGCGGCGAGGCCGGCGGACACGGCGAGCGGATTGCCCGACAGCGTTCCGGCCTGATAGACGTCGCCGGCCGGCGCGACCCGCTCCATCAGCTCGCGTCGACCGCCGTATGCCGCGGCCGGCAGCCCCCCGCCTACGACCTTGCCCAAGATCGTCAGGTCCGGCTGCACCCCGAACAGCTCCTGGGCGCCTCCACGCGCCACCCGGAAGCCAGTGATCACCTCGTCGAAGATGAGCAGCGCGCCGCCTCGGTCGGCGTCCTTGCGCAGCGCCCGCAGGAAGCCATCGGACGGCGGCACGACCCCCATGTTGGCGGGGATCGGCTCGACGATGATCGCCGCCAGGTCGTCGGGGTCAGGCAGCGTGGCGCGGTCGTTCCACGATCCGATCACGGTCGCGGCGGTCGCCGCCGCGGGCACGCCCGGGCTGGACGGGATCCCCTGCGTCGCCAGCCCCGACCCGGCCTGCGCGAGCAACCCGTCCACGTGGCCGTGGTAGGCGCCGGAGAACTTCAGAACCTTCTCGCGTCCGGTCACCGCCCGCGCGAGCCGCAGCGCGCTCATCGTCGCCTCGGTCCCCGACGAGGTCATCCGCAGCATCGACACGGACGGCATCCGCGCCGCGACCTCCTCGGCCAGCTCCACCTCACCGGCGGTCGCCGCGCCGAAGCTGGTCCCGCGCGCGGCGGCATCCCGCACCGCCGCCACCACATCTGGATGGGCGTGCCCGTGGATCAGCGGACCCCACGAGCAGACCCAGTCGATGTACTCGTTGCCGTCGACGTCGGCGATCGTGGCGCCGGCGCCCGAGGCGATGAAGATCGGGTCACGGCCGATCGCGCGCATCGCCCGCACCGGCGAGTTGACCCCGCCGGGAAGGACCTGCAGGGCCCGCTGGAACAGCTGCGCCGAGAGCGCCTCGCGGTCGGTCACACGCCGGCGTGCTCGCGCTCCCAGGCGCGATGTTCGTCGGTGAAGTACAGCAGCCGGATCTTCTTGAATTCGGTCGATGAGTACAGCGTCGCGCGGTCGCTGATTCCAGTATCGGCCGCGATCGAGTCGAGGATCGCGTCGCACTCCTCCTTGGAGCGTCCGTGCGCCATCGTGAATACGGAGTAGGGCCAGTCGGCATACGTCGGTCGCTCGTAGCAGTGCGAGATGCCGCGGAACGAAGCCATCCGCATGCCCAGCTCCATGATCCGCTCGCTGGGCACCTTCCAGACCCCCATCCCGTTGGCGGAAAAGCCCGCGCGGCGGTGGAACAGGATCGCGGCCACCCGGCGCAGCAGCCGCCGGTCGCGCATCCCCTCCAGGTGGGCGAGCAGGCGCTGCGATGAGATCCCGAGCGCGGCCGCCGCGGGCGCGTAGGGCTCGCTTACCACCGGCATGTCGCCCTGGAGCGCGCGAATCACTTGGCGGTCGAACTCGTCGTATGGCTGAGGCTCGGTCTCGGCCGGCGCGGCCGCCTCTGCCGACGGCGTGGCCAGCGCCTCCGTGCCGCCCTCCATCTCCAGGTCCATCCGGATCTTGAACAGCTTCAGCGTCGGCAGCTGGCGGACGGACTCCGCTCCGGCCTCGCGCGCAAGCACGTCGAGCGTTCCCTCCAACCCGAGCGGAGAGCCGGGCTCGGTCGCGATCGTGAACCAGATGTTGAACTCGTGGTTGCGCAGGTAATTGTGCGATACGCCGGGGTGGGCGTTGATGATGTTCGCGGCCCGCCACGGATGCTCGGGATCGACCTTGGCGGCAACCAGCATCGAGCTATAGCCGAGCGCGCGTGTGTCGAAGATCGGGGTGACCTGGCGGATGATCCGCTCGTCAAGCAACGTCTGGACGCGCGCGAGCGCCTCCTGCTCGGACAGCCCGGCCTGTGCGGCGACGTGCTGATAGGGGCGCGCAGCGATCGGAAACTGGCCCTGCATCAGGTTCAGCAGCCGCCGGTCTGAGTCGGTCAGCTCGATCGCCGCGCCGTGGGCGCGACTGCGCAGCTTGGGTCCGTGCGGACCCGGCGGCGGGCCTGTCGTGATCCCGTCGTGGGAGGTCTCTATTGCAGCCATCGTGCGGCATCCTTCGCGTGGTAGGTGATGATCATGTCGGCCCCGGCGCGGCGAATACAGGTCAGCGCCTCGAGCACGGCGGCGCACTCGTCCAGATATCCGGCCGCCGCGGCAGCCTTCAGCATCGAGTACTCGCCGCTGACGTTGTATGCGGCGACCGGAAGCCCGGTGTCGTCCTTGATCCGGCGCACTAGGTCGAGGTAAGGCAGCGCCGGCTTGACGATCAGGATGTCGGCGCCCTCGTCAACGTCGAGGCGCGCCTCGCGCAGCGCCTCGGTGCCATTGGCCGGGTCCATCTGATAGCCACGGCGGTCGCCGAACGCGGGCGCCGAGTCGGCGGCGACGCGGAACGGGCCGTAGAAGGATGAGGCGAACTTGGCGCTGTAGGCCATGATCGGCGTCTCGCCCAGCCCCTCCTCGTCGAGCGTGGAGCGAATCGCGCCGACGCGCCCGTCCATCATGTCGCTGGGAGCAACCACATCGGCGCCGGCGCGCGCCTGCGATACGGCGGTCTTGGCCAGCAGGGCCAGGGTCGCGTCATTGTCGACGCTGCCATCCGCGGTCATCACGCCGCAGTGACCGTGACTCGTGTACTCGCACAGGCAAAGGTCACTGATCACCAGCAACTGCGGGTGAGCGCGCTTGATCGCGCGGATCGCGAGCTGGACAACGCCCTCGTCGTCCCACGCCCCGGACCCCTCCTCGTCCTTGGCCGCCGGCAGGCCGAACAGCAGCACCGCCGGGATCCCCAGCGCCGCGGCCTCGCCGGCCTCGGCGACGGCATGCTCGATCGACAGGTGGTCGATCCCCGGCATCTCGCGGATCGGCTCGCGGCGGTCGAGCC
>JBOGYE010000021.1:0-11921 GCA_050696635.1 Solirubrobacteraceae bacterium | reverse complement strand
GAGCCGGTGCCTGCGCCGGCAGCCGATCCGCTTGCGGCGCACGCTGGCTGATCGGATGAGCGCGCCGTCACGGGTGTCAGTCCATGTCATTCGAGGACGCGCCTGTAGCGCTCGTAGATCACGCGCGAGCCGAACTGCGTGGTCTCGATCAGCTCCAGTGGGACGCTTTCGGTGACCGGCGGCAGGAACGGCGTGCCGCCACCGACGACGATGGGATTGCGGAACATCCGCAGCTCATCGACTAGGCCGAGCTCGATCGCCGCCGCGGCCAGACCAGCGCCGCCGATCTCGACGTCCTTGTCAGTCGCAGCGAGCGCGGCGGCGACCTCCTCGGCCACCGACCCCTCGGCGAGTCGAGCGTTGCCCTGGACGCTGTCGAGCGTGCGGCTGAAGACGACCTTCGGAAGCGCGCACCAGACGTCGGCGAACGCGGTGTGGAGCTCGGTGTCACGCAGCGACCGATCCGTTTCCCACACCAACATGGTCTCGTACAGCTTGCGGCCGCACAGATGGCAGCCAAGCTCGCGCACCCGTGCGAGGTGAAAGCGAAACAGCTCCTCGTCAGGGACCGTCCACCCGAACCCGCCCTCGCGGTCGGCGATGAAGCCGTCCACCGAAACGCTCATCGAGTAGATCAGCACCGCTTCGAACTCTTCGTGCCGGAGCGACGGGCCATAGTCGTGATGAAGTTCACCATAGGGGTTGAGATTGGCTGACGCCGTCAGTTGTGATTCAGCGCCGGCGCACCCGTTCTTCCCGCCTCGCTCAGCCGCAGCGCGATCGGCGGGTCAGTCGTGGTCGTCGACGAGTTGCAGCTGCCGGCCGCCGGCGCGGCGGGCGCGGGCGCGGGCGATGCTGACGGCGCCGTCGAAGATCTCGGGCTCCAGGAACGCCTGCATGGCTTGTGGTGCGCGCGCGACTTCGCCCGGTTGATCGCCTCGCTGGAGGCCGGCGAGATCGACAAGATCGTGCTCACCCAGAAGAACCAGATGCGCGGTGCTGATCACCCCCGAGCGCTACAGCCAGCTCCAGCGCGACAGCACGTAGCGCGGTCGGCTTGAACAGCCGGCTCACCGCGCGGCGCAGAGCGCCGTCTTGGTCAGCCCCGGCCGGGCAGCCCGGCTGCAACGATTCGTGCATTGGACAGGGGTAGAGTCCGTGGCGTGATCTGGCTGCTGCGACACGGAGACGCGGCGGACGGCGCGGCCGACGCCGAGCGCCCGCTGACCGAGAAGGGGGTCGCGCAGGCGATGGCCGCGGGGCGCGCGCTGGCGGCGCTCGGGGTACGGATCGACGCGTGCCTGACGAGCCCCCGCTTGCGTGCACTCGACACAGCCCGCCACGCCTGCCAGGCGCTCGGCGTGCAACCCGAGGTCGAGCGAGCGCTCGACGGCGACCCGTTTGACGCCGCCGCGCTCGCCGCCGGCCGCGGCGAGGTGCTGCTGGTCGGCCACAACCCATCGCTGCCGGTCGCGCTCGGCGACCTCACCGGAGCGCGAGTGCGCCTTCGCAAGGGCGGGCTGGCGGCCGTGGCGAATGGCGAGCTGGTGCTGCTGGTCGCCCCGGCGCAGCTGCGAGCGATCGCCGACGGAGCCGGAAGCGGCGCGCGGTGACCCAGGTCGACGCTCCTACGAGCGCCGCCGACCTCTCCGACCCGGCGCTCTACACCAACCGCGAGCTGTCATGGCTGGATTTCAACGACCGCGTCCTACAGCTGGCCGAGGACGAGTCGCTGCCGCTGATCGAGCGGCTCAAGTTCCTGGCGATCTTCGTCACCAACCTGGACGAGTTCTTCATGGTCCGGGTCGCCGGCGTTCACGACCAGGTTGATGCGGGCGTTCACGCCCGCGGCCCCGACGGCCTGACCCCGACCGAGGTGCTGGCCGCGATCCACGACCGGGTACGGGAGCTCGACCGTCGCCACGCCGACGAGTTCTTGGGCGGCGTCCGCCCGGAGCTCGCGCGCCACGGCGTGAGGATCGTCGCCTGCCAGGATCCGGAGGCGCCCGCGAAGTCGATCGCCCGCCACTTCCGGCAGCAGATCTTCCCGGTCCTGACGCCGTTGGCGGTGGGCCACGGGCGGCCGTTCCCGTATATATCGAATCTCTCTTTGAGCCTGATCGTCCGGCTGCGCGATCCGGACTCTGACCAAGACGCGTTCGCCCGCGTGAAGGTGCCCAAGGAGGCGCTGCCGCGGTTCGCCGAGATCGAGCCGGACACGTTTGTGGCGCTCGAGGACGTGATCGCCACCCACCTCGACGCGCTGTTCCCGGGGATGGAGATCGTCAGCCACGACCTGTTCCGCGTCACCCGCGACGCCGACTTCGAGGTCTCCGACGAGGCCGACGATCTGCTGCAGGCGGTCGAGGACGAGCTCCGCCGGCGGCGCTTCGGCGAGGTCGTGCGGCTCGAGGTCGGCGCCGGGATGGATCCCGAGCTGCGCACCAGACTGATCGAGTGGCTCGACGTCGACGAGCTCCAGGTCTACGACGTCGAAGGACTGCTCGACCTGTCAGATCTGTGGCAGCTGGCCGCGGGCCGCGAGCGCCCCGCCCTGCGGTGGCCGAACTGGACGCCGGTGACCCAGGCCGGACTGGTCACGGCGCCGACCGACGGCGACGCGCAGCCGGACCTGTTCGCGATGATGCGCGCCTCCGACGTCCTCGTCCACTACCCGTACCAGTCGTTCACCGGCAGTGCCGAGCGGTTCGTCCGCCAGGCCGTCGACGACCCCAACGTGCTCGCGATCAAGATGACGGTGTATCGCACATCGGACGACTCGGCGTTGGTTCCATCGCTGATCGAGGCGGCCGAGAAGGGCAAGCAGGCGGTCTGCCTGGTGGAGCTCAAGGCACGCTTTGACGAGCGCCAGAACATCCGCTGGTCACGGGCGCTCGAGGAGGTGGGGGCCCACGTCGTGCATGGCATCCCGGGGCTCAAGACCCACGCCAAGGCGATCCTGATCGTCCGCCGCGAGCGCGGCACGGTGCGCAACTACGTGATGATCGGGACCGGCAACTTCCACGCCAAGAACGCCCGTCTGTACGAGGACTTCGGCTTCTTCACGACCGACCACGAGATCGGCGAGGAGGTCGCGGGCCTGTTCAACGCGCTGACCGGCTATGGCCACCCCGCGCCCCAGCAGCGGACGCTGGTGGCGCCGACCTGGATGCGCCGGCCGTTGATCGACGAGATCCAGCGCACCGTCGAGGCGCACGAGGCGGGCCTCGAGGCGCGGATCGCGTTCAAGATGAACGCGCTGGTCGATCCCGAGATCATCGAGGCGCTGTACCGCGCCTCGCAGGCGGGGTTGCCGATCGAGCTCAACGTGCGCGGGATCTGCTGCCTGGTTCCCGGCGTCCCCGGCGTGTCGGACACGATCGACGTGGTGTCGGTCGTCGGCCGCTTCCTCGAGCACAGCCGGATCTACTCGTTCCATCGCGGCGACGAGCACCGGTACTACATCGGCTCCGCTGACCTGATGCCGCGCAACCTGGACACGCGCGTGGAGCTGCTGGTCCCCGTCGATCAGCCCGAGCTGCGGGCCGAGCTTCAGGACACGATCGACCGCTGCCTGGCCGACGACACGTTCGCGTGGACGCTGGCGCGCGACGGAATCTGGCATCGCCGTCAGGGTCGCACGCGCAGCGCCCACGGCGAGCTGATGGCGCGCACGCTGGCGATGGCGGCGAGCGCGGCGGGCGCCTGAACACGCGGCTCGCGCCTGAACACGCGGCTCGCGCCTGAACACGCAGCTCGCGACGCCGGCCCACCCGCGGCCCCGACCACGCGTGGCGGGGCCGCCCGGTCGCCACGGGCGGCCCCGCCTGGTCACGCGCGCGGAAGCGTCAGCAGGGCGCCTGGGCGGGCCTGTCGCCCAGCTTGACCTGGATCTGCTTGCTCTGACCCGAGCGCTTGACGGTCAACGTCACGGTCTGGCCTGGGTGGTCGCCACCGATCGTCTGGATGAACTGGTCGGTCGAGGAGATCGCTTTGCCGTTCACGGCGGTGATCAGGTCGCCGGGCTCCAGGCCGGCCATCGCCGCCGGCGAGTTGGGCGTGATCGCCTGGCATCGGCCGTTCGATGCGATCTGGGCACCGCCGGCGGAGGCGCCGGTGAGGCTGACGCCGACCCACGGGTGCTCGACCTTGTTGCCGGCGATGATCTCGTTGGCCACCTTGGCGTCGGTGTTGATCGGCGTGGCGAACCCGACCCCGGAGCTCGATGCCTGGCCCTGACCGTTGGTGTTATTGGTCTCGATCTGGTCGTTGAGCCCGAGCACGTGCCCGCGGGCGTCCAGCAGCGGACCGCCGGAGTTGCCGGGGTTGATCGCCGCGTCGGTCTGGATCGCGCCGGTGATCTGGTACTGGTTGGGCGCCAGGATCGGGCGGCCGGTCTGGCTGACGATCCCGGAGGTGGTCGTCCACGGCTGGGCGAACGGGCTGCCGATCGCGACCACCGGATCGCCGACCCGAGCGGCACTCGAGTCCGCCAGCGCGATCGGATGCAGCTGCGAGGCCGGCACGTCGACGTGGATCACGCCGACGTCGGTCGACGGATCGGTGCCGAGCACCTTGCCCGAAACGCTCTTCCCGTCCAGGAAGGTGACCTTGACCGAGGTTGCGTTGGCGACCACGTGCTCGTCGGTGAGGATGTCGCCTTTGGAGTCGAACACCACCCCCGCGCCCTCGCCCTCCTGGACCTGCGATCCGCCGAACAGGCCGGAGCTCGGCGACTGGGTCTTGGAGATGACGTGGATGTCGACCACGCCGGGGCTAGCGGCCTTGTAGATCTGGTTGATCGTCAGACCGCCGCCACTGCTGAACGACGTGGGCACGCTGCTGCCCGACGCGCTGGCCGACGGCGTCGTCGTGGTCACGTAGTGGGTGGTGCCGTTCGAGTTAGAGATCACCAGCGCCACGATCGCGCCCGCGACCGCGCCGGCGAGGATCGGTAGAGATCGGAGCAGTGTCTTCATGATTTGATTTCGATGCCTTATCGCTTGTTCTTTCCCGACTCGGATCACACCAATCGGGCGTGAGGAACCTTTCAGAGTTCTCCAAGAAGTCCGTAAGACGAGGCTAGGACCCCGCGCGCCGGGCGACCAGGATCGCGCGCAGCCGCTCGGCCTCCGCCTCGGGCGCCGCGCGCATCCGCTCCCGGGTCAGCCGCAAGGTGGGCCAGCCGGCGGCCAGCGCGGTCGCATCGCGCTCTCGGTCGGATTCGAACTGCGCGCGCTCACGGTGCCAGGCCCAGCCGTCGAGTTCCACGATCAGGCGTTCGGCGTCGTAGACGGCGTCGCGCTCGTGGCCCTCGACCACGGCGTTCAGGCGCGGCATCGGCAGCCCGAAGCGGGTCAAAAACGCGACGAACTCGTCCTCGAGCGCCGATCGGGTCGGATTGCCGGACGCCTCGACGAACCCGCGCAGCGCCTTCTCGCCCGGATGGTTGGGGCAGCGCCCGAGCAGTTCAGCGAGCGTGGCGAGGTGCAGGATGCCCTTTTGCCGTGCCTCGTTGACGATCCGCGTGCGCTGCCTGTCGGTCAGGTCGGTCGCGACGTCCAGCAGCGCCCGCGCCGGGGTCGCCGTCCAGATCCCAAGCTGCAGCCGGCGGTCCGCGCGGGTGAGGGTACGGCTGCGGTGGATCTGGATGCGGGGCCGCTGGCGTGCCGTGGTCACCGTCACATGCGGCTTGGGCGGCCAGCGAGGCACCAGCTCCCACAGCGCCAGCGCGGACCAGTGGCTGAGGACGGCGCCGGGGCCGCAGGCGAGCACGGCGGCGGCGGCGCGGGCAAGCGGGTCGTTGCGCCGTACGCCGACGGCGTAGACGCCGAGGTGGACTGTCGCCAGCCGGCCAGCGGCCAACCGGCCGGCGATCCCGCCGGAGCTGAACCCAAGGTCCAGTAGCTGCCTCCGAGTGACGTGCCCGTATTGCTTGGCAGCGAAGGCGGCGATCGCCCGCTCTCGCTCGGGGCCGTGATGAAAAGTGTCGCCATGGTCGAAACTTTTCGTCACACCACTTAAGAGCACTCAGCCGTGCCGCTGCCACCCCCCCTCGCCAGCTCTACGAAGTAATCCAGGGCCCCAGGGTTGGCGAGCGACTCGCGGCTGACGGCAACTTCGACCGGGGTTCCGGTCAAAATTCGCTTGACCGGAACCTCCAAGACCTTCCCAGACAGCGTCCGGGGAACGGCGGCGATCTGGCGGATCTCGTTGGGCACGTGGCGCGGGGAGCAGTCCTGGCGGATCCGCCGACGGATCTCGGCGAGCAGCGCCTCGTCGAGCGTCGCCCCGTCGGCAACCACGACGAACAGGGGCATCCAACCGTCGGTGCCGGGCCGCGGCAGATCGACGACCAGGGCGTCGACGACATCGTTCAAGGACAGCACCGCGCGGTAGATCTCGCTCGTCCCCATCCGCACCCCGCCGCGGTTGATCGTCGAGTCAGAGCGCCCGTAGATGATCGCCGTCCCCCGATCGGTGATCTCGATCCAGTCGCCGTGGCGCCAGATCCCGGGATACATGGAGAAGTACGCATCACAAAGACGCGAGCCGTCGTCGTCGCCCCAGAAGCCGACCGGCATCGACGGCATCGGCTCGGTGATCACCAGCTCGCCGACCTCGCCCACCAGCGGCCGCCCATCCTTGTCCCACGCCTGGACCGCGGCGCCCAGCGATCGCGCCTGCAACTCGCCCAGGTGCACCGGCAGGGTGGGCACGCCGCCTACGAACGCGGTGCACAGGTCGGTCCCGCCCGAGGTCGAGAACAGCCACGTGTCGGAGCCCAGCCGGTCATAGACCCACTGAAAGCCCTCGGGCGCCAGCGGCGACCCGGTCGAGCCGACGGCGCCTAACGAAAGCGCGCGACCCCGTCGCGGCTGCACCGCCGCCTTCATGCAGGCGGAGATGAACGCCGCGCTGGTGCCGAACGTCGTCATTTCGGTCCGCTCCGCCAGATCCCACAGCGTGTCGAGCGTCGGGTGGCCCGGGTTGCCGTCGAACAGCACGATCGACGCTTCGGTCAAGAGAACGCCGACGAGGAAGTTCCACATCATCCAGCCGGTCGTCGTAAACCAGAAGATCCGGTCGCCGGCCTGCGCGTCGAGGTGCAGATGCAGCTTCTTGACGTGCTCCAGCAGGATCCCGCCCTGGCCGTGGACGATCGGCTTCGGAAGGCCGGTGGTGCCACTGCTGTAGAGGATCCACAGCGGATGCTCGAAGGCCAACGGCGCAAAATTCAGCGGCTCGCCGTCCCGCAGGAAGCCCGGTTCCCAGCCGCTGCCGTCCAGGTATCCGAGGCGAACGGCGTGCTCCAGACCGGGCAACTGCGCGGCCAGCCCGTCGACGATCGCGTCGCGGTCGAAGTCGCGGCCGCCGTAGCGGTAGCCGTCGACGGCCAGCAACACCTTGGGCGTCACCTGTGCGAAGCGGTCGACGACGCTGCGGGCGCCGAACTCGGGAGCGGCCGACGACCAGACGGCGCCGAGCGACGCACAGGCCAGAAAGCAGGCGACCGTCTCCGGGATGTTCGGCATGTAGGCGACGACGCGGTCGCCCTCCCCCACGCCCAGCGCCCTCAGCCCCGCAGCCACGCGGGCGGTCTCGTCGCGCAGCCGACCCCAGGTCCAGGTCTCGAGCTCCGGGCGGACCTCCGACAGCGAGCGGATCGCCACCCCACCGTCGTCCTTGCCCGCGAACACGTGCTCGGCGTAGGAGATCGTCGAGCCCGGGAACCATTGCGCGCGCGGCATCGTGCGCTCGCCCAGCACGACCTCGCCGCCGCTGGAGAAGCGCAGCGAGAAGAACTGGACGATCGCTGACCAGAAGCCGTCGAGGTCGCGCACCGACCACCGCCACAGCGCCTCGTAGTCGTCGAAGCGCAGGCCGCGCGTGTCGGCGAGCCAGCGCGTAAAGCGCGTCAGGGTGGCGCGCGTGACCCGCTCTTCCGACGGCCGCCATAGGATCGGTGGTGGTTCAGCCACAGCGATCGCAGGCGCCGCGCAAAAGGACGTCGTGGCCATCGACGGTCACCCCGAGCCGGTCCGAGAGACGATCGATCGCACGCTCCAGGCCGGGATCGTCGAACGCCACCAGCCGGCCGCAGTGCCCGCAGACGAGATGGTGGTGGTGGCGCCCGCTGGGCTCCAGCGGCTCGAACCGGGCCTGGCCGCCGTCGACCACGACCCGCTCCGCGAGTCCGCGGTCCACCAGCAGGTCGAGCACCCGGTAGATCGTGGCGCGGGCGGTCGGGCGGCCCTGCGCCCGCAGCCGCTGCTCGATCTCGACCGCGGTCAGCGCACACTCCTGGTCGAGCAGCACCTCGATCACCCGGTCGCGCGCGCCCCCTCGGCGCAGTCCGGCGCCGGCCAGAGAGCTGTAGACGGAGTCGAACCATTCGCGGCTTGCCATCGCCTCCCACTGTACCCCGCGACCGGACGAGAATGAGAATGAGACTCAATCTCACTTGGGTGGTAGGGTGGGCGGCGTGCCCGGCCGGATGCCGACCCTCGCCGCGGTGGCCTGCCTCGTCCTGGCGCTGGCCGGTTGCGGCACCGCCAGCGTGCACACGATCGGCGGCCGCGTCCGGATCCTGGCCGCCGAGAGCTTCTGGGGCAGCATCGCGCGCCAGCTGGGCGGGGTTCACGCGACCGTCGCAAGCGTGATCTCCAATCCCGCCCAGGACCCGCACTCCTACGAGCCGACCGCGGTCGACGCTCGCGCGTTCGCCAACGCCCAGCTGACGATCGTCAACGGCCTCTCCTACGACCCGTGGGCGCCGCGGCTGCTGGCCGCCAACCCGGTCCACGGTCGCGTCGAGCTCAACGTCGGCTCGCTGCTCGGGTTGCCGGCCGGCGCCAACCCGCACCGCTGGTATGACCCCGACGACGTCCGCCGCGTCGCCGGCGCGATCTCGGCCGCGCTGGGCCGCGCCTACCCGGCGCGTCGGGCCTACTTCGCGCACGCGTTGCGCGCCTTCCGGACCCGCGGCCTGGCGACCTACGCACACCTGATCGCCACGATCCGGCGCCGCTACGCCGGCATCGCGGTCGGCGCCTCGGAGTCGATCTTTGCGCTCCAGGCGCCGGCGCTCGGCCTGCGGCTGCTGACCCCGCCCGGCTTCATGAAGGCCGTCAGCGAGGGAGTCGAGCCGACCGCACAGGACACGCTTGTGACCGAGCGACAGATCCGTGAACACGCGATCGCCGTCTGGGTCGTCAACTCCCAGAACCTCACCCCCGAGGTCCAGCGTCTGAACGACGTGGCGCGTGGCGCCGGGGTTCCGATCGCGCGCGTGACCGAGACGCTGACCCCGCAGACCGACAGCTTCCAGCAGTGGCAGGTGGCTCAGCTGAGGGCGCTGCAAGCGGCGCTTCACAGGGGCACGGGCCGATGAGCGGCGCCACGGTCGCCACGGTCGCCGACGCGTCGATCACGATCGGCGCCACGTCGCTGTTGACCGGCGTCAGCTTCGAGGTGGCGCCGGGCGAGCTGGTCGCCGTCCTTGGCACCAACGGCGCCGGCAAATCGACGCTGATGCGCGCGCTGCTCGGCCTGCACCCGCTGGCGAGCGGGACGATCGAGCTGCTCGGCCGCCCGCCGCGCCAGGCCCGGGCCCAGGTCGGCTATCTCCCGCAGCGCCACGGCTTTCACGCCGGCACGCGGGTGCGCGGGATCGACCTGGTGGCGCTCGGCCTCGACGGAGCCCGCTGGGGCGTACCGCTGGGGCTGACCCCGCGGGCCCGCGAGCGACGGGCCGGCGCGCGGGCGCGCGTGCGTGAGGCGATCGAGCTGGTCGGCGCGGCATCCTACGCGCGGCGCGCGATCGGCGAGCTGTCAGGCGGCGAGCAGCAGCGGCTGCTGATCGCGACCGCGCTCGTGCACCGGCCGCGGCTGCTGATCCTCGACGAGCCGCTCGACAGCCTCGACCTGCCAAACCAGGCCTCGGTGGCTGCGCTGCTGCGCGGGGTCTGCGACCGGGAGGGCGTTGCGGTGCTGCTGGTCGCCCACGACGTAAACCCGATCGCGGCCCACCTGGATCGGGTGATCTACCTCGCCGGCGGTCGGGCGGTCGCCGGTCCGGTCGATGAGGTGATCACGGCGCCGCGGCTGAGCGAGCTCTACCGGGCGCCGATCGAGGTGCTGCGCACGGCCTCCGGCCGGCTGGTCGTCGTCGGCGAGCCCGAGGCGCCCCACCACCATGGCCACCGCCACGACCATCGATGACCCCGTCCCCGTCGCCGAACCCTCTGCAGGATCTGCGGCTGCTGTTCACGTACCCGTTCATGGCGCACGCGCTGGCGGCCGGGACGCTGGTCGCGCTGCTCGGCGGCGCCGTCGGCTTCTACGTCGTCCTGCGCCGCCAGGCGTTCGCCTCACACACGCTGTCGGTGATGGCCTTCCCGGGGGCCGCCGGGGCGGCGCTCGCCGGGCTGCCCCTGTCGCTGGGCTACTACCTGGCCTGCACGGCGGCCGCGCTGACGCTCGGCGCTGGTCGGGGCGGCGTGCGCTCGCGCCGCATCGCCCCGGGCAGCGACTCGGCGCTGGTCGGCACCGTCCAGGTGGTCGGTCTCGGGGTTGGCTTCCTTCTGCTGTCCCTCGACCAGGCGGTGCTGGGCGGACCGGAGACGCTGCTGTTCGGATCGTTTTTGGGGATCACACAGGGCCAGGTGCTGGGGTTGGCGGTGGTCTGCGCCGCGGCGCTGGCGGCGCTGGCCGTGCTCGCGCGCCCGCTGCTGCTCGCCTCGATCGATCCGGAGCTGGCGCGCGCCGGCGGCGCGCCGGTGGCGCTGCTGGACACGGCGTTCGTCGCGATTCTCGGCCTGGCGGTCGCAGCCACCAGCCAGATCACCGGAGCGCTGCTGGTGTTGGCCGTGCTGGTCGCGCCGGCCGCCGGCGCTCAGCGGCTGACCGCGCGCCCGGCGGCCGGGCTGGCGCTGAGCGTCTGCTTCGCGCTTGGGATCGTCTGGCTGTGGCTGGCGATCGCCTACTTCAGCGTCCTTCCGGTCGGCTTCTGCGTGACGACGCCGGCGTTGATCCTCTACGCCGTGACGCGAGCGGCGTGATGTTCGCCTCCGAGTTGGCGCGCAACGCGTGGCTGGCGGGGACGTTCGTGGCGCTCGCGTGCGGGACGCTTGGGTGGTTCGTGGTCGCCCGAGGCCAGGTGTTCGCGTCCGATGCGTTCGGCCACGTGGCGTTCGTCGGCGCGATCGCGGCGGCGACGATCGGCGTTGACGAGCGCGTCGGGCTGTTCGCGCTGACCTTGGCCGCGGCCGGCGGACTGGGCATCGCGCGGCGAGCGCCGGACCGCGACCCCGATGTAGATGACATCGGCGTCGGGGTGGCTCTCGCGTGGACGCTCGGGGTCGGGGCGCTGCTGCTCACGATCCTCGCGACCAGCGCCAACGGCGCCAGCGGCGTATCCGCCGTCAACGCTCTGTTCGGTTCGATCTGGTCGCTGTCGAGCGCCGATGCGGCGATCGCCGCCGCCGTGGCCCTGGCGGCCACCGGCATCGTGCTGTCGGCCGCGCGACCGCTGCTGCTGAGCACACTGGACCCCGAGTTGGCGGCGCTGCGCGGGGTCCCGGTCAAACTGCTGGGGCTCGGCTTTCTGGGGGCGCTGGCGGTCGTCAGCGCCGAGGGGACGCAGGCCGTCGGCGCGCTGCTGGTGCTGGGGCTGGTCGCGACCCCCGCCGGCGCGGCGGCGCGGCTGACCTGCCGGCCGGCACTCGGGATCGCGCTGTCGGCGTCGATCGCGGTCGGGGCCACCTGGGGTGGGCTGGCGCTGAGCTGGGCGGTCACGACCCTGCCCGCCAGCACCGCGATCGTCGGACTGGCGGCCGGCGCGTACGCGCTGACGGCGCTGCGAGCGCTGCCGTCGGCGCGCTCAGCGCGCTCAGCGCGCCGTGCGCGGGGCGCTGGGG
>JBOGYE010000020.1:0-7094 GCA_050696635.1 Solirubrobacteraceae bacterium | reverse complement strand
AGACCGCAAGCCTGGGCCGCCGGCGCCCCGCTGATGCTTCTCACCACCCTGCTCGACCTGCAGCCCGGAATCCGCGAAACCCAGACCAACAGCCCCCGACCGATCGGGGACCTCGCCCTCCGGCGATAACGACCGCCGCGAGGACACTGCATCCCATCCCTGCAGCGCAGCGCGAAACTCAGCGCGATGGCGGCGCCCCCAGGATCGTGGACCGAGGCCGAACGCAGACGCGACGCCGTCCGGGCGAGGGAGGCCTTCGTCCGCGAGCGGCTCGCGGCTCGCAGGAAGGAGCGCGAGCGGTACGTCACCGAGCGAGACGAGTTCGCGCAGGTTGTGCACGCGCTACTGACCGCGACGGATGATCTCGCCCACATCACTGGCGACAGCCTCAGGGACCGCGAGCGGCTGAACTTCGTGCGCTACCTCGCGGTGCCGCCGATCTCCCTCGACGACCTCGACACGCTGACCGACTCGGTGTTCGGTAGCTGGGTCAAGCAGACGACCAAGCGGGGCGTCAAGCCGACGGATGACGCGTTCAAAGTGGCGGCGACGATCATCGGAGGGCGGATCGACCGCGACCGCGCGCCGTGGTTGGCGGCCGGACGGTCCCCAACCGGCCTGGAGCGACACACATTCGTCGGCTGGGCGGCGTCGGGCGCGGCGGCCGGGCGTGTGACGACGCTGCGCCGAGGCGAGACGTCGCACCGCCAGGAGGAGGCGACGCGCGCCGCGGTCGCTGCTGCCCGGCTACAGGACGATCTCGTTGCCGGGAACGCTGACCGATCCAAGCCAGCAAACGGATCCGGGGGACGTATGTGGCGGCCAGCCGGAAGCTGCAGAACACGAACATGGACGTTCCGGTGCGGGTGAAGGCGAGCCATCGGACCGGCCTCGACCTTCTGGCGATCGAGTGCAAGGTCAGCCACAGCTCTTGCTACCAGACCAAGGCAACGCCGTACGGCCGCAGGCGATGGTCTTGCGAGACGATCGCGGCTTTCTCGGCGTGGGCCTGGGCCACAAGCAGCCGATCGAACGGATCGCGATGATGCCAAGGGAGTCCTTCCACGGCGGCAGCGTGGTCCACGGTTACGGGAAGCGGCCGCGCACCTGCCCCGAGAAGCGTTGACGCTAGGTCAGCAGGCGCGTGTAGCTTGCCCAGCGACCGCTTGATCGCTACCTCCCAGATCACCGCTGCGCTCAGAAACACGTGGTTCGTGTCGTCGCTCAGTTGCCGTTCGGCGTCGCTGCCGACTCGCGCATCGTCGGCCAGCCACCACAGCGCCGCGTGGGTGTCGAGCAGCAGCTTCACTTCGCGCCGAAGGCCTCGGCGATGTCGTCAGGCAGTTCGTCGAAGTCTGCCGCGAGTTCCACCTGCCCGCGCCACGCGCCCCGCACCGCCGCCAACGACGCCGCCGATGCGATCGGAGCGAGCTTCACGGCCGGCTTGCCGTTGCGCGTGATCACGATCTCCTCGCCGCGCTCGGCGCGGTCAACCAACTGTGAGAGCTTGGTCTTCGCCTCGTGCATCCCCACCTCCGTCATGGAGCACACCATACCCTAAGCTAGCTAGCCTAGCTAGCGCTAGCTGATCGTTTGAGGGCGCTGTTGTGGCGGGGCGGGCTGAGAGCGCGGTAGTCGAGCAGCGTCGCGTGTTCCTCGAGGAGCTTGCATTCGTCGATCGATTTGCAGTTGCAGTCGCCGCAGAAGCGCAGGAGTGCTTGGACAGCGGTGGCGCGTTGGATGAGCTCGTCGATGTCCGGGAGCTTGCGTATCGCGAGGCGGCGCAGGCGTTCGTGCGCGGGACCGTCGCGCGAGCCGAGCAGGTCCTTGATTTCGAGGAGGCTGAACCCCACGCGTTGGGCCGCGTCGATGATCGCCAGTCGACGGAGCACCGTGGGTTGGTAGCGGCGCTTGCCGCCGGTGCGCTCTGGCGGTTCTAGCAGCCCTTGCCGTTCGTAGAACCGCACGCGGGAGGTGCTCATCCCGGCGCGCGTGGCGATGTCACCGATCGATAGCCGACTGTGCGCGTCTGACACGAACCTCTCCCGCACTTGACTTATACCCAGGTTCAAGTGGGAGCCTAACGGCTGATGGGACCCAAGCTGATCGAGCCGCCGACCGTCCGCCCACCCGTCGCCGATGTCGGGCGACGGGTCGCGGTTCGGTTGCGGTGCGACGCGTCGATCCGGGCCCCTGCCGTGCCGATTCGTCATCTGGTGCGCACGACCGGCGCGGGGATCTCAGAGGTGGGGCAGTGCTGACCGCATTCGGGGCGTGCGTGGTGACGTTCATGACGCTGATGTACGTGCTAGAGGGCCGCGATCGACGGTTCGTGCTGGCGTTCGCGGTCGGGTGCGCGTTATCGAGCAGCTACGGGTTTCTGGCCGGCACCTGGCCATTTGGGATCGTTGAGGGGATCTGGTCGCTGGTGGCGGTCAAGCGGTATCTCGATCGGCCTGCGGGCGCCGGCGAGGCCGAGCCGCGTCGATCCAGGCCGGATCGTCGACGGTGATCGAGAGCCGTCGGTCGTTGACGGCCGTGCTGAGATACGATACGGTTCCGTTCCGAAACGATCTGGAGCCGTAAAATGAGCAGCAGACCGTGAGCGCTTCCCATGCGGGGAACTGACGCGACGACGCCATCCCCCGCGGGACAACCGCCAGCCGGGGAGCGGAGCCGCGGCAACCTGGGCCGTCCGCGTGACCCGAGCCGGGCCGATGCGATCCGCGAGGCGGCGCTGGAGCTGGTCGCCGAGCAGGGGTATGACCGGGTCACGGTCGACGCGGTCGCGGCTCGGGCGGGCGCGAGCAAGGCGACGATGTATCGACGGTGGCGATCTAAGGCGCAGCTGGTCGTGGACGCGCTGGCTGACCTGCAGGCCGTCGCCCGTCCGGCCGACACCGGCTCGCTGCGCGGCGACTTCGACCGCGTGTGCGCCGAGCTGACCGACGAGCAGGAGGCGCGTACGCTGGCGGTGATGCGGGGGCTTGCCTCGGCGCTGCCCCATGACGTCGAGCTGCGCGCGGCGTTTGAGGAGGGGTTCGTCGCTCCGCGCAGGGCGGCGCTGGGCGAGATCTTCGCGCGCGCGGTCGCGCGTGGCGAGGTCGCGCCCGAGCGCGACGTCGAGCTGCTCGCGTCGGCGATCCCGGCGATGATGCTGCACCGGATCCTGACCGGCGAGGGGCCGCCGTCACCGGCGTTCGCGCGCCATGTCGTGGACGAGCTCGTGATCCCCGCCGCGACCGCCGCGATCGACCGTCCCGAGCCCGAGGGGAGCCCGCGATGACCGCTGAGCCGAGCACCGCCGCGCCGGCCGGCCCCGATAGGTTCGGGCGCGCCAAGGGCAGCGACCACGAGGGCCTGGCGCTGCTGGTGATCTGCTTTGCACAGCTGATGGTGGTGCTTGACGCGACGATCGTCAACGTCGCGCTGCCCGCGATCCAGCGGGGCCTGCACTTCTCGATCGCCAACCTGGTGTGGGTCACGACCGGCTACTCGCTGACCTATGGCGGGCTGCTTTTGTTCGGCGGGCGGACCGGCGATCTGTTCGGTCGCCGGCGGATGTTCATGGTCGGGATCGCGATCTTCGCCGCCGCCTCGCTACTGGGCGGCCTGGCGCAGGATTCGCTGTGGCTGGTGCTGACCCGGGCCTGCCAGGGGGTCGGAGCGGCGATCGCGTCGCCGACGGCGCTGTCGCTGATCGCGACCAACTTCGCCGAGGGGGCGCCGCGCAACCGGGCGATGGGCGTCTACGCGGCGGTGTCGGGAGCCGGCGGGGCGATCGGGCTGCTCGCCGGCGGGC
The DNA here is from genome assembly GCA_050696635.1 of Solirubrobacteraceae bacterium. Taxonomy (GTDB): domain Bacteria; phylum Actinomycetota; class Thermoleophilia; order Solirubrobacterales; family Solirubrobacteraceae; genus Palsa-465. The sequence goes on along the minus strand of JBOGYE010000020.1, from coordinate 3,292 downwards.
TGCTGGTCAACTACGTCTCGTGGCGGTGGGTGCTGTTCGTCAACGTTCCGATCGGCATCCTCGTGCTGATCGTGACCCCGATGGTCCTGCGCGAGGCCGACACGATCCGAGGCCACCTCGACGTCCCCGGTGCCGTCACCGTCACCGCCGGGATGGCGCTGCTGGTCTACGGGCTCACCCACGCCGCCAGCCATGGCTGGACCAGCTCTGGGACGCTCGGCACGTTGGCCGTGGCGGCCGTGCTGCTGGTCGCGTTCGTGATCATGGAGACACGACGCGCCAACCCGCTGATGCCGCTTTCAATCTTCGCCGACCGCAACCGCTCGGGCACGTATCTGACGATGCTTTTGATCGGCGCCGCGCTGTTCTCGATCTTCTATTTTTTGACCCTGTTCTTCCAGGACGTCCAGCACGACAGCCCGCTTCGCACCGGGCTGCAGTTCCTGCCGTTCGCCGGGATGATCGGGGTCTCGGCCCAGATCTCTTCGCGGCTGGTCGCTCGGCTGGGCCCAAGGGTGCTGGTGCCGCTCGGCGCGGCCATCGGCGCCGGCGGGCTCGCCTGGCTGTCGACGGTTACCGCCGGGAGCAGCTATCTGGGGGTGCTCGGCCCGTTTCTGGTGATCGGGTTCGGGATGGGGACGGCGTTCGTGCCGCTGACACTCGGGGCCGTCGCCGGCGTCGCCGCGCACGAGTCGGGACTGGCGTCGGCGCTGTTGAACACAGGGCAGCAGATCGGCGGGGCGATCGGCCTCGCCGCGCTGTCCACGATCGCCGTGACCACGATCAAGTCAAGGCTGCACACCATCGCGATCGTCCACCACGGCGTCGTCACCCCGCACCTGGTGGCCGTCGCCACAGTCCACGGCTACAGCCGCTCGTTTCTGATCTCGGCCGCGATCGCCGCCGGCGCGTTTTTGATCGCCGTCGCGATGATCAGGGTCGGGCGCACCTCGGCGAGCGTTCCGGCGGCGGGCGGACCGGGCCTGGACGGCCGCTCCGCCGAGCCCGGGCAGCCCGGCTTTCCGTGGCCCTCCGAGCGGTCCCCGGCGTTTGGGCGGCGTCCCAACAACCACGAGCTCACCAATCAATCAGATCCAAGGAGCAGGCAATGACCAGCCAACCCGCAACCGGCATCGCAGCGACCGAGGTGCAGATCCCCGCACCCGGCAGCTACCGCATCGAGCCGGCGGCGTCCTCGATCACGTTCGCCACCCGCCACATGTTCGGCCTCGCGGCGGTCAACGGCAGCTTCGCGTTCGCCTCCGGCGAGATCACGATCACCGAGCCCGACAGCACACTGCAGGCGTCGGCGGCGATCGACGCCTCGAGCTTCAAGACTGCCAACGCCCGGCGCGACAAGGACGTCAGATCCCCCAAGTTCCTTCACGTTCAGGCCCACCCAGAGATCACGTTTCGATCCAGCCGGCTCGGGCGCGACGGCGACACGTGGCTGCTTGAGGGAGAGCTGACGGTCGCAGGCAACGCCGCCCCGGTGGCGCTGAGGATCTCAAGCCTCGTCGCCGACGCCACCGGACTGTCGGGCCAAGCCGCGGCCAGGCTCGACCGCTACGACCACGCCATCACCAAGATGAAGGGCATGGCTGGGCGTTACCTCGACCTCGAGATCACGATCCGCGCGACCCGCGTCTGAGCCCCGAGCTGCAGATGGCGGTCAAGGCCGCCGAGCCGCTTCCGGCACGCTGGTCGACGGGAAGCAGAACTCGCCTCGTGGGCTATAGGTCGAGGGGTTGTCCGGGCGCGAGGATCTCGATTTTGGTCGAGGGCGCGAGCTGGGCGGCTGCGGTCTTGTAGTGACCGACGTCGGTGTCGGCCTTGGTGATCAGCCGGCCGCTGATGGCACCGCCGTCAAATGTGTAGTGCTGGGGCACTGCCACGTCTGGTTTGAGGATCGCGCTAAAGCTAAAGGGGTCGGTGAGGATCGTGGTGTCGCCGACCTGCAGCAGCACGCAGCTGTGGGCGATCCGGGTGAGGCGAACGGGAGTGGCTGACACGACGAGCTCCTTACTTAGACTTAGTAGACAGGAGCAGATGACCGCAGCATCCGGTCTGGTCCTCACGGCGCTGGGCTCCGGCGCAGCACCCGGCTGTTGTCTTCGCGCCGGCGGGTGACCCGGGCGCCGTCTAGGTACTCCAACAGCGCCTGGGCGTATCGTCGTGAGGTGCCGAGTTCGTCTCGCAGCCGGCCGAGCGTGACTGCGCCCTCTGCCCGGATAAGCGACTCGACCCGCGCCTGTACTGCGGCGATCGCCTCGGGATGCGCGTGCATCGAGCGGCCGACTCGTACCGCGCCGCCGGCGGCGCGCAGCGCCACCAGGTGCGAGGCCGCCTCACCGAGCTCGGCCACGCTCGGCGGCTCGTGCCCTGCCGCTCGGAGGCGTTCCTCCAGCGCCAGCGCTCCGGCATTGAGCGGCGTGGGCTCGAGCACCGGTCGGACCGCGGCCGAGCGCAAACTCGACGGGGGACCCGCGGGACGGATTCGCGCAGTCTCGATGACCGTGCCGCCGCCCAGCGTGCTGGGGGGGTTCATCCGCCGCACCACAAGCCTGTCACCGAACCTGGCCAGCAGCGGATGCCGCAGCCGCATCTGCCAGGCCAAGCCCTCGGGCCTGAGATGGGCCGGCGTGCTCCGTGTGCCGTGATGCACCCAGACGCGCTCGTCCTCTGCCACGCGCTCATGTAGGAACAGCTCAGCGAGGATACGGCGGCTCACCGTCACCAACGCGTCCCCGCCGCTCAGCACGTCACCGGGTTTGATCGTGTCGCGCTTGATGCCGGTCAGGTTCACCGCGCTGCCGGATAGCGCCCGGCGCTTCACCTCGGACGTCTCGCCGAATAGCACCGTCGCGCCGGCATCAAGGAGCCGATCGACCGCGACGCCGACCGTCGGGCACGAGCCCAGACCGGTCGTCGTGTCGGATTCGCCGCACTTGATGCTGACCGGCGCAACCCCAACGCGGCGGCGGTCGTGGTGATCGTTTCGCCCGATCAAGCCGCGGCCGGAGGCGTGGGAGCTGCCCGACGACGAGGCCACCGCGCGCGCCCGCGAGCACGCGCGCGATCCGCGCCCGAGCGCGCTGGAGCTCGCTGACTGCGTCGACTGGTCGCCCGAGGAAGCCTGGGGCCCGCTGACCGGCGTCTGCGCGTCCGAAGCCTCAGGGGCGGCGACCGCCCCTCCCTGAGCCTCGGCGCGGCGATTGCGCCCCTGAGCGTTCGGGGGGGCGGCAGGCGGGGCGATCAGATCGCCGCCCCGGCTCCCGCCGCGGCCGGCGGG
>JBOGYE010000019.1:0-2948 GCA_050696635.1 Solirubrobacteraceae bacterium | reverse complement strand
TGACGCCGATCGCGCGGTTCGCGTCGATGTTCGCGGGCGCCGGGATCGCGGGCGCCGACGGCACCGAGTGGTACTTCCCGCAGCGCCTCACGCTCGACACGGTGGCGGTCGACAACGGGATCGCCACCGGCGCCCAGGCGGTGCTGGGCGTGCATTGCGTCTTCGGTCGCCGCCTGCCTCGCAGCCTTCGGATCTACGCCTTCGGCGCGGCACTGACCGGGCCCCACCGGCTGCTGATTCGCGCCACGCTGGCGCTCGCGCGCCAATCGCGGATTCCGGCGCGCAACCTGACGCTGGTCAACGACCCTGCCTACGCGCACAACGACCCCGCTGGGGCGTACCCACGCAACCGCTTCTTCCGTGGGCTGGTGCGCTTTCTGCGACGGTTCTAGAGGCGGTTCTCGATCGTCAGCGGCGCGGACTGCGCCGTGTCGAGCGCCGGCGCGGCTGCCTCGCCGCCCTCCAGGTGCAGGGTCTCGGGCAGCTCGCCGGCTTCGTACAGCTCCGTGACGATGTCGCAGCCGCCGACCAGCTCGCCGGCTACGAACAGCTGCGGGATCGTCGGCCACTCAGAGATCGCCGACAGCTCCTGGCGGATCTGCGGATCGGGCAGCACATCGACGGCGGCGAAGCTCGCCCCGATCGACTCCAGCATCGAGACCGTCCGGGCCGAGAAGCCGCACATAGGCGCCTCGGGGGTGCCCTTCATGAACAGGATCACGGAGTTGGAGTCGATCGCCTCCTGAATCGCGTCGCGCATCTGGTTCTCGCTCATCGGGCCTCCTCGGGTTCGCAAGCCTTGGTCTGGATCGACAGCGCATGGATCCGGTCGCCCAGCTCGGGGCCGAACACGTCGTAGACGAGCCGGTGCTGGGCGATCCGCGGCAGCCCGCGGAACGCGGGTGCGCTGATCACGGCGCTGAAGTGGTGTCCGTCCCCGGTCACGCTCGCGGTCGCGCCGGGGATCCCGGCCTCGATCCTCTGCTTCAGCTCGTCGGGCGTGGCGCCGATGACGGACATGCAAGCAAGCGTAGCGAGCCGGGACCCGCGGGCCTGGGGCTATACTGAATGAAGCAATGATCACTCTCACTGACAGAGGCGCCGAGAAGGTTCGCGAGTTCCTGGCCACGCAGAGCGCCGTCGCGGACACGGCGGGGCTACGAGTCGGGGTCAGGGGCGGCGGATGCTCGGGCTTTCAGTATGCGCTGGCGTTCGACGAGAGCCGGGACGGCGACGAGGTGTTCGAGGACAAGGGGATCCGCCTGCTGGTCGACGGCCCCAGCCTGCCCTATGTCGAGGGCTCGACGATCGACTTCGTCGACGGCCTCCAGGGCGCGGGCTTCAAGGTCGAGAACCCCAACGTCACCGCCGCCTGCGGCTGCGGCTCCTCGTTCCGCGTCGCGGACGAGGAGCAGGTTTCGGCCGTCTGAGCGAACGCGGCGTCCGCCGGCGGTTGGCCGTCAGGCCGCGGCGAGCGCCAGCACCGCGTGCATCGAGTGCGTGAAGGTCCCGGTGCCGGGCGCGAAGCGGCGGACGAGGTCGGCCCTTACCTCCGCTTGGCGCTCCGGCGACAGCGCGACGAACAGGGGCGCGAACGGCGTCCCGAGGATCGCGTCCGCGGCGGTCTCGGCGTCGGACCAGCTAACCCGCAGCTCGACGACGCTCACCTGCGTCGCGGCGAAGCCGTCGAGGAGCTGCCGCAGGTCGTCGGGCTCCAGCGAGTAGCGCCCGGCCTCGAAGGCTCTGGGGAACGGAGGCTCCACGCCAGCGCCAGCGAGCGCAGCGGCGTAGTCGACGAACGGAATCAGGCGGTGCCCGCGAGCCCAGACTGTGGCGGCCAGCCTGCCGCCCGGTCGCAGCAGGCGCCGGGCCTCGCCAACGACGGCTTGGCGCTCCGGCATGAACTGCAGCCCCTGCTGGCACAGAACGACGTCGAAGCTCTGATCGGGCGCGGGCACCGCATCGGCGGGCGCCTCGAGGAACTCGATCGTGGCGGAGTCCTCGGTCACCGGCGCAGCGGCTGAGGTCGCCAGCATCGCCGAGCTGATGTCGGTCGCCAGGACGCCGCCCGCCGAGCCCGCGGCCCGGGCGGCGGCGCGCGCCACCGCGCCCGTGCCGCTCGCCAGGTCAAGCACGCGCTCGCCTGCGTCGACCGCGGCGGACGTCACGAGCTGCTCGGCCCACGGCTCGAAGATCGGCCCGCTCAACCGGGCGCTGTACTGCTCGGCCACCTCTGAGGCGCCGAAGCTGATCGTGCGCGGCTCGGTCACGGTGCGTGCGATCCTATCTCCCGCCGCCCCGGTCAGACCGGAGCGACGTGCAGCGACTCCCACAGGTACAGGCAGGCGAGCGTCCGGTGCGGCCGCCACGGCTCCGCGATCGCCTCCAGCTGCGCCGGCGGTGGCAGCTGGGCCAGCCCGTAGGCGAGCATCGTCGCCCGCCGGATCCCAAGATCGCCGAGCGCCAGCACGTCCTCGCGCCGCAAATGGAAGATCAGGAAGATGTGGGCGCTCCACTCGCCCAGGCCCTTGACAGCGGTCAGTTCCTGAATCACCTTCCCGTCAGGCAGCCGTCCGAGCTTGTGCAGCTCCAGCGACCCGTCGAGCACGTGCTCGGCGAGCGAGCGCAGGTAGGAAGTCTTGGCGCGTGACAGGCCGGCGCCGGCGCGCAGCTGCTCGGGGTCCTCGGCGAGGATCTGTGCCGGGGTGGGCGTACTCCCTCCGTAGCGCGCCGACAGCCGTTCCCAGATCGCCTGTGCGGCCTTCGTCGACACCTGCTGGCCGACGATCGCGCGCACCAGCACGCCGTAATGGTCGTTCGGTCGCCGGCGACGGCGCGCCGTGACCGCGCCGGGTGAGACGCGGTCGATCACGCCCGCCAGCACCGGGTCGGCCGCGCGTAGCCGCGCCACCGCTTCGGCGTCGCGCGCCGGCCGGGCGGCCGTGCGC
>JBOGYE010000018.1:0-29950 GCA_050696635.1 Solirubrobacteraceae bacterium | reverse complement strand
CATGAAGGGGTCGATCGTCGCCGCGCACGAGGGCGACCTCAACGCCGCGATCGAGGCCAAGCGACTGGCGGCGCTGCTGCTTGAACGCTCAGGCCCACCGGCTGGCGCGCGCGACCGGGCGAGAAGGGGAGCCGCCGTCGCAGGGTCACGAACCGGCCGCCAGGCCGCGCTGGCGCCGACGTCCGCCGGTCGCCCCCATCCCGGTCGCTCCTCATAGCGGGTCCTAACTCGCGGCGCACCCAAGCAGGCGAGTGACCCGCTCGGCATCGTCGGCGCGGGCGAGGGATCGTGAGCCGGTCCCCCGGCGCGAGCGCGGTGTCGCCCCGGCACTGCAGCAGCTCGCCTTCCCGCTCCGCGACGAATCCGGCCACACGCGGGTGCTTGCGGCTCGGCTGCCAGCGAATCGGGGCAACTGGTTCTCCATCTGGGTGCAGTAGGCGCGAGGCGCGCCCTCGTCCTGGCCCGGTGGGTGGCCGATGTTGGGCCGGGGGAAGCGGTCCGTCGCCTCCCGCGGTCGCACGGAGCCCCGGACAGCGCCTCAGCGCGCGGTTCGCGCCCCTGGCTCTTGGCGGTCAACTGCACTGAGATGGAAACCCAGTTCGGGCCAAACCGAAAGTCCGACCCCCTGAGCCCGGGCTGCCCCATCGTCGCCTGGCCGGAAGCCGCCGCATCGGCTGCCGCTCCTGGTCTGGGCCGGGACGGAGCGGGAGCCTTGCCTTCCGCCCGGCGGCGGGCTCCGCGCTGGCAGTCGAACGTGCGTGAGAGCGGGTGTCTTGATTTAGCCTTGCATGGCTGGTCGACCTCGCGGTAAGGGGCTCGATCCGGTCCCGCCAGGGAGAAGGCGAGGAAGTAGACCCGGTCGGCCCACCAGCATCGTCCGCACTCGGCTGTGAACTGGGACGGCTCTGGTTCACGTGGTCGACGACGAGAGGGCGCTTCTGTCCGACTCACCCAGCGAGCCCCTTGGGCGCGGTCGCCATTTCGCCCGCCAAGCGGACTCCCAACCGCCCGATTGGTTGTGAGGAGTGCTGGCCGATGCTCGGTTGGCTTCTTCTCCTGCCAATGCGGCAGCGCTGGGTGTGAGCGGACCGCGATAGCTGGAGCAGTACGGCGACTTCTCCTGCGTCGTCTGCGCGAGGAGCACCTTGGCCTCGAGGACATGGCCGTTCGTTGCGCGGCAAGCTCGGCCGTCGTCTTCGTCATCGGGCCAGACTGGCCCGGCGCTGGCGCTCCTGGCGGATGCCGGGGGCTGGGTCCGGGATCAGCCGGTGGGCCTGGTTCGGCGGGCGAGCTGCCGCCTTTAGGCGTGGTGGACGGAGACGACGTCGCACAGAACCGGGGCCGCGGTCCCAATCTCGCTCAGCTCCTTGAGGTGTGGCGCGGCGGTGGGGTGCTGGAGGATCGCCGTGAACGCCTCTTGGCTGGTCCATTGGGCGTAGTTGATGACCTTGGTGCCGTCGAGGCTGCGGTGGAGGTTGGCGGACACGAATCCGGGGAGATGTCGCAGCACCTGCTCGGTGGCTTGCTGCCAGCGTTCGATCAGTCGCTGCTGGTCGCCCGGTTCGACGGTGAACACGTTGATCAGCGTCACGACCGGCTGGTCTGGATCGATCGTTGTTGTCGGTGGCATCGCTGCTCCTGCTCGGGTTCGAATCGCGGAATCGTGTTGGCTTGTGGATCCTCGCTCCGGTCAGCTCGCCGGGTTCACGTGCACGGTTCGCTGGCTGATGGCGCGGCGGCGGGCTGGGCGGGCAGCCAGGCGGCCGCGAGCCCGACGCCGGCGGCCGCGACCGCGCCGGCGACCAGGCAGCCGACGCTGAGGCCGTGGATGAACGCGTTCGCGGCGGCGGTGTGGACGGTGGTGGCGAGCGCGGTTTGGCTGGCGTGAGCGAGGTGCTCGGCGATCGCGAGCGCGGCGCCGGCTGAGCGGTGAGCGGCGTCGGTGAGCGCAGCGGGCAGGCGTTCGTGTAGGTTCGCGGTGATCTGGCTGGCGTACAGGGAGGCGTAGATGCTGCCGATGGCCGCGACCCCGAGCGTGCCGCCGAGCAGCCGGGTGGCGTCGTTCACGGCCGAGCCGACCCCGGCCTTGGCGGCGGGAACGGCCCCCAGGATCGCCTCGGTCGCGGGTGCGCTGGTGAAGCCCATCCCGGTGCCGACGATCACCATCTGCGCGGCGATCGTCGCGTAGCTGGTGCTGACCGTGATCGTCGCGACCCACGCGTAGAAGGCGACCGTGAGAAGCAGGCCGCTGGCTACCACGAGCTTGGTGCCGTAGCGCACCGCGACCTTGGTGCCGAGCACCGACGCCACTCCGACCGAGATCGCGACGGGCAGCAGGTGCACGCCGGTCGACAGCGGGCTGTAGCCCTTGAAGAACTGGAAGTACTGGGTGATCAGGAAGATGAACCCGAACAGGTCAAAGAACGCGATCGTGACCGAGCCGCTGGCGGCCGTGAACCGCGGGTTGCCGAACAGGCTGATGTCGAGCATCGGCGCGCGCGCGCGCAGCTCGGCCGCGATGAACGCGGCGATCAGCATCGCGGCCAGCGCGAAGCCGCCGAGCGTCCGGGCGCTGCCCCACCCGTGGATCGGCGCCTCGATGATCGTGAAGATCAGCAGTGCCATCGCCGCGCCGGAGAGCAGCACCCCAGGCCGATCGGTGCGGGCGGCGTCGGGGTCGCGCGAGGTCGGAACGCAGCCGGCGACCAGCCCGGCGGCGAGCGCCGCGACCGGCGCCATCGCAAAGAAGATGCTGCTCCACGAGAAGCGTGCCAAGAGCCAGCCGCCGACGATCGGCCCCAGCGCGACAGCGACTCCCGCGCTGGCTCCCCACAGCCCGATCGCGCGGGCGCGCTCTGAGCGCTCGGTGAACACGTTTGAGATCAGCGACAGGGTCGAGGGGAACACCGCCGCGGCGCCCAGCCCCATCACGCAGCGCGCCACGATCAGCGCCCCGGGCGTGGTGGTCAGCCCGCCGGCGACGCTCGCGAGCTAGGCATCCCTGCCCTGCTCGTCGTCAGTGAACTCGCTCGCGCGGTGGGCTGGCGACCGGCTATCGGCCCGAAGGCGCGTGGGTGCGGTGCTCGTCGGCGGTTGGTCGTGGATGGCTGGTTCGGGCAGACTTGGTGCATGCGCCGGTTGCTGCCCTTGCCGTGTCGGGATGGTGTCGACGTTGACGACGCCTACTGGGTGGCGGACCCGGGCTCTCAGCACGTGCGCGGGGTCATGGTGGCCAGCGTGGACGGCGCGGCTCAGCGCGATGGGCGCAGCGGGGGGCTGTCGGGCTCGGCGGACACGACGCTGTTTGCGCTGTTGCGAGGGCATGCCGATGTCCTGCTGGTGGGCGCGACGACGGTTCGGGTCGAGGGGTATGGCGGTGAGAAGCCGAGTGTCGAGCGGCGGGCCTGGCGCCGAGCCCGGGGCTTGAGTGAGGTTCCTCCGATCGCCGTGGTCAGCCGCAGCGCCGTCCTGGACTCCGGCTCCGCGTTGTTCGCCGACACTGAGGCAAGACCGATCGTCATAGTCCCTGGCGAGACGCCGGCCGGTCGGCGCCGGGAGCTTGCCCGGCGGGCTGACGTGATCGTGGCCGGCGAGAGCGACGTTGACCTGGCCGCGGCGCTCGATGCTTTGGCCGAGCGGGGGCTGCGCCGGGTCAGCTGCGAGGGAGGCCCTCGTCTGCTTTCGGGGATCGCCGCCTGCGGGCGGCTGGATGAGCTGTGCCTGACGGTGTCGCCGGCCGTTCTGGGCGGTCCGGCGACCCGGATCCTGGACGGCCCCTTCCTGGACTCGCCGCTCGGGCTGCGTCTCGTCCACATCCTGGAGGACGACGGCGCGGTCTTCCTTCGCTATGACCTCACTGACCTAAGCGCCCTGTAGTCGATCCACGGACGGTTCAGCCAAGCCCTGAGCGAGCGGCCGCCGGAGGGCGGTCACCGCGGACTGAGGCAACCATGTCGAGCACCTGGCGGGTTTCGATGACGTTGTGCGCACGGAAGATCCGGGCTCCTGACCAGGCCGAGAGGGCGGTCGCCGCGAGCGTGCCCGGGAGGCGCTGCTCGATGGGAAGGTCGAGGGTCTCGCCGACGAAGTCCTTGTTGGACAGCGCCACGAGCACCGGCCACCCGGTAGCGACCAGGTCGTCGAGGTGGCGGATGAGGGCAAGCGACTGCGCGGTCGTCTTGCCGAAGTCGTGGCCCGGGTCGATGATGATCGCATCGGATCGAACGCCGGCCTGCCGGGCTCGGGCGGCCAGGCTGGTGACGGTGGCGATCACGTCAGCCACGAGGTCGCGGTATACAGGACGGCCCGGGCCGCTTTCTCGGGGGAAGGTGTCCGGCATGAGTGCACACCAGCCCGGCGCCGGCTTGCGCGGCCACCTTGGCCAGCGCGGGATCATGGCCCTCCCAGGCATCGTTGATGAGATCGGCGCCCGCCGCCAGCGCCTGCCCGGCGACCTCGGAGCGCCAGGTGTCGACGCTGATGACCGCCTGGGGCCGGCGAGCGCGCAGCGCGGCGATCACCCCGGCAACTCGGTCGATCTCCTCCGCGGGTGAGACCGGGCGGCCCTGACCGGCCTTCACCCCGCCGATGTCGATGATCCCGGCACCGGCATCCAGCGCGCGTTCGGCCGCTGCCAGTGCCCTGTCGGGCGCGTAGGTCGCGCCCCGGTCATAGAAGGAGTCCGGGGTGCAGTTGATGATCGCCATCACCACCAGCTCCTCGGGGCCGAACGTGCGCGTCCCGAGGCGAAGCGGGACGCGAGCCGAAGGCTGCGTGTCGGTGCCGGGCCCGGCCAGCTTCGCGGTGCCGGTCACACACGCTCCAGCGAGCGTTCAGGCTGCGAAAAGCGCATGCAGCGCTGAACGGTCGTCCATGGGGTGCTCGGCCGTTGATAGATCGGCCGACTTGCTGTCATCGTCAGCTGGCGAGCGAGATGAACCCGCCGACGATGGCGCCGTAGGCGATATGCGCGGCGAGGCTGACCAATGGGGTGCGCAGCCCGTAGTTGCGCATCATGAACCCAGGCGGCTCAAGCAGCGCGACTTCGGGGGCGGCGGTCAGCGTGCTGCCCATGCGTGGGTGCGCGAGTGGGAGCAGAATGTTCCCCAGCGCAGTGCCGGAGAAGAGTCCGTGCGCGAACCCGAAGATCGCTCCGAGCCACCAGCCGCTGGTGTTGATCGCGCGAAAGATCGCGTAGTAGATCAGCGCGAACGCCAGCCCGGCGACGAAGTGAAGGCCGTAGCCCAGCGCCTTGGCACGGGTCCGGTTTCCGGTCACGGCGGTGCCGAGCAGGAACGGGAGATCCATGCGCGTCAGGCCCGCCTCGTTGGCGACGCGCAGCAAGGTGGTGAGGATGGCAGTGCCCGCGAAGCCGCCGGCGAGCGCCCCCCAGACGCTCATCTGGCGGACTCCTCGGCGATCGCGGATGCGGCGCTGATCAGCGCAAGGTGGGAGAGACCCTGGGGAATGTTGCCCAAGAACGCGCTGGTCCGCGGGTCGATCTCCTCGGCGTAGAGCCCGACATCGTTGGCCCGCGCGACGAGCTCATCCATCAGCTCGCTGGCGGCGTCGACCCGGCCGGTGCGGGCCAGGGCCTCGACCAGCCAGAACGAGCAGGCGAGAAACGCGCCCTCGGCGCCGGTCAGGCCGTCCTCGCCGCTGTAGCGCCGCAGGTACGGCCCATCGCCCAGCTCACTCCCGATCGCGTCGACGGTCTGGCGCCAGCGACCTGATTCGCGGTCGCCGTAGCCGAGGAGAAGCCCCAGCAGAACCCCGGCGTCAAGCTCGCGCCGATCCGGCGCGCGCACGTAGCTGCCCTGGATACCGGAGAAGCAGCGGCCCTCGACGAACTCATGGATCGCGTCGCGCTCGCGGGCCCAGCGCTCGGTATGGCTGGTGCGCAGGTGGCCGAGCTTCGCGAGCAGCAGCGCGCGATCGAGTGCGATCCAGCACATCATCTTTGATTGTGTGAAGTGCTGGGGCTCGCTGCGAACCTCCCACATCCCGGCATCCGGTCGACGCCAGATCTCACACAAGAAGTCGGCGGTCTCGGCCAGTCGTGAGGCGATGTCGCGATCGAGCCGGCCGCGGGCGTGCGCGTAGAGCAGCGCGGTCTGCAGCAGCTCGCCGTAGGTGTCCAGTTGCAGCTGGCCGGCCGCCGCGTTGCCGGTGCGGACCGGGCGCGAGCCGCGGTAGCCGGCCAGTGGCTGCTCGCGCTCTGTGGCGTGCGCGCCACCGTCGAGCCGGTAGAGCACCTGCAACCGTGGATGGGTCAGCTGGGAGGCATGCATCAGCCACCAGAAGTACGCATGCGCCTCCTGAAGGCAGCCCGTCTTGAGGAACGCGTCCAGCGTGAACGCCGAGTCGCGCACCCAACAGAAGCGATAGTCCCAGTTTCGCTGCCCGCCGATCATCTCCGGCAGCGACGTGGTGGCCGCCGCGGCCACAGCGCCCGACGGCGCGAAGACCAGCAGCTTGAGCGCGAGGATGCTGCGCAGGACCGCTTCGCGCCACGGCCCGTCATAGCTTCGGGCCTGCGTCCAACTCCGCCAGACCGAGGTCGTGTGCTCCAGACGCGCGTCAAGCTCAGCGAGAGTCGGGAACACGAGCGGTTCGGCGGTGGCGGCGCACAGCGCGAGCGTGGCGCGCGTCCCGGCGTCCATCTCGAAGCGGCCGCCGATATCGTCGGCGGAGACCTCGGGCTCTCCGGCGCCCCACGCGCTGACCGCCAGCGCGGTCGACCCGCCGCCGGCGACCGGGACTCCCGCACGGCGGGCGATCCTGACCGGCTTGCGGCCGTAGGAGAACCGCGGCTGCACTCGCCAGCGCATCGCCACCCGGCCGGCGAGGCCCTCGACGCGGCGCTGCAACTCGCGCATCGGGCCCAGCGCACCGTCTGGAAGGGTGAGCGCATCGGTGACACGGACGGCTCCATCCGCGGTCTCAAACGTCGTCTCGAGCACGTTGGTCTCGGGCAGATAGCGTCGCTCAACGCCGAACGGGGCCGCGGGCGCGAGCGAGAAGCACCCGCCACGTTCGGCGTCGAGCACTGCGGCGAACACACTGGGGGAGTCCAGATTGGGCAGCGCCAGCCAGTCGACCTGCCCGTCGCGGGCCACCAGCGCGACGGTGCGACCGTCGCCCAGCGCCGCATAGTCGCGGATCGGGGCGTAGCCGCCGACCCGCCTCGGCGCTCGAGGAGCGCCCGCCGTTCGCGTGACCGCGACGTCGATCACGCCGGGGCCTGCCCCCGGCTGTGCTCGCCCAGCGTGGCCAGACAGCACGCTCGACCACCGTGCCCCCAGCTGCGAGGACCGACAGCCTGCTCTCGATGCAGCCCGGCAGCTCGCGGTGGCAGTGGCCCAGCGCCTGAACGCCGTCGTGATCGAGCCCCCGAGGATCGTTCGGGGTCGACGAGACGCCCCTGGCACCCGCCGAACACCGTGAGCGGCCCGCCGGCGCCACGCCCGACCGCTGCACAGCCGACCCACCGGTGACCGGGCAGCGACCCAACGACTCGCTGACCTTCACGGTGGCTGCCATCGTTACCGACGCGCACGGCAGCGAAAGTCTTATCCATACTCGCTTGGCTTCCAGCGGCGCCGAGTTCTTACCGGCAGGCCCCAAGGATGAAGGATCGCGCGCCAGCCTTGTCCGTGCCGCGCCCGTGCCGCGCGCGCACGATGCCAGCCCACCCTCGACTCCAACCGGCGTTTGAACCGAACGGCCGCACGCCGACGCCCTGCGAGCGAGCAGCCATGTACGGCGGCGGGTGTCAGCACAGGGCTGTCGCTCATGCCCGACGCTTGCCCGAGCTCCGCGACGGCGCCTGGGGCAGGGCGCGGTTGCTCGGCGACGGCGCAGCTTTCAACGGGCGAGGGCCCCTATCTCAGTTCGAGCGCTTACATCGCCGGGCTGGCGGGACGCGCACGGCGTAAGAAGCCGCCGGCTGCTGTCACCAAACCCACAGGAGACGAGTTTGCCCTGCCGGCGAACGGGACAGCTCCTCGAACCGGATCCGAGCAAGGAGACGAGACGATGGTCTTGACATGGTGGGCGGTGGGAACATGGGGCGCCACCGCGCTCGGGGGTCTGACGATGGCCGCGCTCTTTGTGCGCCATCACGGCATGAGGCAATCCGAGCGAGACGCGATCGGGCCGCTGCGCGTGTTCCCGCACGTCATCGCCGCTGTCGCCGGCTATGGGCTGTGGGTGGCCTACGCGGTGACCGACACCGACGCGCTGGGCTGGGCCGGCATGTGCCTGATCGCGATCGCCTTCCTGATCGCCGGTACCTTCATGCTGACCCGCGATCAGCACCGGCGCGCCGAACTGACCCGGGCGGCGCCAGCGATCGCGGGCGGCGCCGCCGGGGCGCCAGCAGCGCCACCGAGCGTCGGCGCAGCGGCGATCCCCGCAGAGAAGTTCATCCCGATCTGGCTGGCCGGCGCCCATGGTCTGCTGGGAGCCGCGACGCTGGTGCTCGTCCTACTTCAACGCGCCGGAGTGAGCTAGTGAAGCGGGCGACCGCTGAAGGTCATGGCGCTCTCGCGTCCGCGCCCGGTGGGCGTGAGCTGCGCCCCAAGGCAGCCAAACCTGGCTGCGCCGAGAATTGACAGGATGGAGATGGCTGACGAATTCGCGATGGGAGATCACGTGCGCTGGAACTCCGAGGCGGGCCATGTGCAAGGTGTGATCGTCAAAAAGCACACGCGCGACGTGGAGTACAAGGGCCATATGTGTCGCGCCAGCCAGGCCGAGCCCCAATACGAGATCAAGAGTGACAAGACCGGCCATATCGCGATGCACAAGGCAAGCGCACTGCGGAAGATCTCAAACCAGCGCGGGTTGAGCTGATGCCAGCCGCTCTGACCAGGCCCGAGCGCGATGAACCCGATCTTCACGATTGGTCATTCGACGCGCGCCTTTGACGAGGTGCTGAGGATGCTGCGGCGCAACGGGATCACCGGCCTGGTCGATGTCCGGCGATTTCCAGCGTCGCGAAGGTCGCCGCAATGGAATCAGCCCGTGATCGCCGACGCGTTGCCCGACGGGATCGAGTGCCGATGGGTCGAGAAGCTGGGCGGACGGCGGCACGCGCCCGCAACAGTCGAGAGCGAGAACGGAGCGTGGCGGGTGAAGGCGTTTCGAGACTACGCCGACTACATGGCCGGCGACGACTTCAATGCCGACTTGGGAGAGCTGCTCGAGCTGGCCGGTCATGTCCGCCCCGCGATAATGTGCAGCAAGGCGGTACCGTGGCGCTGCCACCGACAGATGATCGCGGACGCGTTGCTGGTCTGCGGCGCGGAGGTTTGGCACAACATGTCGGCCACGGCCACGAGCCTGCGCGGCTCAACCAGAACGTTCGCGTCACCAACGGCCGCATCGTCTATCCCCCGGTGTCGTGAGACCAACCGTGTCGATCATCGAGATGCTGGCGGACGTTCGCGGCGTCGTCGAGACGATCCCACCCGGTCGCGTCGCCTCCTACGGCGACATCGCCACCCGGATCGGTCCGGGCGCGCGGCAGGTGGGGCGGGCGGTGAGCCTGCTCGCCGCGCCGGTGGCGTGGTGGCGCGTCGCCTACGCCGATCGAACCCCGGCCAACTGCCATGACGGCCGAGCGCCGATCCTCCTCAGGCGCGAAGGAGCACCGATGCGCAGCGCCCGAGTTGACATTGGACCGCGGGCGACATCGATGGTCGCGCTGATCTCGTCGCGTGTACAAGACCGCCGTTCGATACCTCACCCCGATCGTCAGGAGGCAGCCGTGCCCGAGCCGTTCCCGCCGTTTAGCGAGGAGACCGCACGCCAGAAGGTCAAGGCCGCCCAGGACGCCTGGAACACCTGCGACCCCGACGTGGTCGTCGACGTCTACACTGAGGACTCGGAGTGGCGCAACCGCGACGAGTTCGTCCAAGGCCATGAGGAGATCAAGGACTTCTTGCGCCGCAAGTGGACAAGGGAGCTTGACTACCGCCTGCGCAAGGACCTGTGGGCCTTCCAGGAGAACAAGATCGCGGTCAGCTACGAGTACGAGTCCCACGACCCCGACGGACAGTGGTGGCGAAGCCACGGCATCGAGCTGTGGGAGTTCGCCGACGATGGCCGCATGCGCCGCCGCCAGGCCAGCATCAACGACGTCCCGATCAAAGAGTCCGAGCGGCGCGTCGGGGTGTAGGCAACCGGCATGACCGACCAGCCCATGCAGCCGCACCCAGGCGGGACTTGATCGCCAGGATCCTCGTAACTGGCGTCGACGGGCAGGGCCGGGCCCCGCGCTGTCCGAGGCGCCACGCGCAGTCAAGCGAACGGCCCAGGGCATCGCGTGTTTGATCTGAGCGACCTGGCCGAGCCCGTGATCCAGGCTCCGATGGGAGGCGGACCCTCGACGGTCGAGCTGACGAGCGCGGTGTGCCGGGCCGGCGGGCTGGGGTTCCTGGCGGCGGGCTACCGGGAGCGTGATGCGGTGCGCGAGCAGATCGTGGCGGTGCGCTCGCAGACCGATGCGCCCTTTGGCGTCAACCTGTTTTTGGCGACCAGGCCGGCGAGCGATGATGTGAGCGTCGGCCACTACCTGCGCGAGCTTGAGCCCGAGGCCGCCCGCCAAGGGGTCGAACTTGGCGAGCTGCGCTACAGCGACGACGGGTGGCAGGCCAAGCTCGACCTCGTCGTCGAGGAGCGCCCGGCGGTCGTCTCGTTCACGTTCGGCTGTCCGACACCAGAGTCGGTCGGCCGCCTGCACCGCGCCGGTGTTGCCGCGTGGGTCACCGTCACCAATCCCGACGAGGCAGAGCGGGCGCGGGCGGTCGGCGCCGACGCGCTGGTGGTCCAGGGGACCGAGGCCGGAGGGCACCGCGGCGGGTTCAGCGATGATCAGGATGCGGGCGGCTGGGGACTGATAGCCCTGCTGCGTGTCGTCGCACACACCACTGGCCTGCCACTGGTGGCCAGCGGCGGCATCTGCGACGGATCGGCGGTGGCCGCCGTGTTGTGCGCCGGCGCGAGCGCCGCCCAGATCGGCACCGCGCTGATGCTCTCACCGGAGGCTGGGACCGACCCGGCGCAGCGTGCGGTGCTCGCCAGGCGCGCACCCACGCGCCTGACCCGCGCCTTCTCCGGCCGCCAGGCCCGCGGGATCGTCAACCGCTTCCTGGCCGAGCACAGCGCCACCGCCCCGCCCGCCTACCCCGAGATTCATTACGCGACCAGCCCGCTGCGCGCGGCCGCCCGCCGCCGGGGCGACGCCGAAGCGTTCAACCTCTGGGCAGGGCAGGCGCACGAGCTGGCGCAGCAGCGCCCGGCCGGCGAGATCGTCGCCACCATGGCCGCCGAGGCTCGACGGGTGCTGCGACGGTTGGCCGATGGGCTGTGAGCTCAAGCCCGGCGCCGGTCACCGGTGAGCGGCGCGTCAGTGCGGGCGCGTCGGCATCACAACACGCAACGCTGGGACTGGTCCGGTTGGGCCGACGCCCTCGGTCGCCGGTCGGTCAGTTGTGCGCATCCTGGTCGCCGCGGCCGTCATGGGCTGCCAGCGGGCTGCGGTGCCCGGCGGGGTTGCGACGATGGCGAGGGCGAGCAGGATCAGCGGCGGTCCGCTGCCGGGGTCGGTGCCCGATCCGGTCAGGATGCCGCCCATCCCCTGGCCGATCAGGAAGTAGATCAGCGCGATCGCGATCGACACGATCAGGGTCGGTGTCCTGAAGCGCTTCGACAGCCCCGCGAGCGCGATCGCCGCAGATAGGATCGCGGCGCCGAGCGCGATCTCAGGTCCGTGGCCGGCGGCGGCCGCGGCGGCGCTGTGTTGGATGCTCGACAGCCAGCGCGCGCCGGACGGCGCGGCGGTGATCGCGTCGTGGACCGCTCCGGCGGCTCGGTTTGCGGGCGCCAGCCACAGCGCGGCGAAGCCGGTCCACAGCAGCGCCCAGACGCCTCGCGCGCCCCGGCTGCCCAGCAGCCCGCAGGCGGTGGCATGGCGAGTGCGCGAGTCGGCGCGCGGCCAGACGATCAGGCCGATGAGCACGTAGAGCAACGAGGCGCCCGGGGCGCCGGTGAGCGGTGACGCGGCGCCGGTCAGCAGGCCGCCGAGCCCTTCGCCGGTCCACCAGACCCCCAGCGCCCACCCAAACGAGCCTGCCAGCGCGACGCGCACGCTGCGGCGGTGCATCAGCCCGAGGCCGATCGACAGCTGGATCGCGGCCGCGATCGTGTTAAACAGCGCGGCGTGGGGTTCGATCAGGTGCGCGGCGAGGCGGATCGGTGCGGCGACCGGCCCGGGCTGCCCAAGGGCGTTGGGGGCGATGATCTGGGTCGCGAACGCTCGGGTGAACATGAACGGCTGCAGCTGCAGCGCGCCATCGGTGAGCCAGAGCAGCCCGAGCGCGACCTGCAGGCGGCGCTGGGCGGTCGGCTGCGCGACGCGCCACTGCCGGGATCTGCCGGAATGCGGAAAGGGCAGGCCGACCGCCTGCGCGGCGGTCGGCCTCAGCGTTGCGGTCTGTGGCACGCTGCGATCCCCTGCGCTCAGCGGAACTTGGCCGGGAACTGCCTGATGATCCCGTTGCTGAGCATGTCTGCCATCCCGTAGAGGATGTGGTGGATGTAGGTGCCGTAGAGGTTGATCGCGGCCGTGTACTTGCCCTGCAGCTGGTCGACCGCGAGCCCGAGCACCTGGTTGATGTGGGTGCGCATCATCGAGCGCATCGCAGCCAGCGACCAGTTGCGCGGGTTGGCGGAGTGCAGGAACGCCGCGGTCTGGTTGGCGTTGGCGAAGAACGCGGCCTCGGCCGACGCGAGCGCGGTCTTGTTGCCGGCCTTGGCGGCGATGACGCAGTCGACGGCGTCTGAGATGTGCGCGTGCAGCAGCGCGGTCAGCTCATCGCCAGCCTTTGCGCCGTAGTAGGGCTTGACCGCGTCGCCGATCTGCACCTGGTTTTGCTGCAGGTGCGCGATCACCGCGGTGGCGTCGGGCAGGCCGCCGACGTAGTCGACGATCGCGCGCTCGGTGAACGTGCCGTGCACCTGCCACAGCTCGCGCATCGCGTCGTGGAACGCGAGCGCCTTCGGCGTCATCACGGGCGGTGACGCGGGCGAGGCGCTGGCCGGCGCTACCGCAGCGATCGAGCCCGCGATCAGCGCCGCAAGCGTGGCGCCGGTGGCCGCGAGCGCGAGCGCGCGGCGCCGACCGTTCAGCATGATCCTCATGGCTGGTCCTCCTGATCTGAGGGTTGGTTTGACCAATCGCCGCCGTTAGAGACAAGAGCTGGCCGGGTCTTACCCCTGGCCCATGAAGCGCGCTGGGCGAGGCTGTCGTTGCAGGCCGTAGGACGACACGACTCCTCCGCCAACGGAGCTGACATGCCCGATCACTGATCGGCGGACGCAGGTAAGAGATGCGGGACCGCCGCCACTAATCGGTCATGATCAGAAACCGCGCTTGGGATTCGCAGGCGAGCGAGCGCTCAACAGCCGCGATCGTCGGTTGGCGCCGCCGGCGACTTGAGTGCGCCGGGTTCCAAGCTTCGCTGGCGCGAAGGCTCGCGTGCGACCGCGGACGCGATCTGCACGCGCTGCTTGAGCTGATCGATCGCGGCTGCCCGCCGCAGCTGGCCGCGCGGATCCTCGCCCCGCTCGACGATCCTCAACCGCCGAAGCGCCAGCGATGAACCGCCTCGCGGTTGACGAGCCGTCTGACCGCTCGCCGCGGCCCCCGCTCGTAGACCAGCCTCGCGCGCCCGATCCGGACGCGCTCGACGGCCGGTCGCGGTGGTGGCTTGAGCGGCTGCGGTCTGATGGGCGCGATCGCGACGAGGCGATCCTCGCGCTGCACGCGCTGCTTCTGCGCGCGGCACGGTTTGAGGTCGCGCGCCGGCGACGGTCGGCTGCGCACGTCAGCCGCGGCGAGCTTGACGATCTCGCACAGCAGAGCGCCGACGACGCGCTGGTCAAGGTGCTCGCCAAGCTCGACGAGTTCCGCGGCCGCAGCCGCTTCAGCACCTGGGCATACAAGTTCGCGCTGGTCGAGGCGGCGGTCAAGCTGCGCCGGCGCCCCTGGCAGCAGCGCGAGCTTCCGGTCGAGCCCGCCGAGTGGGCGCTGCACGCCGACGGCGCGCAGTCGGTCCAGGCCACGGTCGAGCAGAGCGAGCTGCTGACCGCGGTCACCAGCGCGATCGCGACCCGCCTGACCCCGCACCAGCGCGAGGTGCTGGTCGCGGTCGCGGTCAGCGGCGTACCGATCGACGTGCTCGCCGAACGACTGGCCACCACCCGCGGCGCGCTTTACAAGACGATCCACGACGCTCGCCAGGCCCTGCGACGAGCGCTCGCGGCCCAGGGCCACGAGATCGACCAGATCCTGCAGGGAGTACCACAATGACTCAGCTCGCAAGCGACCCGCCCCCCGCCCGGTCGGTGCTGCACGGCCTGCTCGGCCCGCCCGGGCCGCAGCTGACCTGCGAGCAGTGCTTTGAGCTGCTTGACGAGTACGTCGAGCTCGAGCTCGCAAACGCAGCCGCCGACCGGCTGATCCCGAGGATGCGAGCGCATCTGGACGGCTGCCCGGCCTGCCACGAGGAGCACGACAGCCTTCGCGCTCTGCTCGCCTGCGAGCACTCGAGCTGACACGACTCGGCAAACTGGGTATGTCTCGCCATCACGTCAATCCGACCTCGGTGATCGATCGGTCGCAGGCGATGATCGCCGCGACCGGCGTCCACGAGGCATAAGCGAAGGGACAACAGGAATGCCGATCACGTTCGCGGGCCGGTTCGCGATCTCGCAGCGGTGGGCCGGGCCGCTGGCCGAGCGTCTGCAGCCGCTGATCAAACGCGCTGAGGGCCCTGCGCTGGTGCGCAACGCGCTCGACGGCGTGTGGCTGGGAGCGCCGTTGCACCCGGCGATGACCGACATCCCGATCGGCGCCTGGACGGCCGCGCTCGCGCTCGACGGCGCCGCGGTCCTGACCGGCGATCAGACGACGGCGTCGGCCGCCGACCGGGTGCTCGCCGTCGGCACCCTCGCCGCGCTGCCTGCCGCGGTCACCGGGCTCAACGATCTGCGCGACCTGACGGGGCAGAGCCGCCAGATCGCGATGGTGCATGCGCTGCTCAACGTCGCCGGGCTGTCGTTGACCGCCGCCTCGCTGGCCTCCCGCCGGTCCGGGCGACGCTGCCTGGGCCGTGGTCTGAGCGCGACCGGCTACCTGATCAGCGCGAGCGCGGCGCACATCGGCGGCAAGCTCGGCTACGGCCTGGGGATCAGGGTCAACCGGACCGTCGGCCAGGGCGTCCCGGGCGCGTTCGCGGCGGTGCTCGACGCCAGCGAGCTTGAGGCCGACGGGCTGCGCCAGGTAACCGTCGGCGGCGTGCCGGTGCTGCTCGCACGTAGCCGAAGCGGAGAGCTGTGCGCGCTCGCGAACACCTGTACGCATCTCGGTGCACCGCTCGCGGAGGGTTCGCGTGAGGGCGACACGGTGATCTGCCCGTGGCACGGCTCGCGCTTTGATCTGCGCACCGGCGCCGTGCTTGAGGGGCCCGCGGTTTTCGCGCAGCCTCGGATCCAGGCGCGCGAGCGCGACGGCAAGATCGAGATCGGCCTGCCCGACGCAGCAGGGGCCGAGGAGCTGCCCGAGCTCAACACCTTCGGGAGCTCGCCCGGCGCGGGCCAATCCTGACCGGGCATCCGTCCGGGCTGGGCGCACCCCGGCGCGTGAGCGCCGGAGCAGGCTCATCGGCTTCGCGCTCGTAGCACGGGCCGAGCGCTGCCGGGCGAGGTGCGCCGCGGCGGCCCGACCGGGAACGGTCGCCCTGCCCCGGGGGCCGCGTATGAACGGGGGCTGACTGCACACCAATTGGATATGTGGCGTTCCGTACGTGAACGTGAGCAGCCTGACCCTGACGATCGGGCCGCGCAACCCGCCGCGCGACGAGTCGATCGCGTGCGGGCCGGTCACAGATCGCTGCCGCAGCCTGCCGTGACAGCGGGCCACGTCGCCGAGGTGCACGTCAGGCGCGCTCACGATGAGCACCGTCTGCGCCGGCGGCTGATCGGCGCCGTCGTCGTGATCGCCGCGGTCGTGTCGCTGCTGTTGGCGGTCCCGCCGCTGCATCGGGTCGCGAACACGATCGCGCACATGGGGGCCGGCTGGCTGGTGCTGGCCGTGGCGCTTGAGATCGGATCAAACATCGCCTTCGTCGTGATCTTCCGCCTGTTCTTCGAGCGCGTCGAGGCCGCGACGGCACGCGAGCTGGCGTGGACGGAGGCAGGCTCGGGCGCGCTTTTGCCGGGCGGCGGGGTCGGCGCGATGGCCGCGGGGGGATGGCTGCTGCACCAGGCGGGGGTGCCGACGCGCCGGGTGATCGAGCGATCCAGCGGCCTGTTCTTTTTGACCAGCGGCGCAAACGCCGCCGCGCTGCTGCTCGGCGGGGTGCTGCTGACCGCCCGCGTCGGACACGGCCCGCACGACCTCCTGCGCGCGGTCTTGCCGGTGATCATCGCCCCGATCGGGATCGCGGTCGTGCTGGCGCTTCCCGCCCTGATCGCCCGGGGCCGGGTGCGCAACGTGTGGCTGCGCGACCTGCTGTGCGGGATTCGCGACGCGCAGCACGCGCTGGCCAAGCCGAGCTGGCGCCTGGGCGGGGCGGTCGGATATCTCGGCTTTGACATCGCGGTGCTGTGGGCCACGTTTGCGGCCACGGGCCATCGGCTTTCGGTGGGCGCGCTGATCGTCGCCTACATCGTCGGCTATCTCGCCAACACGATCCCGATCCCCGGGGCCGTCGGCGTGCTCGAGGGAGGCCTCGCGGGCATGCTGATCCTCTACGGCGCGCCGGCAGCGCCGGCCGCGGGCGCCGTGCTCGTCTACCACGCGATCGCGTTCTGGGTCCCGAGCCTCGGCGGCGTTCTGGCCTACTGGCGGCTGCGCCATCGGCTGCACTCGCACATACCCGGCTTCGCGCCCACGGGCACGCTTGCCCGACTGCCGGCGGCGCCTGCCAAAGGTCCGCGGCCACGCTGTCCGGCCGAGATCGACATGCAACCAAACGGCGATCTCTCATGACGCAAGCAAACGATCAACTCCCGCCCCCGCCCCCGATCCGCTCGTCGATGCATGACTGCCGACCGGCTGAGCCGGCGCACGCATCGGCGCAGCGCTCACCCGAGGCGGATCGGATGCTTGACCACGAACCCTCACTGGCACTCGTGCGGATCCAGGACAGTTGGACGCGGGCGCACGTGCAGCTCTTCGAGCATCGCATTGGCAGCGATGCGCGGGGCGCGCTGCATGGCAACGCCCACCACCCTGCGTCGCTGCCTGTGTCCGCCGACGCGTTCACGCTCGCGATCCAACGTGCCGCGCAGGAGCTGCCGGTGACCGTCGAGCGCCGGCGGCTCGTGTCAGATGCGCTGCAGGCCGAGGAACGCGCCCGCGAGCGGATCTCGCAGCTACTGCACGACGAGGTGCTGCAGAGCCTGCTCAGCGCCCGCCAGGACCTGGCCCAAGCCGAGCGGGCCACGAGCCGCGAGCGCGACGCCCTGACGCAAGCGCTGGAGGCTGTGACCGACGCGATCGACAAGCTCCGTGGGGTACTGGCCGCCGAGCACCCCGCGACGCGCATCATCGGCGGTCTCCAAGAGGCGATCGCCGCGATAGCCGCACTTCAGGCTCGGCGTGGCAGGTTCGCCGTCACCCTGCGCATCGAGCCCGAAGCCCGCAGCGTTCACGATCAGCTGATCGTCTCGCTCATCCAGGAGCTGCTCAACAACACGACACGGCACGCGCAGGCGGGCCACGTCGCGATCAGCCTGTCGCGGACCGCCCACGAGCTCGTCCTGGAGATCACCGACGATGGCTGTGGGATGGACCCGGGCCGTCCCAAGGAGGCCCTTGGCGATGGCCACATCGGCCTGGCATCGATCGCGTCGCGCGTCGACGCGTCTGGCGGACAGCTCCGGATCACCACCGGCGCAGGTGAAGGCACTCGCGTGCGGGTCGAGCTTCCACTCTGCAAAGCGCGCAGTCGAACGTCGGATGATCGGATGGCGAAAGCCAGCTCCCACAGCGAGCGCTTCACCGCCGATACGGCGATGCAGGTCGCAACCAGCGCGGCGCACGTGTCCGGTGGCGCTGTTGCCATGAAGGTGAACGCGGTCGCGAAGCTGATTGCCCGACGCGCAGATCGCCCAGCTCGAGCACGACAGCTCCCAGGCCCAGCGGCCGGCGATCGCGTTCGCGCTGGCGCTGGCGCCCGACATCCCACGGCCGGCGGTGCAGCGCTGCCTTCAACACCCCGGATCCGGGTCTACCTGGTCGACGACCATCCGATCTACCTGCGCGGGATCATCCAGGCGGTCAAGCAGCGTCCGGAGTTCGAGTTCGTGGGCGAGGCGCTGCACGGGCGCCAGGCGCTCGCCGACCTGCAGGCGCTGAAGCCCGACGTGGCCGTGCTCGACATGCGAATCCCTGGTCTGCGGTGGCTCGAGGTGCTCGCCGCCGTCACGCGCGGCGGGCTCGAGACCCGCATCGTGTTTCTCTCGGCGCATCTCGAGAGCGACCTCGTGTACCGCGCGATCACCGCCGGCGCGGCCGGGTTCCTGTCCAAGGGGGCCGAGCGAGACGAGATCCTCGCCGCGGTCGCGGCGGTCGCGCGCGGTCAGGTGGTGGTCGCCGCCGAGGCGCAGGGCGGCCTTGCGCAGGAGATCCGTCGGCGCGAGACGATCGAGTGCCCGGTTCTGACACCGCGCGAGCGGGAGGTTCTGGCGCTGGCCGCCGACGGGCTGCGCGCGCCTGAGATCGCCGAGCGGCTCCAGCTGGGCGCAACGACCGTCCGCGGCCACCTGCGCAACGTCTACGAGAAGCTCGGCGTGTCTGACCGCGCGGCCGCCGTGGCGCAGGCGATGCGAACCGGTCTGCTTCACTGAGCGAGCGTGTCGCCCGCGTACGGCGGCGGGGTAAGAAACGGCCGGCCAACGACACAAAACTGGCATGTCGGCGATCGGGCACGCAGATCACCAGCCATCATCACCCGAGGTCGTGGCCTGGCGCGTGCAGCGCCTGCGCGAGGCCGGTTTCGGCGCCACGACCGCCCGACGGCTGGCCTGCGATGACCGGTATGACCTGCACGCCCTATTGGAGCTGGTCGACCGGGGCTGCCCCCCGCAGCTGGCGGCGCGGATCCTCGCCCCGCTGGAGGGCCCGGCGCCGTGAACGCGGCGACCCCCGGCCTGCGCTGGCCAGTGTCGCAGGCGCCCGGTAGACTCGCGCAGTCGGTGACCACGCCGCCGCTTACCGGATCGACGGACCTCGCGCCGAGCGTCGACGAGAGCTCACGGACCTGGCTTGAACGGCTGCGTTCAGACGGTCCGCAGCGCCAGGCGGCGATCGCCGAGCTGCACGAGCTGCTGT
The DNA here is from genome assembly GCA_050696635.1 of Solirubrobacteraceae bacterium. Classification (GTDB taxonomy): domain Bacteria; phylum Actinomycetota; class Thermoleophilia; order Solirubrobacterales; family Solirubrobacteraceae; genus Palsa-465. The sequence continues at coordinate 10,545 of JBOGYE010000018.1, read as the reverse complement.
TGCGCGCCGCGACCTATGAGATCGCCCGCCGCCGGGCCACGTTCGCGCACCTGCGCGGCGGAGATCTCGACGATCTCGCACACCAGAGCGCAGACGACGCGCTGGTCGCGATCCTCGGCAAGCTCGACGCGTTTCGCGGCGATAGCCGGTTCACGACCTGGGCGTATAAGTTCGCGCTCTACGAGGCAGCGGCGAAGGTTCGCAAGCGTGCCTGGCAGGGCCGCGAGATCCCGGTCGGCGCCGAAGCCTGGCCGGAGGTGGCCAGCCGGCGACCCGGCCCGGAGCGCAGGACACAGACGGCCGAGCTGCTGGCCGCGATCCGCCAGCGGATCGATGCGGACCTGACCCCGCACCAGCGCGAGGTGCTGGTCGCCCTGGCGCTCAACGAGGTCCCGATCGACGTGCTCGCCCAGCGGCTCAACACGACCCGCGGCGCGCTCTATAAGACGCTGCACGACGCGCGGCGCAAGCTGCGAGGCGAGCTTGCCGCGCGAGGACTGGGCGTGCACGAGCAGGGAGAAGATAGATGACCGCCAGCTCAGACGATCGGCTGCTTGAGCGGCTGCTTGGGCCATCGGGGTTCGAGATCAGCTGCGATGAGTGCTTTGCGAAGCTCGACGCCTATGTCGAGCTTGAGCTGGCCGGCGGCGATCCCGACACCGCGCTTCCCGGGATGCGCGCTCACCTGCACGGATGCGCGGCCTGCGCCGAGGACCACGAGAGCCTGCGCTCGTTCGTGGGCGCCGCTGCCGCGTCCGAGCGCCGCTGAGCGCCGTCGAGCCGGCGGTCGGGTAAGAGCACCGGGGACGGGTGCACTAACCGTGCATGAGCACAAGCGGCCTTGACCCCAACTCCAACGGACATCATCAACTCAGCGCCCCCGGCCTGGCAGCGCGATCGGCCCCGATAGGGCCCCGGATCGATCAGCGGGCGCTCGAGCGCGCCGCCCGTGACCTGCTGCTCGCGCTGGGCGCCGATCTGAACCACGAGGGGCTGCGCGACACGCCGCGGCGGATGGCCAGCGCCTTGGCCGAGATGTTGACGCCGGTGGCGTTCAACCTGACGACGTTCCCCAACCAGGAGGGGTACGACGAGCTGGTGGTGGTGCGCGACATCCCATTTCAGTCCCTGTGCATGCACCACGTCCTGCCGTTCTTCGGGGTCGCGCATGTCGGCTACCTGCCCGGGGAGAGGATTCTCGGGCTCTCCAAGCTGGCGCGGGTGGTGGAGCTGTTCGCGCGCGATCTGCAGGTGCAGGAGCGGCTGACCACCCAGATCGCGGGTTGGCTTGAGCGCGAGCTTGAGCCCAAGGGCGTCGGCGTGGTGCTGGAGGCCCAGCATCTGTGCATGTCGCTGCGCGGAGTCCAAAAGCCGGGCGCGAGAACCGTGACCTCGGCGCTGCACGGCCTCGTGCGCGATGACCCGCGCGCCCGAGACGAGTTCCTGAGCCTGACCAAAGGAAGAGCGCGATGACCGACAAGACGTTCGTGATCGTCGGCGCCAGCCTTGCGGGCGCCAAGGCTGCCGAGGAGCTGCGCGACCAAGGGTTTGACGGGCGCCTGGTGCTGATCGGAGAGGAGCCCGAGCGGCCGTATCAGCGCCCGCCGCTGAGCAAGGAGATCCTGCGCGGCGAATCAGCGCGTGAGAAGGCGTTCGTCCACGACGGCGGGTTCTACCCCGAGCGCCAGATCGAGCTTCTGACCCGCACGAGCGTGTCCGCGATCGACCCGGGCGCCGGGCGGGTGACGCTTGACAACTCCCGCGAGCTTGAGTTCGACCGGCTGCTGCTGGCCACCGGCGCCCAGCCGCGGCGTCTTGCGGTTCCCGGCGCCGAGCTTGACGGGGTGCACTATCTACGCAGCATCGCGGACAGCGAAGCGTTGCGAGAGCGCATGAACGCCGGTGGGCGCGTCGCGGTCGTCGGCGCCGGCTGGATCGGATCGGAGGTCGCGGCCTCGGCGCGCCAGCGCGGGCTCGAGGTCACAGTGATCGATCCGCTGGCACTTCCCAACGAGCGGATCTTCGGCCCCGAGATCGGCGTCTTCTTCCGCGACGTGCACGCCCAGCATGGGGTCGAGCTGCTGCTCGGTGAGGGAGTCGAGTCCTTCGAGGGCGACAGCATGGTTAGGCGTGTGCGCACGGCTTCCGGCAACACGGTCCAGTGCGACTTTGCCGTGGTCGGGGTCGGCGTAGTGCCGCGCGTCGAGCTGGCGCGAGCGGCGGGGCTCGAGATCGACAACGGCATCGTCGTGGACGAGCACCTGAGCACCTCGAGTCCAAACGTGTTCGCCGCCGGCGACGTCGCCAACGCGTGGCATCCATTCTTCCAGCGGCGGATCCGGGTCGAGCACTGGGCCAACGCGCTCAATCAGGGCCCGGCCGCCGCGCGGGCGATGCTCGGCCAAGACGTCAACTACGACCGGATCCCGTACTTCTTCTCAGACCAGTACGACATCGGGATGGAGTACTCCGGCTACGCCACGGAGTGGGACGAGCTGGTGTTCCGCGGCGACCGCGAGGGCGGCGAGTTCGTCGCCTTCTGGCTCAAGGACGGGCGCGTGGTCGCGGGCATGAACGTCAACGTGTGGGACGTCAACGAGCACGTACAGGCGCTGATCCGCTCCCGCGGGCCCGTGGACGCGGCCGCGCTCACCGACCCCGACACCCCGCTCGAGTCACTCGCCGGCCAACTGACCACTGGAAACTGACGGGAGGTAACCGAGGTGGCACCGAATCCGAACCTCCAACGGCTGCACCAGGCTGGCGTGTCGATCTGGCTTGACACGCTCTCGCGCCAGCTGCTTCAGGACGGCGAGTTCGCCGAGCTGATCCGCGACTTCAGCGTGACCGGCGCAACCTCCAACCCGACGATCTTCGCCAAGGCAATCACGGGCTCTGACCTATACGACGGCGAGCTTCGCGAGCTCACCGACGCCGGACAGCGCGATCTCCAAGAGCTGTTCTTCTCGCTCGCGCTCGACGACGTGCGCGAGGCCGCCCGCGAGCTGCGCCCCACGTTCGACGAGAGCGAGGGCCGCGATGGGTTCATCTCGTTCGAGTGCACCCCGGATCTCGCCGATGACACCGAGGCCACGATCGCGCAGGCAGCCGACCTGTGGCAGCGGCTCGATCAGCCGAACGTCATGATCAAGGTCCCCGGCACCCCGGCGGGCCTGCCGGCGATCGAGGAGCTGACCCGTGGCGGGGTGAACATCAACGTCACCCTGCTCTTCTCAGTCGAGCGCTACCAGCACGTGATCGACGCCTACCTGCGCGGACTCACAACCCGAGCGCAAGCGGGCGAGCCGCTGGACCAGGTGCACTCGGTCGCATCGTTCTTCCTCTCGCGAATCGACACCAAGGTCGACAACCGGCTACCAGAAGACTCGCCGCTGCGTGGCCAGGTCGCGATCGCCTCAGCGCGGGTCGCCTACCAGCGCTATCTGAGCAAGTTCGCCGGGAAGGAGTGGGAGCGCCTCCAGGCGCTCGGCGCCAACCGCCAGCGGCCGCTATGGGCGAGCACCGGCACCAAGAACCCCGACTACTCCGACACCCGCTACGTGGCGGAGCTGATCGGACCCGACGTCGTCAACACGATGCCCGAGCAAACCCTCCGCGCGTTCGCCGACCATGGCCAGGTCGCCCGGACGCTGGACGCCGACCCAGCCACGGCCGAGCGCACGCTGACCGACGCGCAAGCCGCGGGGATCGACCTTGGCGCGATCACATCCGAGCTGGAGCGCGAAGGGGTGCAGGCCTTCTGCGCCTCATACCAGCAGCTGCTGGACTGCATCGAGGGCAAGCTCAGCCTCGTCAGCGCCAGGCAAGGCTGACCGCGGCGATCGCACCTCAGGCCGACGTGAGTGGGCGCCGCGCTCACCTGACGGGCGCCCTGGCATCGCCACGGACAGGAGTTGTCGCTGACGGGCTCCGAGCGGCCATGGTAGTAGCCCTGGGCGTAGTCGACGCCGTGGCCGTGCAGCATCGCCGGATCCGGCAGCACAGTCCGAGCCCCGCTTTCGTTCGAATGGGATATCTATTTAGGTCAGGTACCCTGGACGGGTGCCGACCGCTGGGCGTGACTATCCGGGCTCTGACGCTGACTTCGCGGCGTGGTTCCCTGACGAGGACGCCTGCAGGGACTACCTGGAGTGGCTGCGCTGGCCCGACGGTTTCCGGTGCCCGCGCTGCACCGGTCGCGGGGGCTGGCGGCTGGGGGTGGGATGCTTTGAGTGCTCGCGGTGTGGCCGGCAGGCGTCGGTGACCGCGGGGACGATCTTCGACAAGACGCGCACGCCGCTGCGGCTGTGGTTTGAGGCGGCGTGGCTGATGTGCAGCCAGAAGCAGGGCGTCTCGGCGCTGGGGGTGCAGCGTGCGCTTGAGCTGGGCTGCTACCAGACCGCGTGGGCGATGCTGCACCGCTTCCGCGTCGCGATGGTGCGTCCCGGCCGTGAGCGCCTGGGCGGCCACGTCGAGGTCGATGAGACCTACGTGGGCGGTCTGGAGGAGGGCGTTGCCGGACGCGAGACGGCAAGCAAGTCGATCGTCGTGATCGCCGTTGAGATCCGCCATCCCAAGGGGTTCGGGCGCGTGCGCATGCAGTCGGTGCCCGATGTCTCGCAGGAGAGCCTGATCGCGTTCGTCGAGAGTGCTGTCGAGCTTGGCGCGACGTTGCATACCGATGGCTGGCCGTCGTATCTGGCGCTGCCCAAGCACGGCTACCTGCACGAGCGGACGGTCATCAGCGCCCAGCACGACCCCGCCCACGTGGTCATCATGCCGGGCGTGCACCGGATCGCCAGCCTGCTCAAGCGCTGGCTGCTTGGCACCCACCAGGGGCGCGTGAGCCCCGAGCACCTGGACGCCTACCTGAACGAGTTCGTCTTCCGCTTCAACCGCCGGCGCTCAGGGCGTCGCGGACTGCTCTTCTACCGACTGCTCGAGCAGGCGGTGCTCGCCGAGCCCGTCAGATACCGAAGCCTGGTCGCACAACCGGGCACCCGCGAGCGCCCGGCGCCCAGCCACCTCAGGCGCCGGGGCCGAGGCGCCGCCCTGTCCGTGGCAGATCGGCCCTGGCGGCAACCGGGTAGCGCGAACCTGGCCTACATAGATATCCCATTCGTTCGATACGAGTATTTCTGCCGTCGCAGCGCCCTGCGCAGCGCGGAAGGTGCGCATCCCCGATTCCTCTCAGCCGTCCGCGCCGACGCGCCGCCCTCTCGCTCAAGGCTCCCTTGCGGGACCGCTTCGCCTTGCGGGTCGCCGGCCGCGGCGTTCAGTCCTCGGGAAGGGCGGCGACGTGCTTCTTGGCCTGGCGGTACCACCCCATTCCCGCGATGGGATTCTTCCACCGCCCCTTCATCTCCTTCAGGGCAGGTTCGTGCGCGGTGTCGCCACCCTCGACCGTCTTCCGCAGATGTGCGTCTTGGACTTGATCACGTCGTTGGCGGTCTCCCCCTCGTGGGAAAGATCGCATGGCCCACCGAGTTGCCTGCAGGTCATCGTCTTCATGGGCGCACCATAACCGCCGCGCAGCCGGCCCGCTACTCGGTGCTCCCACAGCCGATTCCGGCATGGCATGCCGCCGAGCGCTGCGATCCTGACCGACACCTGCTCTCGTCTTCCGCCGGCCATCTCCTCGACGGCGTGCCCGCACGCGCTCCGCGCGGTCAGCGGGGCCAGGAGCGGCAGCCTCCCACGGAGCCTTGCGGAGGCTCGAGCCGGCTGTTGTTTCTGATGAAGTTCAGCGCCAGATGTCCATCGCGATCGCGCGGAACTCTTCGCTGAACCGCCCATCGCGTGCGGAGTTGGCGAGTAGCTGGCGTAGATCAGCGTCGAATTGCTCGAGGCGGTCTGCGAACAGGTGCGGGGCGGCGCTGGAGAGCGAGTACACGCCAGCGGCGACCTGATCGACCGTGCGCTCGACGATGCGCTCGGGCACCTCCAGTCGCTGCGGGCCGCTAAGGCCAGCGGCGCGGTAGCTCGTGTCCTCGCCGTCGGGTGTGCCCGCGATCAACACGCCCTGGCCGGCCCGACGATCCGGGCCGAGGTAGCGCTGCACGAGCGCGGTGATCTGCGCGTGAGGCGGGCGCGGGTAGGGCAGCTCAGAGCCGCTGTCAACGCCTCGATGGGTCGTCGCGTGCACGTGCACGACGGCGCCGTCGTCGGTCAGCATGCCGCGTACGGTGCTCGCAACGCGACGACGGTCCATCCAATGAAAGGACTGTGCGAACGTCACCAATCGCACTGGCGCAAGATCCGCCGGCAGCTCCTCAGCCCGAAGTTGCCGCCAGGTCACGTTGCTCACGCCCGTCTCGGCGGCGAGTCGCGCCGCCTCGCTCAGCATGCCAGCGTCCGGGTCGATTCCAAACGCCTGCTCGAAGTGCGGCGCAAGCAACAGGGCCAACGATCCGGGTCCGCAGCCGACGTCCAAGAGCAGTCCGGATCCGTCGAGCGCGAGCGCGGTGACCAGCAGGTCGACGAGCTCAGCCTGGTAGGCGACCCGACCGACGGAGTAGAACCGGGCGGTGCCCGCATACAGAGACGGGTCCCACTTCCAGCCCGGGGAACTCGCGGCACTGACGTGGTCCGACGACACCGGTCCAGCATATGTGCTGACGACAGCCGCACTGCCCGTCCTCCTGCACGAGCGCGAGAGCCGAGATAGACCTGCTCCGCAGCTGTCACGAGCATCTCGGCGCGACGCCGGCGCCCCTGCATCGCGCGGTCAGCAGGGAGTCCGTCCCGCCTCCCGCCCGAGGCCACGGGCTCGGGCGGCCCGCGGGAGAGTCCTCGCGTGCCGCGCAGCGCGAGAATCTCGGAGTGTTGCCCGATCAGGCCAAACGCTGGGTGCTCGACGAGTTCGGCCACGGCAGCATGATCATTCGCGCCCGCCGGCTCGCCCGCGGCGGCTGGCATGTCAACCACGCTGTCGAGGTGATCGATGCACACCGCGACGCTCACCGGGTGGTGCTGCGACGCTGGGCCAGGCCGGGCTGGGAGCTCGACGACCCCGACTACACGGTCGCGCGCGAGGTCCGCGTCCTGGGGCTGCTCGGGCGAACCGCGAACCCTGCGCCGTCGGTGCTTGCCAGCGATCCTGACGGAACGCGCTGCGATGTCCCAGCGGTGCTGCTTACCCGCTTGCCGGGCCGCCCGCCGACACCCGCCGACATGGCAAGCGACGGGTTCTGCCACCAGCTTGCCGAGACGCTCGCCGCGATCCATGGCCTCGGACCGAGCGTCGCGTCGCGGCTTGACACCTACCGGCTCTATTACGACCGTGGCGAGGCGACCCTGCCTCGCTTCATCTCGCCGACATCGACCTGGAGACGCGCGATCGCCACCGTCCGCCGACCGCCGCCGAACGTCGCGATGACGCTGATTCACCGCGACTACCACCCAGAGAACACGCTGTGGTCACGCCGGCGGCTGAGCGGGGTCGTGGACTGGACGCAGGCGTCATGGGGCCCACCGGGGCTCGACCTCGGGCACATGCGCTGGAACCTCGTCCTCGACCACGGCCCGAGCGTCGCGGACAGCTTCCTGGCGTGCTACCAGGCGCTCACCGAGCAACGCACTGGGCACCAGGGATATTGGGATCTTGTGAGCCTGTTCGATCTGCTCCTTGACGTGGAGGACGATCCCGGTGACATCACGCCGGAGGATCTGCGGCTGCTCGAGACCTACGTCGCGGGGGCGGTGAACTCGGCCGGGTGAGCGCTTTCCCGGATTCGCGGCCAAGGGGTCACTCGAGGCTTTGGCCGCGCAGGAGCTTGAGGTGAACGACCGCCGCTTCGCCAACCTCGCGGGATCGATCCGGCGCGACCCAGCACATGGCGGCGCCGCAGACGCTGCGCATCCGGCGCATGTTCTCGATCAGGCCAAGATCAACGTCGGGGAATAACGCCAAGACGTCGTCGCCGAGGGCCGAGAGATCCCACTCCACCGGACCCAGACACGCCGTCTCGAAGTCCAAGAGCAGCGGGCCACCGGCGCTCAGCAACCAGTTCGCGGCATGGGGGCTGCCGTGCAGCGGGCGATAGGCGGTTGCGGGTCCCGTCAACGACTCCCGCAGTTCGCCAACGACGCCGAGCAAGAATGTGCGATCTGCGATCGCCAACGCGGGTGAGCGGTCCGGTCGCAGAAGGCGCTCTGCGTCATCTAACTCCACAGTGAACACAGGGAGTCGACCGGTGAACCCGATCAGCCTCTCGTGCACGACCGTGAGCGCTGCCGCGGCCGCGGCTGGCTCGAACTCGGCGCCGGGCAACGATCTGACGTACCGCCACAGCGTCACGGTCAACCCGTGCGAGGCGTACGGTCCCGCCGGGACTCCCTCGGCCGGACCAACCACGGGCGCTGCGCGGTCAGCGAGATAAGCGCTGACCGCCAGCTCACGCTCCAGTGACTCCAAGACGGCGTCGCGAAAGTGGCTCGTTCCGACCTTCGCCACCAGCCCCGTGTGACCGAGCCGGACGATCGTGTTGTTCCAGTCCTGCACGATCACCGGTCGCGCCGCGGCAACCCCGAGCTCGCTGGCCACCGAGAGCGCCGCCTCACACGCGAGCTGCCTCCGCTGCGCGCCACAGCCCAAGCGATGCGAACCGGCCGCCACCGCCGAAACGATCCCACGGACGGCACCGGCAGGACCAGCCAGGTGCGCGCCGCAGCCACCAGCGCCAGGCACGCCGCAACCGGTAGCCCACCCACAGCCGCCCCAGACCCGCTATGAGCTTACGACGAGCATCTCGTGCCTCATCCCGAGCCGCCCTGCTTGGCGCGGACAGCCGGTCTCGCGGGCGATCGCTTCGGTCATTCGGCAGGCCACGAAGCCGGTGATCGCATCGGCGACGGAGCACTCGTAGACATTTGCGCCACGCTCGTTGCCGGGCGAGGAGCCGCCCGCAGCCCAGCTGCCGCGTCAACCGAGACGAGCCCGCTGCTGGCGCTGGCCCTGCTCGATCGCCTCGGCGAGATCCCATGCGGCAGCGGAGAGCTGACCAAAGGCTTGGGCGATCGCGAGGACGCTCACCCCCGTCCGCGCGCGGCTGAGAGCTTGAACGGCGTCATCGAACCGAGCCCATGCGTCCTCGGAGGCGAGCGATGCGCGCCACGCCGCGGGGCGCAGTTCCTGGGGGGGCAGCCACGCCGGTCCTGAGCGCCAGCCGAACCCCTGCTCGTCGGCGTAGCGGTAGGCGGTCTGCTCCTGTGCGGCTGCGTCAGCGAGCGCGCGCAGCCGCTTGGCGAAGCCGGCGTCGGGCGGGGGTTGTGCGTGTTCGCCGATCGCGGCGCGCCAGCGGCCTTCGGCCAGCGCGAGCTGCTCGCGTGCGCGCTTAGCGGTCATCGGGACCGATCAGGTGCGTGTCGAACCCAGGGTCCTCGGAGATCTCGACGGCCGCGCCTGTGGCGCCGGCGCCGGCGGCCATGAACTGTTCGATGTCTGAGCGGCGGATCATCCAGCGGCGCGGGCCGGCCTTGCGCGCGCGTAGCTCGCCGCCGGCGATCCAGCGCCGCACGGTGACGTCGGTGACTTGCAGCTCTTCGGCGACCTGCGCCGGGGTGAGATACTCGTCCTCAGGCATGGGTAGCCGTCGCGCGAGCTGGCGCGACCAAACTGGAGAGCAGCGGGATAAGCGTACTTAGCATGCTACTGTGGGATCCTATCGCATAGGCGACTGTGTAGGAAGCGATGGACGACAACGACCATCACGAAACCAATGTAGTCAATCTGCACCGCGGGGACGACCTCGACAGCCGTCGTCGCGAGCAGATCGCGAGCACCATATTCGCCGACGAGGACGAGAACTACACGTTCTCGCATGGCAACCTCGTACCACCGGCCCCGGCGGCGCCTTCGATCGAGCCTGAGGCGCCCGACGACCCGTTCTTCGCAGAGCAGCTGCGTCAGGTTCGCCCGCACGCCGCGCCACCGACAGCAACCGAGTCGGCGCAGCAGCAGTCAGAGACCGACGCCTACTTCGAGCGGCTCGCGAGCCAGAGCGCGACCGACATGGCTCGTCGGCTGCACGAAGGCGCCGAGCACGCCGATCGGCCTGCGGGCAGCGCGGCGCTCGCGCTGTCGGACGCGACACCCGCGCACCGACGGCCGGAGCGGTCCCGCATCGGCATACGACTTCGCGCCCGGCGCGGCCTCTCGATCGCGCTCTCAGCCTCGGTGGCGGTGCTCGCCGCGGCGGTCCTGCTCGTCGTGGTGCTACCGAGCAGAGCGCCCGTTCGGGCGCCCGGCCGAAATGTCGGCCGACCGCTCTCGTCAATCTTCGACCTGCGCGACTCGCTGGCGCGGCTGCATGCGACCGCCGCGGGCGTTGACGGGGCTCGGGCACGCGCCGATCACGCCGCGAAGGTTCGATCGACCCGCGCCGACAGACGGACACACGGCGCCAGAAGCGTCGGGCGGCGCTCGCATTCCCAGAGCTCGACCGCCACGCATCACGCGCTGCGGCCCGCAAACACCACCGCGGCGGACACCACCAGCCAGCAGGCCCCCCAGACGCCGGCGAGCGCGTCAACGCAGCCGCCCAC
>JBOGYE010000017.1:0-3237 GCA_050696635.1 Solirubrobacteraceae bacterium | reverse complement strand
GCAAGCGCCCCAAGAAGATCGCAACCGCCTTGGGCAACCTCGGCCAGCTCACCTACGCGATCGCGCCGGGCGCCCAGGACCTGCTCGTCAACCGCGCCTACCAGCTGTTTCCCGAGGGCGGCGAGCCCCAGGACCGGCGCACCGAGGCCGAGCAGCGCGCGTTTGGGCAGGCGACCCGCGGCGTGCATTGGTAGCGGTCAATCGCCGCGGGCCGCGGCCAGCGAATCCGGACATCCAGAGCCTGTCGGTGCAGCGGGCCAGATCGTCTCCCGCGGCGACTCACGTTTACGCTGGGGCTGGCCTGGGAATCGTGAACGACACCGAACAAACGGTCGGCGAGCGTTATCGAGCATGACGAGGCTGTAGGCGCGCCGACATCGCTGCCGAGGGACCAACGAGGAGAGGTAGGCAGACCGTGATCGTATTGGGAATCATCCTGCTGATCATCGGATTCATCGCCAAAGTGGCGATCATCTGGACGATCGGCATCATCGTCGTCGTCGTCGGCGCAGTCCTCATTCTCGCCGGTACGCTTGGCCACGCGGTCGGAGGACGCCGCCACTACTTCTGACCCCCGGCCGCGCCGGGCCGGCGCAGGGCTCAGGCAGACTCCCTCAGCCGCCCCCACGACATCCGCCCCCAGATCACGAAGCGGTTCTCGTACATGCGGCCCCCGTCCGGTCCGTCGAAGTGGTCGTGACCGCGGTCACACACGGTCGTGCGCGAGGCGTGCGCTGAAGTGTTCGAGAGCTGGATCGCGGCCGCCCTGCCGCGCTTTACCGCCACCGGACTGGACGGGACCTCGGCACGCGGGCTGGTGATCGCGATGATCTGTGCGCTGGAGGGGGCGTTCGTGCTTGCACGCGCCACGCGCAGCACCGAGGCGCTGAGCATCGCGGGGGAGTTGATCGCCGAGCGGGTACGCGGCGAACTCGAAGCAATCGGTCGTGGCTGAGGATCTCGGCGCGATGCTCGACAGGACGCAGGATCTGCCCCGCTCCCGTCAGACCGCCGACTCGAGCACCTCGGCACCGTGGTCCGGAGGCGAGCCGTAGGCGAGCACGAGCAGCTCGACATCCCCGTGGTTGACGCTCTGCAGCGGCGTGCCGGGCGCGACGTGCACCAGGCCGCCGACCGGCACGTCGTGGCGCTCGGGCGGCTCGCCCAGGTACATCGTGAGGGTGCCGGCGGCGACGAAGAACGTCTCCTCCTGTTCGGCGTGCACGTGCCTGCGCCCCCGCGCACCGGGCTCGTAGCGCCACAGATTGGCGCGGGTGTGGACCGTGCCTGCGTGCTCCGACAGCTCGGCGACGTGACGGGCCGGCTCGCCGGGCTCGTGCGGACGCGTGGTCCACTCGAGCTGATCGGGCACCACGACTTGGTAGCCGGCGGGCATCGGTGCCACGTTAGACGATCGCCGGACGCCAGCCCCGGATCGTCGAGACATAAGTCTTGAGAATATTGTCTTGACAGCTATCTATCGAGAGAATACTCTCGACATATGTCTTCCGAACAACAACAACAACACTCGAGCGGCGATCCGGTCGGCGAGCTGCGCGAGGTCTCGGATGCTCGGACGTTGCGGGCGCTGACCCATCCCGTGCGCGTCGAACTGCTCGAGACGCTGCAACTCCAGGGGCCGATGACCGCCACCGAGGCCGGCGAGCGGATCGGCGAGTCGCCGACCACCTGCTCATTTCACCTGCGCCAGCTGGCCAAGTACGGCTTCGTGGAGGAGGCCGGCGGCGGCCGCGGACGGGCCCGGCCGTGGCGGATGACCACGTTCGGGATGCGCTTCTCCAGCGTGCACGACGATGCCGAGACCGAGCTTGCCGCCGGCGCACTGTCGCGGCTGTTCCACAACCGGGAGATGGACCGCATGCGCGGGTGGCTCGAGACGCAGGGCAGCTACCCCCGCGAGTGGCGCGAGGCCGCCCACAGCAGCAAGCACCTGATGTGGGTCACGCCCGACGAGCTCAAGGCGCTCGAGCAGCAGCTGACCGAGATGCTGGTGCCGCTGTACCGAGACAGGCTGACCGACCCGTCGGCCCGTCCGCCCGGGTCGCTGCCCGTCGAGCTGCTGATCTTCGGGCACCCGATCGCGCCGCCGTCGGGGCAGGAGCCGAAGCGATGACCTTCGGTACGCTCCGCACCCTGGCCGACGTCCGCCGCGCGGACCTCCGGCGCCAGGGCGCCGCTGCCCAGCGCCGCCGCACGGACGCCGTCCGCGTGCCGCGCGCGGGCTATCGCGTCGGCCGGGGCCCCCGCCTGCAGCAGCGCGTCGGTCAGTTGCTGGTCGAGGCAGGGCTGGCGCTGATCGTCCGCGCGGCGGGCAACTGACGGGCGCGACCGTCGCTGAGCGCCTCGGCGCCCGGGGGGTTTGGGGAGTTAGGAACGCATAGGCTTCTTAACTCCCCAAAGCTTCAGCGCCGCCCAGGTCAGCGCCTTGAGACGCGGCAGGCCGCGGGCCTGGGCGTCGCGCAGCACCCAGCCGGTCGAGAACGCGGCCGCCGACACGAGTGCCAGCACGATCAGATCTGCGATCACGGTGCTGGTCATCGGCGCCCGAGGTAGCGGTAGACCGCCGGCCCGACCAGGTTCTGGGTGGCGACCAGGCGCCACAGCAGCTTGGGGCCGCGAATGCGGCCCGCGGGGCGGCGCTGGATGTCACGCTCGGCGGCGGCGATCGCCACCAGTTCGACCGCCAGCAGCGCCCACAGCCCGCGCCTGGCCCCCGGCCCGAGGCGCCGGTACAGCGCGGTCAGCTCTCCGATCGCCGAGCTCATGCCCGCCGGGGGCGCGGGGCCGGCCTCGCCGAAGCGCCGTGGCGGGTCCTCGACGGTCGTCCGATCTGCGCCATGTCGGCGACCTCGGTGGCGATGTCCTCGAGCACCGACGTCCTCAGCGAGTAGATGATGTTGCCGCCACGTCGGGCCGAGGCGACCAGGCCGGCGGTCTCGAGCACCCTCAGATGCCGCGACACCGACGGCCAGGAGATCTCAAACCGGCCCGCCAGCTCCCCCGCGGGCAGATCACCGTCGCGCAGCAGTCGCAGGATCTCGCGGCGGGTGGGATCGCCCAGGGCTCGGTACGCGTTCGCGAGTGTCATCGTGCTGCGCAATTTAGCATACGAGCTAAGTAGCTGTGGAATCAGGACGCGTCAGGCAATTATCTGGCGGAGCTGGCGAGTGGCTGGGCGTGTCTGGCGGGTGGCGGCGAACCAAGTCGTACTGGTGG
>JBOGYE010000016.1:0-5680 GCA_050696635.1 Solirubrobacteraceae bacterium | reverse complement strand
CCAGCACGGCCTTCGACGGCGCCAGCATCATCGTCATGTTGCGCCCGTCCTGGAGCGGCGTCTGCTCGACCACGGCGACGTCGGACAGCTCTCCGGCCAGGCGGTCCAGCAGCGCGGTGCCGCGCTCGGGGTGGGTGACCTCGCGCCCGCGGAACATGATCGTCACCTTGACGCGGTCCTTGCCGAGCAGGAAGCGGCGGACGTGGCCCTTCTTGGTGTCGTAGTCGTTCTGCGCGATCTTGGGCCGGAACTTGATCTCGCGGATCGTGATCTGCTGCTGATGCTTGCGAGCGGCCTTCAGCTTCTGGGCTTGCTCGTACTTGTACTTGGAGTAGTCGAGCACACGGCAGACGGGCGGCCGTGCATCGGGGGCGACCTCGACCAGGTCCAGGTCGCGCTCCTGCGCATAGGAGAGCGCCTCGGCTGTCTTGACGACGCCGATCTGCTTGCCGTCCTCACCCACGAGCCGCACCTCGGGCACGCGAATGCGATCGTTGGTTCGTGTCAGATCCCGGTCCGGCGGGCGCCGGTCAAACCTTCGGGGGACCGGCACTAGCTGCGTGCGACGGCGGCTTTGTTCAAGCGGAGCCGCGCGGTGTGGAATGAAGTTGGATCAACAGTGCCAAGTATAGCGGCGGACTCAGCGCATCGAGCGGCCTTTGATCTGCTCCCGCAGTCGCGCCGCGAACTCCTGCACACCGCTCGGGCCGACATCGCCGGCCCGGTGCTCGCGGACGCTGATCTCGTCGTGCTGCGCCTCTCGGTCGCCGACGACCAGCATGTAAGGGATCTTCCGCAGCTCCCCGTCGCGGATCTTGCGCGCGACCGACTCGCTGCGCGCGTCGCACTCTGCACGTGCCCCGGACTCGGTCAGCCGCGCGGCCACGCCGCGCGCGTACTCGACGTGGCGATCGGCGATCGGCAGGACGATCGCCTGGACCGGCGCCAGCCAGACGGGCAGCTCACCGGCGAAGTGCTCCAGCAGGATGCCGATGAAGCGCTCGTAGGAGCCCATCAGCGCGCGGTGGATGACCACCGGGCGGTGCTCCGCGTTATCGGGCCCCGTGTAGGCGAGGTCGAAGCGCTCGGCGGCGTTGTAGTCGAGCTGGCAGGTTCCGATCTGCCACGAGCGCCCGAGCGAGTCGGTCATATGGAGATCGATCTTCGGCCCGTAGAAGGCGCCGTCGCCCTCATTGACCGTGTACTCGAAGCCCTGGCCGTCGAGCGCCGTCGTCAGCGCGGCCTCGGCGCGATCCCACAGCCCGTCGGATCCGATCCGCTGCTCCGGGCGGGTGGACAGCTCCACCCGCACGTCGATCCCGAAGATCCGGTAGGTCGCAAACGCGAAGTCCAGCACGCCCGCCACCTCGTCCTGCACCTGATCTTCGGCGCAGAAGATGTGGCTGTCGTCCTGAGCGAAGTGGCGCACGCGCAGGAGGCCGTGCAGCGTGCCGCTGGGCTCCCGGCGGTGCAGGAGCCCGGGCTCCCAGTAGCGTGCCGGGAGGTCCCGATAGGAGTGGCGGGTCATCGCGTAGAGCTGGCAGTGCCCGGGACAGTTCATCGGCTTGACCGACATCTGCCGGTCCTCATATTCGGTGATGAACATGTGCTCGCGGTACTTCTCCCAGTGCCCCGAGGTCTTCCACAGGGAGATGTCGTAGATCTGCGGCGTCTTAACCTCCTCGTAGCCGCGCTTGCGGCCCATCTCGCGGCTGAGCGCGACCAGTTCGTTGAACACCTCGGTGCCGCCCGGCAACCAGAACGCCGCCCCCGGCGCAACCTCCGAGAACTGGAACAGCCCGAGCTGGGGGCCAAGCCGGCGATGGTCGTTCGCGCGGGCGCGCTCGAGTAGCTCGAGGTGGTCCTCCAGCTCCTTGGCCGAGAAGAATGCGGTCCCATACACGCGCGTGAGCATCTGTCGGCTGGCGTCCCCTCGCCAGTAGGAGCCGGCGACCGACTGCAGCTTGAAGGCCTTGATCCGCTTGGTCGAGGGCGCATGCGGCCCGCGACAGAGGTCCGTGAAGGGACCGTTGGTGTACAGCGACACGGTGCTCGCGCCTTCGTTGGCGACGAGATCCTCGATCAGCTCGACCTTGTAGCGCTGGTCCTCGGTCCGGAAGCGCTCGAGCGCCTCCGCGACTGTCACGTCCTCGCGAGTGAACGGTTCGTCGGCGTCGATGTGGACCTTCATCGCGGCCTCGATCTCCGCGAAGGCGCCGTCGTTGACGACCACGCCCTCCGGGAACTCGAAGTCGTAGTAGAAGCCGTTCTCGATCGCCGGACCGATCGAGATCTTCACCCCGGGGTACAGGTCGAGTACCGCAGCCGCGAGCACGTGCGCGGCGTCGTGGCGAACGAGCGCGAGCGCCTCCGCCCCGCTGCGCTCCGTCAGGATCTCCAGGCGCGGCCTGGCGCCGTCGCCGACCCCGGTTGGCGCGCCGAGCAGCCGCGCGAGATCACGCACCTCACCGTCGACCTTGATCGCCAGCGCCGCCCGTGCCAGGCCGGCGCCGATCGCGGCTGCGGCATCGGCGCCGCTGGCGGCTTCGGGCAGGGTCAGGGTGGTCCCGTCGGGCAGCTCGTAGTCCATCGCGAGCTGATGCTATGCGGTGCGCGTGACGCGGAAGCTGAAGCGCGCGATCACCCGCGGGGCGACCTCGATCATCGGGCACATGATCTGTGTCGGCGGGGGCGAGCAGATCGTGCGCATGGTCTCGATCACTTCCCCGTGGAAGGTCCCCCTGCACCAGCGCGGCGTCCGCGCGCTCGGCCGCAGCATGACGCTGACGGTCGCGCCGGCCTGCGCCGCCGGCAGCGAAGCGAAGCCTGCGGAGTCGCAGCCGGTGCGGCGCGGACCAACGACCGACAGCGTGTCGGTGTTCCTCCACCCGGGCCGGCCGCCGGTCGCCGCCGGTAGGCGGAGGGTGAACCTAAAGCGAGTGTGCGCCGTCCCGGTTCGCGGGCTGACTCCGACCCGTATGATCGACGTCGGCCCGATCGAGAAGGCGGCCAGCGCCGATCCGGGCGCCAGGCCCACGATCCCGGCCACGAGGACGAGCGCAGCGCGTCGCATCACGGCCGAGTGTAACGCGCCCGGGCGCTACATTTACGGTCCCCGGACGATTAGCTCAGCTGGGAGAGCGCCGCCTCGACAAGGCGGAGGTCGCTGGTTCGAGCCCAGCATCGTCCACTTCACAAAAGCCCCGCTCAGGCGGGGTTTTTGCTATCTAGGAGAAGCGGCGTCGCGGGCCGCAGGTCCTTGTCGACGCACTCCTGACGCACATCGGACGGCGTGAGAGGGGCCAGCGCGCCTGCAGGACGAGCCTGCCCGCCACCCTGGCGTTGCCGCCTTACCGGCCCAATCCGGCGGGCCGAACCGTCCGCGCTTACCCGGCCAGCGTCGCGACGGGCGTGCGACCGGCGGCGCGGGCGGCGGCGATCTCGGCCTCGGCGTCAATCCGCTCGGCGTCCTCGTACTCGGCGAACAGGTGCCCGTAGGTCGAGAGCGTCAACGCGGGCGAATGGCCCAGCTGCGCGGCCACGTAGTGGATCGCGCGACCCTCCGCCAGCAGCAAGCTGGCGAAGCTGTGGCGCAGGTCATACGGGCGCGGGGTCGCCTGCAGGCCGGCGGCGCGGGAGGCGTCGGCCCACTGGCGCGATCGCCAGTTGCCCCAGTCCTCCTTCGTCCACATCTCGCCGTCGTCGCGCCCGAACACGGGCGCGCTGTCGGCGGGCCGGCCCGATGCCAGCCGCCAGGCTTTGAGATCCTGCGCCAGGGGCGCGAGCAGCCGCACCGACCGTGACGCGCGGTTCTTCGTCTGCTTCGCCGTGCCATCGAGGTCAGCGGCGCGCTGAACGAGGATCGTGCGCTCTCTCACATCGCCCCAGCGCAGCCCGCGAGCCTCGCCGGGGCGAAGCCCGGCGTAGGCAAGGACGGCCACCAGCGCAGCGTCGCGTATCCCGGCCTGCGGGCCGCGGTGGCCCTCACGCTCATATGCGCGGCGTGGCCGGCCGCTGCGGCTGCCGGCGGGCACCGCGACCTTGCCTGGTGCGGCGATCGCGGCGCGGATCGCCTCGACGGTCGCCGGCGCGAGCGGCACAACAGCGTCACGCTGCGGCGGGCGCGGAGCGCGGACGAGCGTCATCGGGTTGCCGGCGATCACCTCTGACTCGGCGGCGTGACGCAGCACGCTTGAGAGCAGAGTCCGCGCCTTCATGATCGTGCCGGCGCCGACCCCGGCGCGCAGCCGATCGGCCTGCCAGCCGCGCAGGCGCGCGACGCCCAGCTCATTGAGCGCCACCGCGTCAAGCCACGGGCCGATGTGCAGGCGGTAGACCTCCACGTAGCGCGTGCGGGTGGACTGCTCAAGCCCGGCGGCGTGCTCGGGCACCCAGCGCTCGGCCATCCACTCGCCGAGCGTTGGGGGCCGGCCGGTGAGCTGGCTGAGCGCGAGCGGTCCGAGCTGGCGTCTGCGCTTGACGTCGCGCTCGAACGCCTCGGCGTCGCGCTTGAGCGTGAAGCTGCGGGAGCGCTGCCGGCCGTCGCCCTCGCGCCAGTGCGCGACCCAGGTGCCGCGTCGCGGCTCGCGCTTGACGCTCACGCGCGCCTCTGTCTGTAGCGGCGCATGATCGTGCCCTTATCGACGCCCAGCGCCAGGGCAGCGCCGCGGACGCCTAGCCCGTGCTCGAGCGCCTCGCGCGCCAGCTCGTCGCGGGCTCGCTCGGCCCGCTCGACGGCCGCCTGCGCTGCCTGGAGGCGAGCGTGCCACTCGCGGCCGCGGGGGGTGAGGTGGCCTGGTGTCCGAACCACGCGACCACCGTAAGCCGACCCATGCTGTATGTCAAGCGCGGACATTTACCCGAGCTTGCGGAGCGCCTCGACCGCCCGAAACTCGGCCCGCGCCGGCCGTCTCGGCACTGGCGCTACCCGCGAAGCAGCGGGCGGTCCGCCGTCGACCGGGACGATCTCGAGGCGCTCGGGGTCAAACCGCCACTCCCGCCCGACCCTCTTTGCCCAGATCCGACCGCGACGCGCAAACCGCGCCAGCGTGTCGGGATGCAACCCCAGCAGGTCGGCCGTCTCAGCGACGTCGAGCAGCTTGGCGGAGCGCCCCGGCTCGCGGGCGCCGAACAGCCGGGCGAGGTCGTCGAGCGCCTGCTGGTCGTGCTGGAGCTCCCGGAGCAGCTCGCGTGCCAGCGGCGCGCCAGCCGGCGATGGCGCCGAGTTGGTCATTGGGCGCGTTCCACCCTTTGGATCCTCCGGGCCCGGAAGCGCCGGAGGACGCGAGCGCCGCCGAGCAGCTGGCAGACCGCCTCGCGGCGCTGCGGGTCGAGCGCCACGACGAGCCAGCGGCTGCGCTCCGCGACCACGACGTCGCCCACGCGGGCACCACGCGGGCCCCTCGGGGCTGGCGCGGCGACCGTGCTCACGGGAGACGCTCGCGGTCACGCAGCCCAGGCTGGCCAGTCGCGACGTCGCCGGGGGCGGCGTGCAGCCGGACCGCCGGGCGCCGTCCGCACTTCAGGCAGCGGCACTCGTCATCGATCACGATCTCGCACGGCCGCGGGCAGCGGCAACGGAGTGCCTGCGCCGGCGCCACGTCGTGAACGTGATCGAGCGCGATCATGCTCGCCCCGTCCGGTCGCCGGAGAGCTCGAGCACGGGCGGGCAGCGGAGGTC
>JBOGYE010000015.1:0-7499 GCA_050696635.1 Solirubrobacteraceae bacterium | reverse complement strand
GGCCTGAAGCGCTTGGCGGGTCTTGCGCAGGCTCTCTCGCAGACGCCGCAGGCGTCCGGACCCGCGGCCGCCGGCCCCCGGCGCGTCCGCCGCATTGGCACCCCCATCGGCACCGGTTGCGCCCGCGTCGCCCGCGTCGCCCGGCACGATGAACAGGTCGGTCCAGTCGCGCGCCATCGGCTACGCGGCGGCCTCGACCGCCGGCAGCCGGCGCGAGATCACCTGCGAGATCCCGTCGGACCCCATTGACACGCCGTACAGCGAGTCGGCCGCCTCCATCGTGCGCTTCTGGTGGGTGACGACGATGAACTGCGCGCGCGACGAGTACTGGCGCAGAAGACCCAAGAAGCGGTCGATGTTGAGGTCGTCAAGCGCCGCCTCAACTTCGTCGAGGATGTAGAACGGGCACGGGCGGGCGAGGAACACGGCGAACAGGAACGCCAGCGCGGTCATCGCCTTCTCGCCCCCGGACAGCAGCGACAGGCGCTTGCACGCCTTGCCGGCCGGCGTGATCTCGATCTCGACCCCGAGCCGCTCCTCAGCGCTGTCGGCCTCGTCGACCGCCTCGTCGTCGTCACCGGTCTCGCCGCTGCCCTCGGGTGCCTGCTCGCCGCCGATCACGCGCACCGGACGTGCCTGCCCGTCGGTCTCGGCGACCAGCGTGAGCCGGCCGCTGCCACCCGGGAACAGCTGCTCCACCAGCTCCTCGAAGGCGGCCGCGGTGGCCGCGAAGGTGCCCTCGAAGGTCGTGCGGATCTGGCGGTCGGTGTCGCGGATCAGATTCTGCAGCTCGCGCAGCGCCGTTTCCAGGTCACCACGTTGATGCTCGAGCTCCTCGACGTGCGCGACGGCCTCCGCGTACTCCTCCTGGGCCAGCGGGTTGACCGGGCCGAGCTGCTCGCGGCGGGTCGCGATCCGGTCCAGCCGCGCACGCAGCGTCTCACGCTCCTCGGCGGCGAGCTCCTCCTGGGCAGGCTCGGCGTCGAGCCCGAGGCGCCGCGCGATCCGACTCAGCTCGGCCTCGGTCTCGCCGCCCTGATCGCGCGCGCGGGCCAGCGCCACCTCCGCCGCCATCAGCGCCTCGTTCTCGCCTCCCAGACGCGCCTGGCACTCCGCCTCCTCGCGGGCGCACGCCCGCAGTTCGCCGGCGACGCTCTCGCCCGCCTCGCGGTCGGATGCGAGTTCTGCGTCGAAGCGCTCGCGGGCCTGCGCGATCGCGCCACCCGCGTCCTGGAGCGCCTCGATCACGACCGCCAGTGCGGGCACCAGCAGCCGGTCGCGCGCGACCGCTTCACGCAGCTGTGCGAGCCGCTCGAGGCGCTGGCGCCGCTCGCGCTGGGAGCGTTCGAGCATCCGCCGCTCGGCCGTCAGCTCGGCGCTCAGCTGGGCGCGAGCGCCGGCGTCAGGCCCATCGTCGGGGGCGGCACGTCGGCGTTGCATCTGCCCCTCGATCCGCACGACCTCCTCGCGCGCCTCGTCGAGCGCGCGCACCGCGGTGCGGTGCGCTGCCGTGACGCCATCGGCGGCGACGTCGGCCCCAGAGACCAGCGCGCTCGCCGCCGCGACCGCGTCGTGCCCATCGAGCTCGGCCCGCACTGCCCGCTCGGACTCCGCCACCAGCGCATCGCGCCGGTTTCGCTGCGCCAGCACGCGCTCCTCGCCGATCGCGGGCGCCTGGCGCAGCTCACGCGCGGCCGCGGCCCATACCCGGCCGCCAGCGGTCACGGCCAGGCCGCCGAACTCGCTCGACAGGGCCCCGAGATCCGCCACCAGCCATGCGTCGCGCAGCAGCGCCCGCGCCAGCACGACCGCCGGGCCCCGGCCGCGGACGTGATCGGGCAGCCAGACTGCGTCGCGAGCGGGCGGCCCCGATCGCGGGGCATGGTGGTCGTCGGCAGCGCCGGCGTCCGCGGCCGCACCCGCGCCAGGGCCGGCACCCGCGTCCGCGCCGGGGCCCACGCCCGGACCGGCACCCACTTCCGGACCGGCCCCCGCACCCACCACCAGCGTCCGGCCGCCGTCGGCTCCCGCTCGGTCCAGCAACGCAGACCCGCCCGCCAGGTCCGCCACCACCGCCGCGCGCAGGCGCCCGTCGAGCGCCGCCGCGACCGCCAGCTCGAAGCCGGTGTCGACGGTCAGCTCGTCGGCCAGCGCGGCGACCCCGCCGGTCGTCCCCGCGTTGGCGCGCAGGAACTGGTTACAGGCGGCCAGCTCGCCGCCGACACGGGCAGCCTCACGGCGCGCGGCCTCGACGGCGCGCTCGAGCTCTCGCATCCCCGCCCGCGCGGCCTCCGCCGCTCGCTCGCCCTCCTGGCGGGCAGTCAGCGCCTCGTCATGCGCGCGCTCGCACGCGGCGACCCGCTCGGCGGCGGCGGCGAACTGGCGCTCGAGCCCGCGCAGCTCGTCTCCGAGCGCCTCTCGGCGGTCTCGCTCCAGCCCCGCCAGCGAGCGCTCCAGCCCCGCGATCCGCTCGGACGCCTCCGGATCGCCGTCGTCAGCGTCGGCCTCCGCCTGCAGCGCGGAGACCAGCGCCACGCAGCGCTCCAGGCGCCCGTCGACGGAGCGCGCGGCCGAGCGCGCCGACTCAAGCCGATACCCGATCCGTTCGGCGGCGCCGCGCGCCGTGTAGGCGCGGCGCGACAGCTCCTCGCGCTGGGCGCTGCGAGCCGCCAGCGCCTCCTCGGCCGCCTCGCGCCGCTGCGCGACCTGCTCCAGCTGATCCTGGATGCAGCGGCGGCGCTCGCGCCCCTGCGCCGCGGCCCGCTCGGCGGCGGCGGTCGCACTGCGGCGGGCGCGGAGCTCGTCTCGAGCCAGCTGCCAGCGGATCTCGAGCGACTGGCGCTCGAGCCGGGCGTGCAGCTCGGCCGCCTCCGCCTGGCGCTTGAGCGGTCTCAAGCGAGAGCGCGCCTCGCGCTCTACGTCCAGCGCCCGGTCGAGGTTGTCCTGCGTGCGCGCCAGTTTCAGCTGCGCGCGCCGCCGGCGCTTGCGGTGCTTGCCCAGGCCGGCCGCCTCCTCGATCAGCAGCCGCCGCTCGCGAGGCTTGGAGGTGACCAGCGCCTCGACGCGGCCCTGGGAGATGACCGAGTGCATCTCGCGCCCGAGGCCCGTGTCGGACAGCAGCTCGGCGACATCGATCAGCCGGCAGCGCGCGCCGCAGAGCCGGTACTCGCCCTCGCCCGAGCGGTCCAGCCGGCGCTGGACCGAGATCTCGGTAACCTCGAGCCCGAGGCGACCGTCGGGATCGTCGAGCACCAACTCGACCTCGGCGTGGCCGGCGGCCTGGCGCCCCGGCGCCCCGCCGAAGATCACATCCTGCATCGACTGCCCCCGCACGGCCACCGGCGACTGCTCGCCAAGCGCCCACAGGACCGCGTCGGTGACGTTGGACTTGCCCGAGCCGTTGGGTCCGACGATCACGCTGACGCCGGGACCGAACTCCAGGCGGGTGCGGTCCGGGAACGATTTGAAGCCCTTGACGGTGACCGATTTCAGATACATCGCGCAGGCCTCATCGAGCCATCGCCTGCAGCGCCGCCTGTGCGGCCTCCTGCTCGGCGTCCTTCTTGCTGCGGCCCGTGCCGGCTCCGATCTGGAGCCCGCCGGCCGTGGCGCTGACCGTGAACGTCCGGTCGTGCGGGGGCCCGTGCTCGGCCACCACCGCATAGCTGACCAACTCGCCCCGGCGCGCGAGGCGCTCCTGCAGCGCGGACTTGTAGTCGACCGAGTGCTCGAGCGCCGCCTCGATCTCGAGCTCGAATGCCGCCACGACCGCATCCGCGGTCGGCTCGTAACCAAAGCTCAGAAAGCAGGCTCCGATCACCGCCTCGATCACCGATGCGAGCACCCGCTCGGTGCCGATCAGCGCCCGCACGGTCGCCGGCGCCGCAGCTGGGGCGGCTGCCATCAGCCGCTCGGGCACGCCGATCCGCTCGGCCACGACCCGGCAGGAGCGTCCCGAAACGGCCTGCGCCCTGATCTTGGTCAGCCGACCCGGCCCGAACCGGTCGCGGTCCAAGCGCGGGAACAGGTGCGTGGTGACCGCCAGCCCAAGCACGCTGTCGCCGAGGAACGCGAGCCGCTCGTAGGAATCCGAGCGCTTGTCCGTCCAGGAGGAATGCGTAAAGACGCAGCGCAGCAGGTCTGGCTCGAGCTGCTCGAGCATGCGCGCCAGCGTCAGCTCGTCGTCCGAGCCGGCGCGGGCGGCGGCCTGGCGTCGCCCCCGCGGTTCGCGCACCGGAGTCACTCAGGGCTCGCGGCGAAACAAGTGATGGGATCGGGCGGTTGGCTCGTGGATGCCAGACGACGCACGCGAGCGCAGCAATAGCAGCACTAGTGCGAGCGAGCGGGTGGCGGCTGGCGCCGCGAGACGATTGCACGAGACCGTCAATTGTTCGGTCGTGGGCCCTCAGGGTCGGCGCCTGCACTCGCGGTCGCCGGCGGGATCCCGGTGGCGAGCACGAAGTCGACCGCCTGACCGACCGTCAGGATCCGGGCGGCCTCCTCGTCGGAGACCCGCACTCCATAGGCGTCCTCGAGCTCCTGCACGAGGGTGTAGAGATCGAGCGAGTCGGCGCCCAGGTCCTGCCTGAAGCGGGTCTGCTCGGTGATCCCGTCGGCGTCGAGCTCGAGCTCATCGGCGAGATGCTCGGCGATCAGGGAGAACACCTGCTCTCGTGTCATCGCATCACACCGTAGCTGTCGGGCCGGACACCCCGGCGTGGGCGGCGCTGCGCAGCGCCCCTGCCGCGGCCAACGCCTCCCGCGTGGTGCCGACCACGTCGTGCTGCACCCCGCGAGCCGCGACCTCGATCGCACGCGCGAACCCGCGTCGCGTGAAGCGGCCGTGGGCGACAACGCCGACTTGTCGCAGCCCGAGCATGTAGGCGCCCCCGGGGCCCTCGGGGTCGATCTGGTCGCGCACTCCGCGGATCGTCGGGGCCAGCAGCCAGCCTCCGAGCCGCCCCCGCGGCGTCCGCAGCGCGGCGTCGCGGAGCGCGCGCAGCGTCCGTCCCGAGACGCCCTCGATCAGCTTCAGCGCGATGTTGCCGGTGAAGCCGTCCATCACGACGACGTCGGCCACGTCGTAGAACAGGCGCGTGCCCTCGATGTTGCCGATGAAGTTCAGCCCGGCCCCGCCCGTCCCGGTCAGCTGTTCGTGGACCTCGATCAGCTCCGGCGTGCCCTTGACCGCCTCCTCGCCGTTGGATAACAGCGCCACCCGCGGCGCCGGGAGCCCGAGCACGGCCCGCGAGAACGCGGAGCCCATGTGCGCGAATTGAACCAGGTGCTCGGGCCGGCAGCTGACGTTGGCGCCGACGTCGAGCATCAGCACGGGCGTCCCGCCCGGCACGGGCACGGGCAGGGCCAGCGCCGGCCGGTAGATCCCGCGGTCACGGCGCATGTTGAACAGTCCCGCCGCGAGCGCTGAGCCCGTCGAGCCGCCTGATACGAGCGCGTCGGCGCGCCCCTCGGCGACCGCGCGGGCCGCCTGGACGATCGACGCCTCCGGAGTCGCGCGGACCGCGTGCGCGGGATCGGCCGCCTTGGCGATCGAGACCGGCGCATCGACCACCTCCACGCCGTCGCACACCGGCCCGATCTCCCGCGCAGGCCCGAACAGCAGCACGCGCGTTCCGGCGCGCGCGGCGAGCTGCGCCCCGGCCGCCACCTCGGCCGCTCCCAGGTCCGCCCCGCCGGCGTCAACGGCGATCGTCACCATCACGGTGACCGGCTAGGGGTCCGCGACGAAGCAATTGACGGTCTCGTATGGCCGTCTCGCGGCGCCAGTCGCCACCCGCTCGCTCGCCGTAGCGCCGCTATGACTCCGCTCGCGTGCGGCGTCTGGCATCCACGAGACAACCATCCGATCCCACCACTTGCTTCGTCGCGAACCCTACGGCTGGCCGGCCTGGGCGAGCACCTCGCGCCCCCGGTAGCTGCCGCACACGGGGCAGACACGATGCGGGAGGCGGGGGCTGTGGCACGTGGGACAGGCGTTGTGGGTCGGCGCCGGGATCTTGTGCTGGGAGCGTCGCTGGGTCGTGCGAGCGTGAGACTGCTTCTGCTTGGGGACCGCCATGCGACGCAGCAGGCTAGCACGAGCGCCCCGCGGGCCCGGCGCTATCGCGGGCGGCTGTTCGCGCGCTCGGCGCGATCCGGCAGCGGCTCGGTGATCAGCTGGCGGCGCAGCAACGGCGTCAGCCGTGACGGGGTCAGCGCCTCGCAGAGGTGCGTGCCCTGGGCGCGCCTGACTCCGCGCGAGATCAGGAACTGCAACTGCGCCTCGGAGTCCACGCCCTCGGCGACGACATCGGTGCCGCAGGCGGCGGCGACCGCGAGCGCGGCCTCCAGCAGCCGCACCGCGATCGGGTCCGATGGCACGTCGACGAGCATCCGGCCGTCGATCTTGATCACGTCGAAGCCGAGGTCGCCGAGCCGCGAGAGCGACGAGTAGCCGGCGCCGAAGTCGTCCAACGCGACCACGAAGCCGGCCGCCCGAAGCTCCTCGATCACCACCAGCGTTTCGGTCGCGTCGACTGTCCACGCCGACTCGGTCAGCTCGATTGCGAACCTCACCGGCGACAGCCCGTGACTGCGCACAGCGGCCGACAGCCGCGCCACGAAGCCCGGCACGAGCAGCTGGCTGGCCGATACGTTGAGGCCGATCAACGGCGTCAGCCCGTCCTGGAACTGCCATTCCCGGGCTTGGCGAAAGCATTCGCGCATCACCCAGTCCATCAGCTCGTCGCCGGCGCTGGTCTGCTCGGCAAGTGGCACGAACGCATCCGCGCACAGCAGCCCGCGCTCCGGGTGACGCCACCGCAGCAGCGCCTCGACCGAGGTCATCTGGCGCTCGCCGGCGAGCGTGAACACGGGCTGGTAGTGCAGCTCAAGCTCGCCAGCCGTGATCGCGGCTCGGACCTCGGACGTGATCCCGGCACGGCGATTAGAGATCGCCCCGCCCTTGTGAACCGCCCAGCGACCGCCTCCGCCGGCCTTGGCGCGGTACATCGCGGCGTCCGCATGGCGCAGCAGAACCTCGGTGTCGGAGGCGTCGTCCGGGTACAGGCTGATGCCGATGCTGGCGCCGGTGCGCAGCTCGACGCCGCTGACCACGAACGGCTCGCGCAGCGCGTGCAGCAGCTTGCCGGCGACCTGCTCGGCCGTCGCAGCGGCGCCCTCCTGGAGGTCCGCGAGCAGCACCAGGAACTCGTCGCCGCCCTGGCGTGCCAGCACGTCGGTGTCGCGCAGCACCCCGCGCAGCCGCGCCGCGATCGACGCCAGCAGCCGGTCCCCGGCGGCGTGGCCGAGCCGGTCGTTGACCTCTTTGAAGTCGTCCAGGTCGATGAACAGCAGCGCCGCCGATCCGTCGGCGCGGCGCGCGCGCGCCAGCGCCAGGTCCATCTCGCGCTCGACCAGGGTGCGGTTAGGCAGGTCGGTGAGCGCGTCGTGGTAGGCCAGGTAGGACAGCCGCTCCTCGGCCTGCTTGCGCGCGGTGA
>JBOGYE010000014.1:0-15316 GCA_050696635.1 Solirubrobacteraceae bacterium | reverse complement strand
CACGGGCCGTCGCGGCCGGCGAGCGCGACCCGGCGGCCGCCGTCGGGCCGGGCCACGCCGAGCTGCGCGCCTGCGCGATCAAGGCCGACTACCTCGAGATAGTGGACCCTCAGACGTTTGAGTCCGTTGACGCGATCGCGGGCGACGAGCTCGTGGTGCTGGCGGCGCGCGTCGGCAGGGTCCGGCTGATCGACAACCTTGCGCTTGACGACCGCATCGACCACTCCAACCCCACCGAGGTGGCCACCCCAATCGGGGCGCCAACCATCCAAGTGGCTCACTGAGAGGAGCAAGCCATGTCCGCAACCCCCCGCATCCCGGTACCGCAGGATCTCGACGAGCCGCTGCCGATGACGCTGCCGCGACTGCAGGAGAAGCGCCGCCTGCGCGAGCCGATCGTGATGGTGACCGCCTACGACTACCCGTCCGCGCAGGTCGCGCAGGAGGCGGGGGTCGACATCGTCCTGGTCGGCGACTCGGGCGCGATGACGGTCCTCGGCCACGCCTCGACGATCCCGGTGACGATCGAGGAGATGCTGATGCTCGCGGCCGCCGTGCGCCGCGGCCTGCGCGCGCCGCTGCTGGTCGGAGACCTTCCGTTCGGCTCCTATGAGGCGTCCGACGAGCTCGCGGTGGCGACGGCGCAGCGGTTCATCAAGGAGGCCGGGTGCGACGCGGTCAAGCTCGAGCGCGGCGGCGTCAGCGCGCGGCGCGCGCGAGCGATCGTCGATGCCGGGATTCCGGTCATGGGCCACATCGGGCTGACGCCGCAGACAGCCACCGCGCTGGGTGGCTACCGGGCTCAGGGCCGAACCGCCGAGCAGGCGCTTGCGGTGGCGTGCGACGCGCAGGCGCTCGAGAGAGCCGGCTGCTTCTCGATCGTGCTCGAGGCGATCCCGGCAGCGGTCGCGGCCGAGGTCACGACACGGTCGGGGGTTCCCGTGATCGGCATCGGCGCCGGGGCGGACACCGACGGCCAGGTGCTGGTGTTCCACGACCTGCTCGGGATCTACGACGGGCACGTG
Organism: Solirubrobacteraceae bacterium; assembly: GCA_050696635.1. GTDB lineage: Bacteria > Actinomycetota > Thermoleophilia > Solirubrobacterales > Solirubrobacteraceae > Palsa-465. Next base: position 14,291 of record JBOGYE010000014.1, on the reverse strand, counting down.
GCGCGGTTTGCGAAGCGCTTCGCCGACGTCCGCGCTCAGATGGTCGCCGGCGTCGCGGAGTACGCCGCCGAGGTCCGCTCCGGCGCCTTCCCGGCCCCCGAGCACTGCTACTCGATCGACGACCAGGAGCTTCAGAGCTTCCGAGCGCAGCTGAGCTGACGTTAGGATGCCCGCGTGATGGCACGGTTCTCGCTCGCATCCCGCGACAGGGGCTACTTCGAGCTGTTCGAGAAGGCGGGCGCGAACCTGCTGCATGCCGCCACGCTCCTGTACGAGCTGCTGACCGACTTTCCTGACCGCGGCGCGCTCGCGGGCGAGATCCGCGACCTCGAGCACGAGGGTGACCGGATCACCCATGAACTGCTCGACCGCCTCAACCACAAGGTGACCCCGCCGATCGAGCGCGAAGACGTCCTCGCGCTCGCCTCGGCACTCGACGACATCGTCGACTACACCGAGGAGGTGGCCGACTACCTCGGTCTGTACAAGATCGAAGCTCCGATGGATCAGGCGATCGTGCTGGCGCGTGTGCTGCGCGATGCCGCCGGCCAGATCGCCGAGGCCCTGCGGATGCTGCGCGGCCGCGGCGATGTGTCGCCGTTCACGGTCGAGGTGAACCGGCTGGAGAACGAGGGCGATCGGATCGTCCGCGAGGCGGTCGCGTCGCTGTTCGACGGCGGCATCGACCCAATCGTCGTGATCCGCTGGAAGGACCTATTCGAGCGCCTCGAGGCGGCGATCGACGCGACCGAGCGCGCGGCGAACATCATCGCGGGAATCTCGATCAAGAGCTCCTGACGCCGGGTTCACTCGCTGACTCTGATAGCATCAGCGGCCGGCCGGTACAAACAAGTACCAACGGAGGGCGAGATCAGCGTGACATCCTGGCTGAGGGCTGTGGCGGTCGCAGGCGTGTTGACTCTGGCGGCGGTCGGGGCGCCTCCGGCGTTCGCCGCGGTCACCCCGTCGATGACGTTGGACCAGTCCGCCGGCACCGCCGCCGGCGCGACCCACAACCTGGGCATGACGCTGAAGTTCGCGCCGACGGGAACCGACTCCCCGCACGACATGACGCTGTCGCTGCCGCCCGGGTTGCTCGCGAACGCCACGGTCGACGGCGGCGCCTGCCTGACGATGGCCGACATCTCCGACAGCGCCTGCCAGGTGGGCAACGGAACGGTCACCGCGTATCCGAACGGCCTTGACATCCCGATCACGACCCCCGTCACATTCCACCTCGTGGCGCCTCCCGCCCCGGGTGACCTCGCCGGGCTCGCGGTCGCGAGCAACGGCACCCAGATCGGGCAGACGGCCGACATCAAGATTCGACCCTCCGGCGACCCGGCCGGGGTCGGCGTGACGCTGAGCTTCGTGCTGCCCAACACGCTCGACGGGGTGCCGATCTCGATCTCACAGATCGCCAGCACCTTCGACGGCCTGCGCTATCCGACCACGTGTCCGAGCACTCCCGCGCCGCTCAACCTGTCGGTCGACTCCTACGACGACCCAACCCCCCAGAGCGCGAGCGCACCGCTGACGGTCACCGGCTGCTCGGCGCTGCCGTTCGCGCCCAAGCTGAGCGCGACCGTGACTCGGGACCCAAGCGACAAGCAGGTCACGCTCTCGACCGACATCACACAGGCGCCCGACGAGTCGCCAAGCTCGGCCGTCGCGCTCGGCTTCCCGGTCTCGGTGCTGACTCCGAACCTGGAGTCGCTGCGGTCGCTGTGTCCGACGCTCGGCCCGTCCTGCCAGCCCGTCGGCTCGGCCACGACGGTCTCGCCGCTGTATCCCAAGCCGCTGACCGGACAGGCATATCTGACCGGGGCGTTCACCGCGCAGCAGTTGACGCTGGTGTTCCCATCGCCGTTCCCGCTGCAGCTGACGGGGAAGGTCGACCTGGCTGCCAACGGCACGATGTTCACCGGCCTGCCGGACATCCCGCTGACCGATCTGAAGGTCGTGATCGATGGCGGCCCCAACGGCCTGTTCAAGACCGACTGCCGCCACCAGACCGGCGCCGCGACCGCCACCCTGACTGACCAGAATGGCGACGAGCACGCCACCGCGTCAGGCAACTTCACGATCACGGGCTGTCCGGCCGCTGCGCGCCACAAGGCCCGCCCCGGCAAGCCGAGGCTGACGGCGGCGAAGCTGCTGCACGCGCGAAGCGGGCATGCCTCGCTCAGCTTCGGAGCGCGGGCCGGATCCCACGCGGCGAAGCTCAGCCGGCTGACCGTCGGTCTGCCGCGCGGGCTGAAGTTCGTCGGACACCGCAGCCACCACCGCATGGTGCTGCGCCACGTGTCGCTGCGCGGCGCGCGGTTGCGGTCGGAGTACGTCTCGCATGGGCGCCTGGTGCTGGTGCTGCGCCATCCGTCGCGCGCGGTCACCGTGCGAATCGCGGCCGGGTCGCTGCGCGAGAGCAGGGCGCTGCACCGTTCGGCCGAGCGACATCACACGACACGGCTGACCTTGAAGGTCGGCATCGTCGACGCCGCCCACCGCCGCTCGACGGTGCGCACCCGGATCGCCGAGCCCGGGGTCCGCCGGACGCGACGGGGGCACTGACGTGTCCCGCGCAAGCCGGCACGTCCTGTCGAGCATCGCGGCCTGCGCCGCCGCGCTGGCCGTCGCTCCCGTTGCCGGCGCCGCGATCTCGCCGACGATCACGCTCGACCAGAGCGCCGGCCACCAGGCCGGCGCGACTCAGAATCTCGGACTCGATCTGAAGTTCGCGCCCACCGGCAGCGACTCGCCTCACCACCTGACGATCAACCTGCCGCCGGGGCTGCTTGCCAACGCGTCGATCAACCATGGGAGCTGCCTGACGACGGCCCAGACCTCAGGCACCGCCTGCGAGGTGGGAACCGGGACCGTCACCGCCAACGTGCTAGGCCCGGTGCCGCTCACGCTGAGCGTCACCGACTACCTCGTCCCGCCCCCCGCCCCGGGAGACCTGGCTGGATTGGCGGTCATGTCGTCCGGCATGCAGCTTGGCTCGACCGGCGCGATCACGGTCCGGCCGACCGGCGACCCGGCCGGGGTCGGGGTCAGCATCGCGCTCGTGCTCCCCAACAGCGTGGATGGGGTGCCGACCTCCGTCACCGAGATCTCCAGCACGTTCAACAGCCTGCGGTACCCCGCGACCTGCCCGTCCACCCCCGCGCGCGTGACGGCAACGGCCGACTCGTACTCCGACGCGACCCCGAAGACGGTCAGCGCGCCGCTGCAGGTCACCGGCTGCTCGGCGCTGTCCTACTCGCCGAAGTTCTCGGCCACCGCCGCGCGCGATCGCACCGATCGCCAGGTCGTGCTGACGACCGACGTCACCCAGGGGGCGACAGAGTCGCCCAGTAGCGCCGTCTCGCTCGCGTTTCCGCCCGCCACCCTTGGCCCGAACCTCTCCTCGATCCAGGCGCTGTGCACGAACCTCGCGTCGGGCAGTTGCCCGGTGGTCGGCTCGGCGACCGCGGCGTCGCCGCTGTACCCCAAGGCACTCACCGGCCAGGCGTATCTGACCGGCTCGCCGCTCGGCCTGTCGCTGACGCTCGTGTTCCCATCGCCGTTCCCGCTGACGCTCACCGGCCAGGTCGACCTGGTCAACAACGCGGCGACGTTCAGCGGCCTGCCGGACATCCCGCTGACCAGCCTCAGCGTGACGCTGAGCGGCGGCCCTGACGGCCTGTTCCTGTCGACCTGCCGGACGCCGTCGGGCACCGCTATGGCGACCCTGACAGATGCCAACGCCGACCGCACGGTCAAGCTCCCGGCGCAGTTCACGGTGTCCGGCTGTCCAGCGGTACCGGGAGGCGGCCCGGGCGGTCCGATCAGCGGCGGCGGCGGCCCGGCCGCCGGCGCTCCGGTCGTGAGCCGGCCGAAGCTGTCGGCCCGCCACCACGGCCATCCGACGCTCAGCTTCCGGATCAAGGCCAAGCGCCACCGCCCCGCGCTCCGGCGTCTGACCGTCGCGCTTCCGCGAGGACTTCGCTTCGTGGGCCACCGCCAGGGCCGCCACATCCGCGTGCGCGGGCTGTCGCTGCGGGGCGCGCGCCTGCGGTCGGCGGCGATCTCACATGGGCGGCTCGTGATCGTGCTGCGTCGACCGGTTCGTGCGTTGACGGTCAAGATCGGATCTCGCGCCCTGCGCGAGTCGGCGTCGCTGAGCAGGGCCGCGGCTCGCGGCCACGTCAAGCGCTTGACCCTGACGGTCACGACCGTCGACGCACGCGGGCATCGGTCTCGGATCCGTGCCGTGATCCGTCACCCGCGACTCTGAATCAGCCCCGGCGCTCGCTCCGAGCGCTCAGACACGCACCCGGCCGACGCAGCCTCAGGGCCGGGGCACCTGGGCGATCACCCGCGCTGGGACTCCGGCCGCAACCGAGAAGGCGGGGACGTCGTGGGTGACGACCGAGTTGGCACCGATCACGCAGCGCTCGCCGATCGTCACGCCGCCGGTGATCACGACGTTGGCCCCGCACCAGACGTTGTCGCCGAGCCGGGTCGGCCCCCGCGCGCGGAAGCCCTGCCACGGGACCGGCCGGTGCGGATCGTCGAAGCGGTGCTCGGCATCGGTGACGAAGCAGCCATTGGCGAGCATGCAGTGATCGCCAATCTGGACCAGCTCCAAAGCGGCGACCATCACGCCCAGGTTGAGGAACGTGCCGGACCCAATGATCACCCGAGCATCGCCGGGCGCCGTGATCCAGACCCCGGGCTCCAGCAGCGTGTGCGCACCGATCTCCAGTCGGCCCTCGCGCAGCGCCTCAAGCACGTTGCCGTGCAGCGGCCAGCGGGCGAAGGCCCCGCGACGCATCATCTCCCAGTGGATCCGGCAGCGATTCCAGGGCAGCGAGTTGCGCTCGTACCAGCGCCACTTCGCCAGCCACAGCTTCAGCTCAGTCGGCACACCTGAGTCCGGTGCCCCGCTCAGCTCGACACCGCCGAGGACCGGCGCCGTCCGGTGGACGCTTTCGCAGGGCCGGGGCTCGCACCGTTCCCGGCGACCGCCCGCCCGCCCGCCTGGGCGCCCCGGCGGCTCGTGCCCAGCAGCTCGGCCAGGAAGCTGCCGGTGTGGGACCCCGGAGCCGCGGCGACCTGCTCCGGCGTGCCTGTGGCGATCAACCTCCCGCCCTCGTCTCCCCCCTCGGGACCGAGGTCGATCAGCCGGTCTGAGACCTTGATCACGTCGAGGTTGTGCTCGATCACCACCACAGAGTTTCCGGCCTGAACCAGCGCCTCGAGCACCTCCAGCAGACGCTGGATGTCGGCGAAATGCAGGCCGGTGGTGGGCTCGTCGAGGATGTACATCGTCCGCCCCGTCGCCACCTTGCTCAGTTCCGCCGCCAGCTTGACGCGCTGGGCCTCGCCGCCCGACAACGTCGTCGCGGGCTGGCCGAGTCGCATGTAGCCCAGGCCGACATCGACCAGCGCCTGCACGCGGCGACGGATCTTGGGGATGTGAGCGAAGAACTCGACAGCCTCGGAGATCGGCATGTCCAGCACGTCCGCGATCGTGCGCCCCTTGAAGCGGACCTCAAGCGTCTCGCGGTTGTAGCGTTTGCCGTGGCACTGCTCGCAGGGGACGTACACGTCGGGCAGGAAGTGCATCTCGATCTTGATCTGACCGTCGCCGCGGCAGACCTCGCAGCGCCCGCCCTTGACGTTGAACGAGAAGCGACCCGGCTTGTAGCCGCGCGCCCGCGCCTCCTGGGTCTTGGAGAACAGCTCTCGGATCTGGTCGAACAGGCCGATGTAGGTCGCCGGGTTCGAGCGCGGCGTGCGCCCGATCGGAGACTGGTCGACCGAGATGATCTTGTCGAGCTGGTCCAGCCCCGTGATCCGCTTGTGGGCGCCGGCGCGGCTGACGGAGTAGGCGCCGCGGGGCCGTCCGCGGTTGAGGTGGTTGGAGACCGCCTTCAGCAGCACCTCGTTGACGAGCGTCGACTTCCCCGAGCCCGATACCCCTGTGACGGTGCACATGACGCCGAGCGGCACCTGTACGTCGACCCCGCGCAGGTTGTGCTGGGCGGCCCCCTCGATCCCGACGTAGCCCGACGGCCGGCGCCGCCGCGCCGGCACGTCGATCACCCGCGCGCCGGCCAGGAACTGCCCCGTCAGCGACTCCTGCACCCGCGACACCTCCGCGGCCGTCCCCTGGGCGACCACGTGGCCGCCGTGCTCGCCGGCGCCGGGACCGATGTCGACCAGGTGGTCGGCGGCGCGCATCGTGCCCTCGTCGTGCTCGACCACCAGCACCGTGTTGCCCAGGTCGCGCAACCGCTCGAGCGTCGCGATCAGCTTCTCGTTGTCGCGCTGGTGCAGCCCGATCGAGGGCTCGTCGAGGATGTAGAGCACGCCGACCAGCGACGATCCGATCTGGGTCGCAAGCCGGATCCGCTGCGCCTCGCCGCCCGACAGCGTGGCGGCGGCACGGTCCATCGACAGGTAGCCCACGCCCACGTTCTCCAGGAAGCGCAATCGCTCCTCGATCTCCCTCAGCACCAGGCGGGCGATTCTCCGGTCGTGATCGCCCAACTCCAGCTCGCCCAGCCAGGTCAGCGCCCGGCGTGCGGGCATCGCCGTCAGCTCGTGGATCGCGGTGCCGCCGACGAGCACCGCGCGCGACTCGGGACGCAGCCGCGCGCCCTTGCACTCCGGGCACGGTCGCAGCGTCATGTACTCCTCGATCTTCTCTCGCGCCCAGTCTGAGTCGGTCTCCCGGTAGCGGCGCTCGAGGTTGTGCACGATGCCGTTGAACTGGGTCGCGTAGGCGCGCCGGCGCCCGAAGCGGTTGCGATAGGAGATCTCCAGACGCTCGCCGTTGGTCCCGTACAGGAAGAACTCGCGCGCCTCGGGCGCCAGGTCCTGCCACGCAACTTCGAGGTCGACGTCGTAGCGCTCCGCGATCGCCTGGGCCAGCTGGTCGTAGTACTCCGACGCGCTCGCCGCCCACGGCGCGATCGCGCCTTCGCCGATCGACAGGGTCGGATCGGGCACGACCAGCTCCGGGTCGATCTCCATCTGCGAACCGAGGCCGGTGCAGCGCGGGCAGGCCCCATGCGGGGCGTTGAACGAGAACACGCGGGGCTCGAGCTCGACCAGGCTCGGACCGTGGACCGGGCAGGCGAACCGCTCGGAGAAGGTGAGGATCCGCGCGCCCGAGTCTGCGCCGTCGACGAGCTCGATCTCGACCAGCCCATCGGCCAGCGCGACCGCGGTCTCGACCGAGTCGGCCAGCCGCTTGCGCAGCTCCGGCTTCATCACCAGCCGATCGACCACCACCGCGATGTCGTGCTTGTACTTCTTGTCGAGCGCGATCTCCTCGTCCAGGCGGCGCAGCTGACCGTCGACCTTGACCCGCCCGAACCCCTCGGCCCGCAGCTCCTCGAACTGCTTGCCGTACTCGCCCTTGCGGCCGCGCACGATCGGCGCCAGCACCATGAACCTGGTCTCCTCGGGCAGCTGCATCACCTGGTCGATGATCTGCTCGGCCGACTGGCCGCTGATCGGTCGCCCGCAGACGTGGCAGTGCGGGTGGCCGATCCGGGCCCACAGCAGGCGCAGATAGTCGTAGATCTCGGTCACAGTGCCGACCGTCGAGCGCGGGTTGCGCGAGGTCGTCTTCTGGTCGATCGAGATCGCCGGCGACAGCCCCTCGATCGAGTCGACGTCGGGCTTGTCCATCTGCCCCAGGAACTGGCGCGCGTACGCCGACAGCGATTCCACGTAGCGGCGCCGGCCCTCGGCGTAGATCGTGTCAAACGCGAGCGACGACTTGCCCGAGCCCGACAGGCCCGTGATCACGGTCAGCGAGTCGCGCGGAATCGCGACCGTGATGTCCTTCAGGTTGTGCTCCCGGGCGCCCGAGACGACGAGCTTGTCCATCGCGATCGATATTAGAGCGTCGAACAGACGTTCGCCCGATGGGTCGCCTACAGTTTCCGCTGTGAGCGGGGAACTGAGTCGTCGGATGCGTGCCTCGGACGAGGACCGGGAGCTGCTGGTCGCTGAACTCCGCGAGCACGCGGTCGCCGGCCGCCTGACGACCGACGACCTGGAAGGGCGCGTCCAGGCCGCCTACGCGGCGCAGACGACGGGCGAGCTCGACGAGCTCCGGCACGACCTTCCGACCACGCCTCACGGAGCGCAACTGCAGCGGACGTCGCGGCGAGCGCACCTGACGCGCCGGCTGATCCAGGAGACCGGAGGCTCGCTTGGACTGTTCGTCGTCTGCATCGTGGTCTGGCTGGCGTCGGGCGCGAACGGCGGGTTCTGGCCGGGGTGGGTCGGACTCGTGTTCGCGCTGTCGCTGATCCGCAACGGGTGGGCCCTTTACGGGCCGGCGCCGGATCTCGATGCAGTCGAGGCGCACCTCGATGCCCGCAGAGCGCACCGCCTCGCGCGCCTGCAGCGGCGCGGCGGCCACCGGCGCGGGCGCTGATCGCGGCGAGGCGCCGCATCGCTCGCCGCGACGGGACCCCTAGTCCTACTAGCCCTCGACCGACGCGTACACCTCGTCGAGCAGGCCGCGCGCGTTGGGCAGCTTGAAGTTCTCGGTCAGGTAGCGCTCGGTCTCGTCTCGCGGGGTGCCGTTGAGGGCCATGTTGAGCGCGATCAGGCGCGCGCCCTCGGTGTCGTCCGGCTCGTCGAGCGGCTGAGGCGCGTAAGGGTCGTAGGTGTACTCAGGCTCGGCCGGGGCCGCAGGCACCTCGGGCGCGGCCGCAGGCGTCGATTCGACAGGCTCCTGGTACGGAGCGGGCGGCTCGCCGTAGATCGCCGTGTCGCCGTAGCCCGCGGTGATCCGCTGGGCGGCGCTGGCGTCGTAGCCGGCCGCGGAGTCGACGTCGGCCACCGACTCGCCGGGGGCGCCGGTGGCCTCCTCGATGGTTGCTCCGTAGATCGGCGGCTCGTCGGTGGCGCCGGACGGACCGTCGTACAGCGGCGGCTCGTCGGTGGCGCCGGACGGACCGTCGTACAGCGGCGGCTCGTCGGTGGCGCCGGACGGACCGTCGTACATCGGCGGCTCGTCGGTGGCGCCGGACGGACCGTCGTACATCGGCGGCTCGTCGGCACCGAACTCCCCGTGGGCGGCGCCCGGCACGTACTCCGGCGCCGGCTCGTCATGGGAGGCCACGGCCGGCTGCTCGTCGTAGGATGCCGCGACCGGCTGCTCGGGCTCGAACTGCGGACTGGGCGAGACCGTCTCGGAGACCGCGCCGAGATCGCCCCGCAGCTGCGAGATGTCGGCCTCGATGCGCTCCCCACCAGCGCGCAGCGCATCGATCAGCCCGCCTAGCTCGTGCTCCATCCGGTCAAGCCGCGCCAAGACCGCGTCGGTGGCCTCGGTGACGCGGCCGACGTGCTCCCGCGCCTCGCCGTCGGCGCGCTCGCCCGCCGCTCGCGCATCCCGCGCGGCCTCCTCGCGCGTGTCGCGGGCGTCGTCCTCGGCCTGGCGCTGGATCTCGGCGGCGCCGCGCTCCGCCGCCTCGACGATCGCCCGAACCTGCTCGCTGGTCGATGACGCGACCGCGTCGCTGCGCCGCCGCGACGTGAGCCTGAGCTCGTCGACCTCGTCGGCCAACGCGGAGAGATGCGCGTCGACGGCTTCCGGGTCATACCCCCGCTGACCGACCGGGAAGTCCTTACGCTCGATGCTCTGCCTGTCCAGCGCCACGCCCCACCTCCGGGATCACGATCGGTTCGAAGCAGCGCCAGCGTAGCGGACCGAGGAGTCGCCCGGCGCAATCCGCGAGCCGACCATACGAGACCGACAATCGCTTTGTCGTGGGCCCTCAGCCTGCCGCGCCCGCGCGCTCGAGTTCGCGCCGCAGGTCGCGAATCTGGTCGCGGAGCTTGGCCGCGTACTCGAACCGCAGGTCCTCGGCGGCCGCCAGCATCTCCTCCTCCAGCTCGACGATCGTGCGCTCGATCTCGGCCGGCGCCAGCTCCTGGTCGCCACGGCGGCGGCGCCGGCGGGAACGCGGCACCTTGGTTTCCGACATCAGGAACTCGGCGATGTCGGAGATCCCCTTGACGATCGTCTCCGGCGTGATTCCGTGCTCGTGGTTGTAGGCGACCTGGATCGCACGCCTGCGCTCTGTCTCGCCGAGCGCGGCCCGCATCGCCGCGGTCTCCCTGTCGGCGTACATCAGCACCGTGCCCTCGACGGTGCGCGCCGCCCGCCCGATCGTCTGGATCAGCGAGGTCTCGCCGCGCAGGAAGCCCTCCTTGTCGGCGTCCAGGATCCCGACCAGCGACACCTCCGGCAGGTCGAGCCCCTCGCGCAGCAGGTTGACCCCAACCAGCACGTCGTACTCCCCGAGTCGCAGCTCGCGGATGATCTGGATCCGCTCCAGCGTGTCGATCTCGGAGTGCAGGTAGCGGACCCGGAAGCCCATCTCGAGCAGATAGTCGGTCAGGTCCTCGGACATCTTCTTGGTCAACGTCGTCACCAGCGTGCGCTCGTCTCGATCGACGCGCGCCCGGATCTCGTTCATCAAATCGTCGATCTGGTTGCGGGTCTCGCGCACCTCCACCTGCGGATCGACGATCCCCGTCGGGCGCACGATCTGCTCGACGACCCTGGGAGAGTGGGAGCGCTCATATTCCCCAGGAGTCGCCGACACGAACACCAGCTGGGGCGTGATCGAGAGAAATTCGCTGAACGTCTGCGGCCGGTTGTCCAAGGCGCTGGGCAGCCGGAATCCGTAGTCGACCAGCGTCTGCTTGCGTGACCGGTCGCCCTCGTGCATGCCGCCGATCTGGGGCACGGTCTGGTGTGATTCGTCGATGAAGCAGACGAAGTCCTCGGGGAAGTAGTCCAGCAGGCAGTAGGGACGGTCGCCGGGGTTTCGGCCATCGAGGATCCGGCTGTAGTTCTCGATTCCGGAGCAGAAGCCCAGCTCTCGCAGCATCTCCATGTCGTACTGGGTGCGCTGGCGCAGACGATGGGACTCGAGCAGCTTGCCCTGGCCCTCGAGTTCGGCGCAGCGCGCCTCCAGTTCGCGCCCGATCTCGGCGACCGCATCCTCGATCATCCCCTCCCGCACGTTGTAATGCGAGGCCGGCCAGATCGCGACGTGCTCCATGTCGTCCTCGATCAGCTCGCCTGTGACCGGGTCGAAGTGCTGCAGGTGCTCGACCTCATCGCCGAACAGCACGATCCGGTAGGCCGTCTCCGCGTAGGCGGGAAAGATCTCCAGCGTCTCGCCGCGGACCCGGAACGTGCCGCGCGACAGCGCCGTGTCGTTGCGCGAGTACTGAATCGAGACGAGCTTGCGCAGCAGCCTGTCGCGGTCGATCATCTCGCCCTTGTTGAGCGTCTGCAGGTTCTCGTCGTAGACCTCGGGCGAGCCGAGGCCGAAGATGCACGACACGCTCGCAACGATCACGACATCGCGGCGGGCGAACAGCCCGGCGGTGGCGGCGTGGCGCAGGCGGTCGATCTCCTGGTTGATCGCCGAGTCCTTTTCGATGTACAGGTCCTTCGAGGGGACGTAGGCCTCGGGCTGGTAGTAGTCGTAGTAGGAGACGAAGTACTCGACCGAGTTCGAGGGAAAGTAGGTCCGAAACTCGTTGCACAGCTGCGCCGCGAGCGTCTTGTTATGGGCGATCACCAACGACGGCCGCTGAATCGCCTCGATCGTCGCCGCCATCGTCATCGTCTTGCCGGTCCCGGTCGCGCCAAGCAGCGTCTGGAAGCGCTCGCCCGCCTCGATTCCGGCCGCCAGCGAGGCGATCGCGGCAGGCTGGTCGGCGGTCGGCGAGAAGGCGCTGTCGAGCTCGAAACGGGGCATCGGACCTGGACCGTTGAGGCTAGCGGCGCGGGCGGCCGGCGCGGGCCGGATTGCGGCCAGCTCCTGACCGCGGTCAAAACCTCGATCATCTCGAGCCGAGGTGCCTCAGTTCTCGCCCCAGCACCTGGCGGCCCTGGCCGTGCTGTGCCTAGCCGCCGTCGCCGCGGTCGCCGTCGCCGTCGCGCGCCGGCGTCCCGGAGCACCGACGAAGCTGCTGGCGCGAGCGTTGGCGGCCGCGATCGGGGTCGCGTGGGCAGGCGGGTATGACAGGCGCCGCACGCGAGCGAGTGGCGCCTGGCGCCGCAGCCGGATGACTCGGGCGCGGCCGAGCCAGCGAGGCTGGATGCCGAGCAGGCCGCGCTCGAGGGCCATACGAGACCGTCAGTTGCTTTGTCGCGGGCCCTCAGTCGTAGCCGAGCTGGCTCGGGTAGGTGTGGCGGTATTCGGTCCGCGCCTGGAGCACCCGCCGCACGTAGTCGCGCGTCTCGGGGAACGGGATCGCGGCGATCCGGAAACGCCGGCGATGTGCGCGGTCCTCGGCGACCCAGGCGTCGACGTTCGTCTCGCCCCCGTTGTAGGCGGCCAGCGCGAGCACGAGCGAGCCGTGGTACTCGTCGAGCAGATAGCGCAGGTAGTAGGTCCCGTAGGCGATGTTGACCGCCGGAGTGGCGAGGTCGGCGACGTGGAAGGTGGTCGCGCCCGACCGGCGTGCCAGGAACTCCGCCGTCGCCGGCTCGATCTGCATCAGCCCCTCGGCCCCGGCCGGTGAGGTGCGCGCGTCGAACTTCGTCTCGGCGTAGATCACCGCCGCCACCAGGGCGGGGTCAAGCTGCTTGGCAGCCGCCTGCTGGCGGATCACGCCGCTGTAGGAGAGCGGCAGCCCGAGGTCGTTGACCGCCCGTCTGGCCAGCGGCACCAGCATGACGACCGCAACCACCGCGACCGCCGTCGCGGCGACCAGCCCGAGCACCCCCCGGCGGCGACGACGGCGACGACGACGAGCCAGCGCCGCCTGCCGCCGCCCGGCGGCGGATCGGCGCGAGGCCGAGGCGGTGGCGCTCGGGGGGCTCACCCCTCCAGCATGTCAAGGACGGACGACAGTGCGCGCTGGAGTTCGGCCACGGTGCCGTCGTTGACCACAACGTGATCGGCCCGCCGAGCCTTCTCGTCCTGCGAGAACTGGCGCGCGGCGCGTTCGCGCAGCGCCTCGTGGCCGCGGGCCGCCGCCCGCCGGAAGCGGACCGCTTCGTCGGCGACGACCGCGATCGTCGCATCGAACCCGTGCTCCGCCCCGGCCTCAAACAGCAGCGGTATCTCCACCACCGCGGCCCGCGGCGGCGGCTGCGCGCGCACGGCCTGCTGGCGCCAGTCGTGGATCCGTCGGTCGACGCGTGGCCACAGCAGATGCTCGAGCCACTCGCGTCCCTCGTCGCTGGCAAACGCCGCCCGTGCCAGCGCTGGACGGCTCACCCGAGACGAGTCGCCGCTGTCGAGCACCGCGGCGCCGAACCTGGCCACGACCGCCTCGCGGATGGGCAGCTCGTCGTAGCACTCGTGCACGACGGCATCGGTCGACAGCACCGCGGCCCCGAGCCGCGCAAGCGCCGCCAACGCCGTCGACTTCCCGGCGCCGATCCCGCCGGTCAGCCCGATGAACGGGACCCTGCTCAGGCGGCCGGCGCTTCGCCGCCGGCGGGGCCGTCCGGCGTCGGATCGGGCTCTGGCTCTGGCTCTGGCTCTGGGCTCGGCTCGGCGGCCGCGCCGTCGTCTACCTCAGCTTCCGGCTCGGCCTCAGGCGCAGCCGCATCGACCTCTGCCTCTGCCTCTGCCTGGGGGACAGCCAGGTCGACCTCGGCCTCAGGCGCAGGGGCGTCAGCCTCGGCCTCAGGTCCGGCCTCAGTGTCAGATGGCGACTCGACGACCGCCGCCTCGGGCTCTGGCTCCGCCGGCTCGTCCGGCTCGCCGGGTGCGAACTCGCCGGGCGCGAACACCTCCTCCGACAGACCCAGATCTGGGACGTCGTCGAGCGCGTCGGTAGCCGGCGGCTCGATCGGCCGCACCGGCAGAACCTGACCCTCGACCCGCTTGATCGACAGCGACAGGCGCCGGCGCTCAGAGTCGATCTCCAGGATCTTGACGCGCACCGGATCGCCCGGTTGGATGATCTCGCGCGGATTCTCGACGTGGTGCTGCGCGAGCTCGGAGATGTGGACCAGCCCCTCGACGCCGTCGAGGATCTCCACGAACGCCCCGAAGGTGACGACCTTGGTGACCGTTCCCTCCAACTCGTCGCCGATGTTGTAGGTGTCGACCACGCGCTGCCACGGGTCCTCCTGGGTCTGCTTGAGCCCCAGCGAGATCCGCTGGCGGTCGCGGTCGATGTCGAGCACCTTGACGTTGACCTTCTGGCCGATCTCGAGCACCTCGGAGGGATGGTGGACGTGGCTCCAGGACAGCTCGGAGATGTGGATGAGACCGTCCATCCCGTCG
>JBOGYE010000013.1:0-11297 GCA_050696635.1 Solirubrobacteraceae bacterium | reverse complement strand
CGATCGCGGCGACCGCAGCGGTCGCGACCGCGGAGGGCGCGACCGCGGAGGGCGCGGCGGCGAGGGCGACCGCGGGCGGATGCGCGACCGGGATCCGGATCGGCGCTCCTGAGCCGCCCCCGGCTCCCGGTCTGGCCGTGGATCAGCCCCATCGCCTGACGACGCTTGAGTCGGGCACGCGGATCGTGACGGAGGCGATGCCCTCCGTGCGATCCGTGTCGCTGGGCTTCTGGATCGGGACCGGCTCGCGCTACGAGTCCCACGAGCAGGCCGGCCTCTCGCACCTGCTCGAGCACCTGCTGTTCAAGGGCACCGCTCGGTATCGATCGCTGCAGATCGACCAGATCTTCGACGCGATGGGCGCCGAGCTGAATGCCTGGACCGGCAAGGAGACGACCTGCGTGTACGCGCGCGTGATCGACTCGCACCTCGCCGACGCGTTCGACGTGATGTCAGACATGGTGTTCGCGCCGACGCTGGCAGAGATCGACTCCGAGCGCGAGGTGATCCTGGAGGAGATCGCGATGTACGAGGACGACCCCCAGGAGAAGGTGTTCGACGTGCTGGGGGAGGCCGTGTTCGGCGACGATCCGCTGGGACGCTCGACGATTGGCCGCGCCGAGGTGGTGTCGGGCACCCCGCCCGAGCAGATCCGAGACTTCCACCGTCGGCGCTACGCGCCCGCCAACATCGTGATCGCCGCCGCCGGCGCGGTCGACCACGACGCGCTGGTGGCGATGGCGCGCGAGCGCCTCGATCGGGGTCCCGCGTCAGGGCACCAGGTCGAGCGCGCGCTCACGCCGCCGGCGATCCCGGCCACGCGGTTCGAGCGCAAGGACACCGAGCAGTACCACGTCTGCCTCGGCGGTGTGGGGCTCTCGCGCCACGACGAGCGGCGCTTCGCCCTGCGCGTGCTTGACACGATCTTCGGCGCCACCTCGTCGTCGCGGCTATTTCAGGAGGTGCGCGAGAACCGTGGGCTGGCCTACTCCGTGTACACGTTCACCGGCGCCTATGCCGACACCGGGCAGGTTGGACTGTACGTCGGCACCAGGCCCGACAACCTCGCGCAGGCGATGGAAGTCGTCGGCGCTGAGCTCGACCGCGCCCGAGCGCAGCCGGCCACCGACGAGGAGCTGGCGCGGGCCAAGGAGCACCTCAAGGGCCGGATCGTGCTGGGCATGGAGTCTACCGGGGCGCGAATGAACCGGCTCGGCTCCGAGGTGCTGGCCGGGTCGCCGCTGCTCGAGCTCGACGAGGTAATGGCGCGGATCGACGCGGTATCGCCTGACGATCTGGCGCAGCTGGTCGACGAGCTGTGGGCGCCCGAGCGGCTGTCGGCGGCGGCGATCGGGCCCGATCAGGGGCAGTTCGACGAGGCGATCGCCGTGTTGGCGCGAGCGGACGCGGAGCTGCCTGCGTGATCTCAGTGGCGGTCGCGGGCGCGGCCGGACGGATGGGAGAGACCGTCTGCCGGGCGGTGGATGGCGCTGCGGATCTGGAGCTGGTGGCACGCGCCGACCCGACGCTGGGCCTGTCGGTCGCCGACGCGCTCGCCGGCGCGCGACGGCCAGACGTGCTGGTCGACTTCACGGTCCCGACCACGGCGCTGGACAACGCGCGGTCCGCGGTCGCGGCCGGCGTCCACGTGGTGATCGGCACGACGGGCTTTGACCTGGCGGCGCTCGACGAGCTGGGGGGCGGGGGCGCGAACGTGTTCGTGGCGCCGAACTTCGCGATCGGCGCGGTGCTGATGATGCAGTTCGCCGCGACCGCCGCGCGGCACATGCGCGCCGCGGAGATCGTCGAGCTGCACCACGACGGCAAGCTGGACAAGCCGAGCGGAACCGCCGCGCGCACGGCGGAGCTGATGGTCAGCGCGCGCGGGGACGAGGGCTACGCGGTGCCGGTGCACTCGGTCCGCCTGCCCGGCCTGGTCGCCCACCAGGAGGTGATCCTCGGCGACGTCGGCCAGACGCTGACGATCCGCCACGACTCGCTCGATCGCGAGTCGTTCATGCCGGGGGTGCTGCTGGCCGTGCGCCGCGTCGGCTCGCTATCCGAGTCGCCGGTCGTCGGGCTGGAGCACCTGCTGGACTGAAGGACGACGGCGCGCGGCAGTTCGGCGCGCTTGATGATCTGACGATCCGGGTAGCGCCGGACCGTGATGATCCGCGGTGGCAACCACGAATCAGTGCGCAGGCGGCATTGCCCGAGTTCCTGACCGAGATCTTCACCGGCGAGAACCGCTTCGTGCTGCGGATCTCGCTGCTGGCCGCGCTGGGCGGGTTCCTGTTCGGCTATGACACGGGGATCGTCGGCGGAGCGCTGCCGTTGATCGGCAAGGCGCTGCACCTGGACGCCGGCGGCAAGTCGTGGGTGACGGGGTCGCTGCTGCTGGGCGCGGTCGCAGGCGCCGTGCTGTCCGGGTATCTCGCGGACCTGCTGAGCCGAAAGTGGACCAAATTCGTCGCGGGCTGCATCTACACGGTGGCGGCGATCGGCTCGGCGTTCTGCCCGACGCTGTTCCTGCTGGGAATCGCGCGCGGGGTGCTCGGTCTCGCCGTGGGCACCGCATCGTTCGTGGCTCCGATGTACATCTCGGAGCAGTCGCCCAAGCACCTGCGCGGCGGGATGACCGCGCTCAACCAGTTGGCGATCACGTTCGGGATCTTCATCGCGTACTTCGTAGCCGATGCGTTCGCGGGCACCGCGCACGGCTGGCGGTGGATGTTCGGGCTGGGCGCGATCCCCGGGATCGCGCTGGCGATCGCGATGCTGACCGTGCCGCACACCCCGCGCTGGCTGATCGAGCAGGGACGCAGCGACGAGGCGCGCCGCGTGCTCGAGCACACGCGCAAACCCGACGCCGTCGACGGCGAGGTGCACGACATCGAAGAGGTCTCGCGCGCGCAGAAGAGCTTCGGCCTTGGCGACCTGGTCGGCCCGCGGATCCGGCCGATGCTGATTATCGGAGTGCTGATGGCGGTCTCGCAGCAGGTGATCGGGATCAACACGGTGATCTACTACGGCGCCACGATCCTCGGCTTCGCCGGCCTGTCGATCTCGGGCTCGATCGCCCAGGCGGTGTTCATCGGGATCGTCAACCTCGTGTTCGCCGCGATCGCCGTGCTGATCCTCGACCGCTTCGGACGCCGCGTGCCTCTGATTGGCGGCACCATCGGCTCCGTGATCGGGCTGATCGCGCTCGGCTGGTACTTCTCCACCAGCACGTCGTTCCAGCACGCGAACGTGTGGATCGCGCTGGCGTCGATGCTGTTCTACATCGCCTGCTTCGAGCTCTCGCTGGGACCGATCTTCTGGGTGATGATCGCCGAGATCTTCCCGCTGCGCTCGCGCGCCAAGGCGATGGGGGCCTGCACGGTGTTCAACTGGCTGTTTAACTTCTTCGTCTCGTTCTTCTTCCTCGACGCGGTGTCGGCGCTCGGCCGGCCGGGGACGTTCTGGATGTACGCCGGCCTGGGGATCCTGGCGGCCGCGTTCTTCGCCTGGCGGGTGCCTGAGACTAAGAACCGCAGCCTGGAGGAGATCGAGCGCGATGTGCGCGGCGAGTCGGCCGCCCCGCGCGGCCCGAGCCACAGGCCCGCCACGGCCTAGCCCCAATACCGTAAACCTGACGTCCGGTGGGTGGCTATTGTGGCGGTGTGCGTCGGGCTGGCCAGCGCAAGCCGCCCGCCGACGGATTCGCGTTTGACCGATCGCGCGTCGATCGGTGTTCTGATACGGATGTCCCCGCCGGGGTTGGTTGACGGGGTGGTCGCGGCGGCAGGGCATGTGCAGCGCAGGCAGCGGCTATTGCCCGCGCGGCTGGTCGTGTACTACATGTAGACGTTGGCGCTGTTCGCGGACGCATCAGTTGGTGGAGGGGCTGGGGTGTGGGCGCTCATGGGCGGTGCCTTCCAAGATGGCGATCTCCAGGGCACGCTCGCGGCGGGGGCGCGAGCCGCTTGTGAGCTGCTGTGCAGGGCCGTTGCCATGCCGACCGCGACGACATCGACGCGGGGGCATTCGCTCGCGGGTTGCGGTTGGTCAGCGTGGATCGGACGTGTCTGGATGTCGCCGACGCGCTCGGTGGCCCGCCGCGGCCCGACGTGCTGGTCGGCTTCACGGTTCCGACACCAGGGCGCTTGACAACGCGCGGTCCGCGGTCGCGGCCGGCGTGCACGTGGTGATCGGCACGACGAGCTTTGACCTGGCGGCGCTCGGGGGGCGGGAGCGCGAACGTGTTCGCGGCGTCGGCGGCCAGGCACGTGGCGCACGCCGAGATCCTCGAGCACCTGCTCGGCTGACCATCGGTCAGCCATCCGGTCGCGTTCTTCAGCCGGAGGGCGGCCGAGCCTTGGGACTAGCTAGGGACGGCACCCTGGAGGAGATCGAGCGGGAGGTGCGAGACGTGGGCGCCCCCGCGGCCGTCATCCTCGTCGGTCACGCTGCGTCACAGCTCGCCCCTCCCACGGTGGTCCGGTGCGGTGAGCCGGTGCGGGTGAGGGCTTTCTCGCCCTCTACACGAGCTCCGTCGCACCGGGCGAAGGGAGCCTCGCTCAGCGAGGCCAGCCTCGCCCTGACGTCCGGCGGGCGCGTTGAGCGCTCGAAAACCCTCGCGGCCTTCCAGTTCAGTCCCGCCGGGCGTGCCGCCGCAGCCCGCTCACGGATCCCGCCCGCGTCTCACGCGGTCGCCAGCAGCTCCAGACGGTTGCCCCATGGGTCGGCTGTGAACAGGCGCCGGACGCCCGGTATCTCGGCCTCGCTCGGGCGGACGACGGGCGCCCCAGCGGCCACCAGCCGCTGGGCCAGCTCCTCCAGCGCCGCTGGCGATGGGACGCGCAGCGCCGGGTGCGCCTTGGCCGCCGCCGCCGCGAACGGTTCGGCCACCCCAACGTGCAGCTGGGCGCCCGACAGCGCGAACCACACGCCGCCGCGCGCGTGCAGTGCCGCGGGCTTGGGGACCTCCTCCAGCCCCAGCACGCCGCCGTAGAACGCCCGCGCCGCCGCCTCGCAGCCCGCCGGCGCAGCGACCTGCACATGATCGAGCGCCGGCGCGGGCAGCTCGCCGTCAGAGCCCAATCCGTGACACCTCCGATACGGTTGCGAGCCGATGTCCATCGAGGTCCATCCGGCTAAGGGTATGCGCGACCTGCGCGAGTTCGTCGCGCTGCCGTTCGGACTGCACGCCGGCACCCCGTGGATCCCGCCGCTGAAGCTTGAGCGCTACGTGTTCCTCACCCGCGGCATGAACGCGTACTTCAAGCACGGCGAGGCCGAGTACTTCCTGGCCCTGCGCGACGGGCGGACGGTCGGCCGGATCACCGCCCAGATCGACTTCGCCTTCAATCAATTTCACTCCAGCCGCTGGGGGATGTTCGGCTTCTTGGAGCTCGAGGACGATCAGGAGATCGCCGACGCGCTGCTCGACGCCGCCGGGGCGTGGTGTCGGTCGCGCGGCGCCGATCGGATGGTGGGGCCGATGAACTTCCAGATCAACGACGAGGCGGGCGTGATGATCGAGGGGTTCGAGCGCGAGCCGTTGATCCGCGAGCCGTGGAACCCGCCGTACTACCAGGGGCGCTGCGAGGCCGCGCCGGGGATGCTCAAGGCGATGGACCTGTTCGGCTGGGATCTGTCGATCAACGACCGGGAGCATATGAATCCGGTGCTGCCGAAGGTCGCCGAGCGGGCGCGCAGCAAGTACGGGATCACGATCCGACGCATGCAACGCCGCCACCTTCGTCGGGAGATGGACGAGTTCGCGAAGGTCTACAACGCCGCCTGGTCGCACAACTGGGGCTTCGTCCCGTATTCGAAGTCAGACCTCGCCGCCTTCGCGATCGACATGCAGCTGGTCTACTCGCGCGACTGGTTCATGGTCGCCGAGCAGAACGGCCAGACGATCGCGATGGCGATCACGATCCCCGACGTGCATCAGGTCTACAAGAAGATGCAGGGCCGGTTGCTGCCCTGGGGCTGGTGGCACTACCTGAACCGGGGCCGGATCATCGACCGGCTGCGCGTCGGCTTCCTCGGCGTGCTACCCGAGTTCCAGCACACGGGGGCCGCTGCGGCCTTGTACCTCGAGCACTTCGAGACCGCCGCCCGCAGCCGCCAGAAGACCGGCGAGGCGAGCTTTATCCTCGAGGTCAACACGTCGATGAACCGCGGCCTGGAGGCGATGGGCGGCCGGCTGGTCAAGCGCTGGCGCATCTACGAGCGGCTGCTGGAACAGGGCGCGCAGCCGTCGGCGCCTGCTGCGGCGGGCTGACGGCCGGGCGGCCCTGCGATAATGCGCGCGATGCCCTCGACGCTCGGCACGATCCTGACCGCGATGGTGACCCCGTTCGACGAGCGCGGGCGCGTCGACGACGACGCCGCGGTGACCCTGATGAACCACCTGCTCGACCACGGCTCCGACGGGCTCGTGCTCTGCGGCACCACCGGCGAGGCATCGGCGATGTCGGACGAGGAGAGGCTGGCGTTGTTCTCGCTGGCGGTGTCGGAGGTCGGCGACCGCGCGTCGATCGTCGCCGGCGTCGGCTCCAACAACACCCGCCATGCGGCAGCGCTCACCGAGCGCGCGACGACGCTCGGCGTCGACGGGCTGCTCCACGTCAACCCGTACTACAACCGCCCCAGTCGCCGCGGGATCGTTTGCCACTTCGAAGCGGTGGCGGCCGCTACCGAGCTGCCGATCGTGCTCTACAACATCCCTCAGCGCACCGGATCAGACATGGACAACGAGCTGCTCGCCGAGCTGGCACAGATCGAGCACATCCAGGCGGTCAAGCAGGCCAACGCCGCCAACCTCGCTCCGGTGGACGGATTGGCCCTGTACGCGGGCAACGACGACCTGCTGGCGCAGGTCCTCGACCTGGGCGAGGCCGGCGGGGTGCTCACCGCAAGCCACATCTTCGGCGACCAGATGCGCCGGATGGTCGACGAGCCCGAGCGCCGCGCCGAGATCGACGAGGACCTCCGCGATGTCTACCGGGACATGACGATCGCGCCACTGGCCTGCACGATCAAGGCTGCTCTGGAGCTGATCGGGATCCGCGCCGGACGGCCGCGGCTGCCCTACGTGGAGCTCGACGGCGACGAGATCGACGTGGTCCGCCGCCTGCTCGATCGCCACGGCATGCTTGCGACGGCGGCATAAGTGGTTCGTACTTGCGAAACGGGCCACTGAGTGGCCGGCGACACCCTGCGGGTCCTGCCGCTCGGCGGCCTGGGCGAGATCGGCAAGAACATGACCGTCGTTCAGTACCGCGGCCGGATCGTGGTCGTCGACACCGGGCTGCGCTTCCCGACGGCGGACATGCTCGGGATCGATCTCGTGCTGCCCGACTTCTCCTACCTGCGCGAGCGCGCCGACGAGATCGAGGCGATCGTGATCACCCACGGCCACGAGGACCATCTCGGGGCGCTGCCGTGGGTGCTGCGCGAGCTGGACGTGACCGTACCGGTGTACGGCGGGCCGCTGACGATCGCGATGGCGCGCTCCAAGCTCGACGAGCACCGCCTGCGCGACGTGATCCTGCAGGACGTCGCGCCGGGGGACCAATTGGAGCTGGGGCCGTTCGGGCTCGAGCTGATCCACATGACCCACTCGATCCCGGACTCGTGCGCGGTCGCCCTGACCACGGAGTTGGGGACGGTGCTGCTGACCGGCGACTACAAGTTCGACCAGACGCCGGTCGATGGGCCTCCGGCGGACGTCTCGCGCCTGGCCGAGCTGGGGTCCGAAGGCGTGCTGTTGCTGTGCGGCGACTCGACCAATGCCGACCGCCCGGGCTTCTCTCCGTCAGAGCGCGAGGTCGGACCGCACCTGGAGGAGGTGTTCGCGCGCGCCGACGGCCGGATCGTGGTGACCAGCTTCGCCTCCAACATCCACCGCGTGCAGCAGGTGATCGACGCCGCGGCGGCGCTCGGGCGCAAGGTCGCGCTGGTCGGTCGCTCGATGCGCAAGAACGTCAACATCGGCCGCTCGCTGGGCCACATCGAGATGCCCG
The DNA here is from genome assembly GCA_050696635.1 of Solirubrobacteraceae bacterium. GTDB lineage: Bacteria > Actinomycetota > Thermoleophilia > Solirubrobacterales > Solirubrobacteraceae > Palsa-465. The sequence continues at coordinate 3,276 of JBOGYE010000013.1, read as the reverse complement.
AGGGGATCATGATCCAGCCCCAGGAGGTCGAGGACTGGCCGGAGGACAAGGTGGTCGTGATTTCGACCGGTTCCCAGGGCGAGCCGCTGTCCGCGCTGCGACGGATGGCCTACAACGACCACCGACAGATCACGCTACGCAACGGCGACACGGTCGTCTTCTCGGCGACGCCGATCCCCGGCAACGAGCGGGCCGTCAACGAGACCGTCGACCGCCTGTACCACATCGGCTGCAATGTGATCACCACCCGCGAGGCGCCGGTGCACGCGTCCGGGCACGGCTACGTCGAGGAGCTCAAGCTGATGCTCAACCTCGTGCGGCCGCGGTACGTGATGCCGATCCACGGCGATCACAAGCGGATCCAGTTGCATGCCCAGCTGGCCGACGCGGTCGGGATCGACCCCGATGCGGTGTTCCGCTGCGAGAACGGATTGGGCGTCGAGATCGACGGCGGGGGCGCCCGCCTCGGCGAGCCCGAGCCGGCGGGGATGATCTTCGTCGACGGGATCGACATCGGCGACCCGGCAGACGTGGCCCTGCGCGACCGGCGAATGCTGTCGGCGGACGGGATCTTCATCGTCGTCGCGACCGTGTCGGAGCAGAGCGGAGAGTCGGTCGCGGCGCCCGAAGTGATCTTCCGCGGTGTCCCGTTCGTCGAGCAGGCCGACGAGCTGGTGTCCGACATCCGCGCCGAGGTCGAACGCTCCCTGTCGGTCGCCGCCCGCGAGGGCGTGCGCGAGATCGACCTGCTGCAGCAAGGACTGCACGACGATCTGGCGGCGTTTGTCTACGAGCGGCTGCGGCGCCGGCCGATGGTCCTGCCGGTCGTGGTCGAGGTCTGAGTGCCCTCGTCGGCCGTCTCGAGCTCGGGCGCCGGCTGCGCCTGACCCGCCGCGGCGGGCAGCGCGATCGTAAACCGGGTCCCGGTCCCGTCAGCGGGCGACTCCAGCGTCACCGTGCCGCCGTGCGAGTGCGCAACCGAGCGCACGATCGCCAGTCCCAGCCCCGAGCCCTTGGCGCCGTCGCGTCCACCGCGGACGAAGCGCTCGAACACCCGTCCGGCGAGCGCCGGCGCGATCCCCGGGCCTTCGTCCTCGACGAGGATCTCGGCGGTCGCGTCGCGCACCCCGGTGGCGGCGCGCACGCTGGTGCCGGGCGGCGTGTGGCGGATCGCGTTCTCGAGCAGGTTCAGGACCAGCCGATGCAACTCGTCGCGGACCCCGTCCACGATCGCCGGCCGCGCGCTGATCGACAGCTCGTGTCGGTCAGCCATCGGGCCCAGCTCCGCGGCCGCCTCGACCAGGACCTCGCCGAGGTCGGTCGGCCTGCGCGGCTGCACGCGCCGCGCGTCGGCGCGGGCCAGCAGCAGCAGGTCGCCGACCAGGCGACGCATCCGGCGCGTTGAACGCAGCGCGGCCTCGGCCGTCTCGGCCTGCTCGCCGTCCAGCTCCTCGGTCAGCAGCTCAAGGTTGGCCAGCACGCTGGTCAGTGGCGTGCGCAGCTCGTGCGAGGCGTCGGCGACGAACTCGCGCTGGCGGTCGAGCATCGCCTCGGTCTCGGTCCGCGCCGCGCCGAGCGCGCCGAGCATCCCCTCGAGAGTCCGCGCCAGCTCGGCCACCTCGTCGTCGGCCTCTGGGTGGGGGATCTGCAGCGACGGGTCGCGGGTACGCTCGATCTCCCGCGCCGCGTAGGTCAGCTCGACGATCGGTGAAACCGCGCGCGCCGACACGAACAGCCCCGCCAGCAGGGCCAGGACGGTGCCACCCAGCACGCCGAGCACCAGCAGCAGCTCGACGCCCGCGAGGGTCCGATCGAGATCCTTCAGCGGTACCGCGTACAGCAGCAGCGCCTGGCCGCTGGGCGCGACCCCCAGTCGGCGGACCTGCACCCGGTAGCCGGACTGCACGAACGCGCCCGAGGTCTGGTAGGGCGCAAACGCGAACAGTCCGCGCGGCGCGGGCGCGTGGGCGCCCTTGATCGGGATCTGCTCCTGGGTGTCGAGCAGCCGCCCGTCGTCGAGGTCGAAGATCCGGATCTGGGCCTGCGGCGCGCTGGCGAACGTGTTCAGCGACAGGTCGATGTGTCCGAGGTCGAGCTTGTACGGATGGCGGCGAGAGAACCTCAGCCGGCCATCCAGCTTCTGGTACAGGTTGGACATCGCCGACTGCTGCTGGGAGTCGAACTCGGTCCGGAACTGCCGCGTGGTCAGGGCGCCGACGACCACGGCGAAGCTCGCGAGGATCACAAGCGTCAGCGCCGCGGAGCCGCCGGCCAGGCGCCAGCGGATCGGGACCCGCCTATACGCGGAGAACGTAGCCCGCGCCGCGGATCGTATGTAGGAGCCTGGGCTCCCCACCGGCCTCCAGCTTTCTGCGTAGGTTGGAGACGAACACCTCGATCGTGTTCGTCATGCTGAACGGGTCATAGCCCCAGACCTCGTCCAGCAGGCGCTGGCGCGAGATCACGATCCGTTCGTTGCGCATCAGGTACTCCAGCAGCTCGAACTCGCGCTGGGTCAGCTCCACCCGGCGGTCGCTCCGAGCCACCTCGTGCGTGTCGGGGTTGAGCTTCAAATCCCCGACGGTGAGGTTCGCCTGCCCGCGCGGCGGTCGACGGCGCAGCAGCGCTCGCAGCCGCGCGAGCAGCTCCTGGCGCTCGAACGGCTTGACCAGGTAGTCATCGGCGCCCGAGTCGAGCCCCTCGACCCGCGACTCGACCGCGTCGCGGGCCGTCAGGATCAGGATCGGCACGTCGTCCTCTGAGTCGCGCAGCCGGCGGGCGACCTCGATCCCGTCCATTCCGGGCAGCCCTAGGTCGAGCAGCACAAGATCGGGCAGGAACGCGTGCGCACCTTCGAGCGCCGCCGGCCCATCGCCGGCGACGCGCACCTCGTAGCCCTCCATCCGCAGCGAGCGCTGCAGCACGTGTGCGATCGCCTCGTCGTCCTCGACCACGAGCACGCGCGGCGGGCGTTCGAACTCCGGCAGCGCCATCGTGCAGTGGATGGTACGGGCCCGGCAGGGCGCGTCTGACTTTGCCGGCCGTCGCAGCGCGGCGAGGCAGGAGCCGCGGCGCGTCCGTCGAAGCCATCAGCTCGGACATGGCCACATCCACCAGGCAACGCTCCAAGGGGCACTCGGGGCCGGGGCGGCGCACGCCGCCGCCGCCCGCGCGTCCGCGCGCTCGCGCGCGACGGTCGCTCCTGGCGGGCAGGCCGTCGCTGCGCACGCCCGTGCTGGCGCCGCACCAGGTCGACATCGCGGCGCTGGCGCTGAT
>JBOGYE010000012.1:0-6103 GCA_050696635.1 Solirubrobacteraceae bacterium | reverse complement strand
ATCTGGTACCTCGGCTGGGCGCACAAGACGTTCAAGGGGCCGGTCCGCACAGTCGACTTTGACCGTGCGGACGGGGCAGGCGCCGACGCGGCCGCGGCTCCGGCCGCATCGGAGGCGTAGTGGCCACGGCTCTCAGCACGACGCCGCCGTCGGCGAAGCGGTTCCGGGAGACGACGAGACCGTCGGCACGGCGCATCGGTGGCTGAGACCCTGACGATCATCGAGCCCGCCACCGAGGCGGCGCTCGAGACCGTGCCCCGGGCGGGCACCGAGGAGGTCGACGCGGCGGTTGCCCGCGCCGCCGCCGCGTTCCCGGCCTGGCGCGCTGTCTCGCCCGCCGACCGAGCGCTGCTGCTCCGGCGCATCTCCGACGCCGTCACCGAGCACCGCGAGGAGCTGGCGCGGATCGAGGCCCGCAACGCCGGCAAGCCGATCTCCGACGCGCGCGGCGAGATGGAGATGGTCGCGCAGGTGTTCGCATACTACGCGGGCGCTCCCGAGCGGCTGCTCGGCGACTCGATCCCGGTCGCCGGCGGCCAGGCATGGACGGTGCGAGAGCCGCTGGGGGTCGTCGGTCTGATCGTCCCCTGGAACTTCCCGCTGACGATCGCCGCCTGGAAGCTCGGACCGGCGCTGGCGGCCGGCAACACGGTCGTGCTCAAGCCCGCCGAGCTGACGCCGCTGAGCGCGCTGCGCTTCGCCCAGCTGGCATCGGAGGCCGGGCTACCGGATGGGGTGCTCAACGTGGTCGTCGGTCCCGGGGCCACGTGCGGCGCCCGGCTCGTCGCCCATCCACAGGTGGCGAAGATCGCGTTCACCGGCTCGACCGAGGTGGGACGCTCGATCGCGGCCGGCGCGGCGCAGACCATCAAGCGGGTCACGCTGGAGCTCGGCGGCAAGTCGCCGAACATCGTGTTCGCCGACGCCGACCTGGCGGCGGCCGCCGAGGCCGCGCCGGGCGCGGCGTTCGGCAACGCCGGCCAGGACTGCTGCGCGCGCTCACGGATCCTCGTGCAGTCCTGCGCGGTCGACGAGTTCATGGCCGAGCTGGAGCGGGCGGTCACCTCGATCCGGGTCGGCGACCCGCTGGATGAGGACACGCAGATGGGCCCGCTGATCTCCGCCGCCCACCGGGAGGCCGTGCGGTCCTTTCTGGACGACGCCGTGCCGGTGGCCTTCCAGGGCAGCGCCCCGCAGGGATCGGGATACTGGCTCGCGCCGACGGTGCTCTGCCCGGTCGATCCGGGTGACCGGGCAGCTCGCGAGGAGATCTTCGGGCCGGTGGCGGTGGTGATCGCATTCAAGGACGAGCAGGAGGCGGTTCGCTTGGCAAACGACACGATCTACGGACTCAGCGGCTCGATCTGGACCGGTGACGGCGGCCGCGCGCTGCGGATCGCACGCGCGCTTGACGCCGGTGTGCTGTCGATCAACTCCAACACATCGGTACGGGTGGCGACGCCGTTCGGAGGCTTCAAGCAGTCAGGCTACGGACGCGAGCTGGGCCCGCACGCGCTCGACGCCTACACCGAGGTCAAGTCGATCTTCTACTCCACCGGCTCATGAGCCGGCTGCAAGGGAAGGTCTGCGTGATCACGGGGGCCGCAGGCGGGATCGGCGGAGCCACGGCCGACGCGTTCGCCCGCGACGGCGCAAGGGTCGTGGGGGTCGACCTGCGCCAGCACGAGGTCGGCGAGCTGTCGCTGACCGCCGATCTGACCGTGGAGTCCGAGGTCAGGCACCTGTATGAGCGCGTGCGCGCGAAGATGGGCCGGATCGATGTGCTGTTCAACAACGCCGGGATCTCGCCGACCGATGACGCGTCGGTGCTGGACACCACGATCGAGGCCTGGGAGCGCGTGCAGGCAGCGAACCTGCGCAGCGTCTTTTTGTGCTGCAAGCACGGGATCCCCCATCTGCTGGAGAACCCCGGGCCTTCACGCGGGTCCGTGATCAACACCGCGTCATTCGTGGCCGTAATGGGCGCGGCGACGTCGCAGATCTCCTACACCGCCTCCAAGGGCGGCGTGCTCGCGCTCAGCCGGGAGCTGGGGGTGGAGTTCGCGCGGCGCGGCGTGCGCGTCAACTCGCTGTGCCCGGGACCGGTCGACACGCCGCTGCTGCGAGAGCTGTACTCCTCGGACCAGGAAGCGGCGCAGAGGCGGCTGGTGCACATCCCGATGGGGAGGTTCGCGCAGGCCGCGGAGATCGCGGGCGCGGTCGTGTTCCTGGCCTCCGACGACGCCGCGTACGTGACCGCGACCGCGCTGCTGGTCGACGGCGGGATCAGCGGCGCCTACACGACGCCGCTGTAAGATGTCGCGCTCCGCCGGGTCTCGGACGGCCATGCTACGGTGTCGCACATGGAGATCGGGGTTCGTGACCTGCGCAACCGCACCGGGCAGGTGATCGACGCCGTGCAGGCCGGCGAGCGGGTCACGCTGACCGTGCGCGGCGAGCCGGTAGCCGACATCGTCCCCCACGGTCGACGCGCCCGCTGGCTGGCGGGAGCACAGCTACGCGAGCAGCTCGGATCCCGGTCCGCCGACCCCGCGCTGGCGCGCGAGCTCGACGCGCTCGCCGGCCAGACGCTCGACGAGCTTTGACCGGACTGCCGGGCTCCGGGCTTCTGGACACTTCGGTGTTCATCGCCCGGGAGGCCGAACGGCCGCTCGGCCCGCTGCCTGACCACCTCGCCGTTTCGGTGGTCACGATCGGCGAACTCCAACTGGGCGTGCTCAATGCCGCCGAGCCCGACAGTCGCGCTCGTCGGGCCGAGACGCTGGCGCTGGCGCGCACTGCGGACCCGATACCGATCAGCGAGGCGGTGATGGTCGGCTGGGCGAGGCTCGTCGTCGACTGCAGGGCCGCGGGCATCCACCGGACCGTTAAGCTCACGGACGCGCTGATCGCGGCCACCGCGGTCGAGCACGGGCTCCCGGTCGTAACGCAGGACGACGGCTTCGACCAGCTGGCCGACGCCCACCCGCCGCTGCGCGTGCTGAGGGTCTGAAGGTCGTTTCACGGATATCCTGATCCCGGGACCGCGAGCGACCACCGAGCCGTCGCCGGGACTCCAGCGCAGATGGCGACCGACCACATCACAAGTCTCGAGGACCCGGCGCCTTCCCCGACCACCGGTGCAGCCCTGGTCGTGTCGGTCGTGATCCCGTGCCTGAACGAGGCGCAGAACATCGACGAGTGCGTCTGCCGCGCCCGTGGGGTGCTTTCAGCGGCGGGGATTCCGGGCGAGGTGATCGTCGCAGACAACGACTCCGAGGACGACAGCGCGCGCCTGGCGGCGCAGGCCGGGGCGATCGTCGTGCACGAGCCCGAGCGCGGCTACGGCAGCGCGTACCTGGCCGGCTTCGCGGCCGCCCGCGGTCGCTACATCGTGATGGCCGACGCCGACCTGACCTACGACTTCGCCGAGATCCCGCGCTTTCTGGCCGAGCTCGAGCGTGGAGCCGACATGGTGATCGGCAACCGGATGAAGAACATCCAGCCGGGCGCGATGCCGTGGCATCACCGCTACATCGGCAACCCGCTGCTGTCGGGCTTTTTGAATCTGCTGTTCCGGACCGGCGTCGACGACGCGCACTGCGGGATGCGGGCGCTGCGCCGTGACGTGCTGCCGCGCCTGGACCTGCGCACGACCGGAATGGAGTTCGCCTCCGAGATGGTGATCCGGGCCGCCAAGGAGCGCCTGGTGCTGTCCCAGTTCGCGATCGACTACCACCCGCGCGGCGGCGAGTCCAAGCTGTCGAGCTTCCGTGACGGCTGGCGCCACCTGCGTTTCCTGCTGGTCCACTCGCCCAACTACCTGTTCATCCTGCCGGGGGCGGTGATGGCGCTGATCGGCGGCGTGGTGGAGCTGATCGTGATCGCGCGGCTCGGGATCTTCGGCCGTGAGTGGGACATCCACGCGCTGATCGCGGGCTCGCTGCTGGCGATCGTCGGCACCCAGGTGGTGGCGCTCGGCGTCTGCGCGCACGTCTACGCGACCTACTTCATGGGCGAGAAGGACCGCTGGTTTGATCGGATGCGAACGCGCTACCGGCTCGAGCACGGGCTGATGGTGGGCGGCGGCCTCGCCGGCGCCGGGATCGTGGTCGGCGCCGTGATCGTGATCGACTGGATCAACCACGGCTTCGGCCGGCTGTCGGACGAGAACCTGGCCGTGCTGGCCGCGACGCTGATCATCGTCGGGATCCAGATCTTCTTCTCCTCGTTCCTGCTCTCGATCCTCGGACTCCGCCGCCGGCGCTAGCTCCCCGGGAGCCCGCAGCCCCGCCGATGGTCATCGACTGGCTCCTATTCCCGCTGCTCGTGCTCGCGGTCAGCCTCGGCTGCGGCCTGCTGGTCGAGTGGGCCTGCGGCCGCGAGCTGCCGGGGGCGCTGCTGGTCTCGATCGGTCTGTGCTTGGCGATCATCGTCGGCTCGCTGGCGAGCAACGACACCTTCACGGCCGGACTGGCGATGCCGGTGACCCTGGCGCTGGCGGTCGCCGGCTGCGCGCTGCGCCGGCGGCGGCTGGCGGCGCTGCGGCCCGAGCCGTGGGCCGTGGCCGCCGGCGTGGGGGTCTACGCCGTCTGCGCCGCGCCGGTCGTGCTGTCGGGCAACGCCACCTTCCTCGGCTATTTCGTGCTCAACGACGGGGTCTTTCACTTCTCTCTGATCCACCAGCTGCTGACCAACGGCCACGACCTCTCGGGGTTGGCGCCCTCGGCGTACTCATCGCTGCTGCACGTCTATCTAGCAACCTCCTACCCGACCGGCGCCGACGTCCCGATCGGAGTCCTGCGACCGCTGATCGGGCAGGACGTCGCCTGGCTGTTCCAGCCCTTCCAGGCGGTGATCATGGGGCTTGGCGCGACGGCTCTGTACGAGCTGCTGCGCAGCGCGATCGCGTCCCGGGCGCTGCGCGCGCTGAGCGCGTTCGTCGCCGGGCAGGCGGGCCTGCTGTACGCCTACTACCTGGAGTCGAGCATCAAGGAGGTCGCGACCACCTGGCTGATCACGTTGACCGTCGCGCTCGTGTTCGCGACCCTGCGCGGGCGCCTGCGAGCGCGTGCCGTGATCGCGCTCGTGATCGTCACCTGGGCGGGAATCGAGGTGCTCGACCTCGCGATCGCGCCGTGGCTGGCGCCGCCGCTGGCGGTCTTCATCCTGGCCGTCGCCTGGCGGCTGCGCCATGCCGTTCGCCGCGTGCCCGGACGCCGGCTGGCCGCCGGCGTGGCGGCCGCCGTCGTGGTCGTGGGCGGCCTCGGCGCGCTGCTCGTCCATCGCGCCGAGACGTTCCTGACCGTCGCGCAGGGGGTGCTCACGCAGCAGGGCGATCTCGGCAACCTGGTCGCCCCGCTGTCGAGGTGGCAGATCCTGGGGATCTGGCCGGTCGACGACTTCCGCTTCCCGATCATTGCCCACTACCGGCTGGCGTTCGCGCTGATCGGGGTCGAGATCGCGGCCGGCGTGCTGGGAGTGATCTGGGCGGTCCAGCGCCGCAGGCTTGCCCCGCTGCTGCTGCTGGTCGGCAACGCGATCGCGGTCGTCTACCTGCTCAGCCGCGCCAACGCCTACGCGTCAGGCAAGGTGATGATGATCGCCTCGCTGACCGCGGTCGCGACGGCGATGCTCGGGCCGGCGGCACTGCTGCACTACGGGCGGCGGATCGAGGCGTGGGGGCTGGCGGCGGCGATCGCGTTCGGCGTGCTGTGGACCACCGCGCTCGGCTATCACGGCGCCAGCGTCGCACCGCGGGCGCGGCTGTCCGAGCTGTCGAGCATCGACGCGCGCTTCAAGGGCCAGGGACCGGCGTTCTACAACCTGTCCGACGAGTTCGCGGCCTACTTCCTGCGCGACCTCGCCCCGACCGATCCGGGGATCGGCGAGCCGGCCGCGCGCAGCACGGCGGCGATGCCCTACGGACGCAACCCGTGGGACCCCGACGACCTGTCGCTGAGCGAGATCGAGCAATTCCGGCTGCTGGTGATCGGGAACGCCGCGCTGGCGTCGCGCCCGCCGGCCAACTACCGGCTCGCCTATCAGGGCCGTTACTACGACGTCTGGCGACGGGAGGCCAGCCCCGACGTCCTGGAGCACA
>JBOGYE010000011.1:0-16633 GCA_050696635.1 Solirubrobacteraceae bacterium | reverse complement strand
CGGTCGCGCGGATCCGCTCGTCGTCGGGCGGCAGGAAGCGCATCAGCGGTAGCAGCAGCAGCGACGCATCGAGCGCCTCGGTCTCGTAGTGCGCGACGAACACGCCGCGCGCGTCCAGCCCGTGAGCCAAGACATCGGCCTTGATCTCGTCGGCGGCCGCGCGCCAGCTCATCGCCGCCTCGAAGTCCTCGCGCAGGAGCGCAAGGCGGGCGCCGCGATCGCAGGCGACCCAGCAGAAGACCTTCGACGAGGTGAAGTGCCGCGGCTCGCCGCGGACCTCCCAAATCCCGCGGTCAGGCTCGCGCCAGTGCTCGATCGCCTCCTCGACCTGGCGGCGGAGGATCCGCCAGACGCGGTCGTCGAGCGAGTCGCGCGATCGGGTGTGCAGGTAGACCGAGTCCAGCAGCGCCCCCCAGACATCGTGCTGGCGCTGCTCGAAGGCGGCGTTGCCGATCCGCACCGGCCGGGCGCGCTCGTAGCCGCTGAGATGATCGAGCACCTGCTCGTCCAGGCTGCGCTCGCCGTCCAGACCGTACATCACCTGCAGGCGCTCGTCGCCGGCTGCCGCGTCGGCGATGAAGTAGAAGAAGTCGTTGGCCTCCCATTCGAAGCCGAGCGACAGCAGCGCCCACAGCATGAAGGTCGAGTCGCGGATCCAGCTGTACCGGTAGTCCCAGTTGCGCTCGCCCTGGGGGGTCTCGGGCAGCGACGTGGTCGCCGCCGCCAGTAGCGCTCCGCTGGGCGCGTACGTAAGCCCCTTCAGCGTCAGGGCCGCGCGCTGGAGATGGGTGCGCCACGGATGGTCCGGGAAGCGGCCGCCGTCGAGCCAGTGCTGCCAGTGGTGCGCGGTCCAGACCAGCCGCTCCCTCGCCTCCCGCACGTCCTGGGGCGGTGAGTGATCGGACCACGACAGCGCGCAGTAGACCATCTCGCCTTCCTTCATCAGGTGGCGCGCGGTCGCGCGCGAGCCCTCGAAGCCGAGCCGCATGTCGGTCGTCAGCCGCAGTCGCAGGCCGCCGTCGGCGTTGGTGGTCACGCCGTCGCTGTAGCCGTCGCCGGTGTAGCTCCAGCGGACCGGCTCGCGCCCGTAATCGAACTTCGGCTCGCAGTCGAGCAGCAGCTGCACCTCGCCGTTGACGCACCGGACGGTGCGCAGCAGCACGTGGTCCGCGTCGTAGTCGGTCGGCGCGCGGCGGTGCGTGCCGGAGCGGTCGCGCTCGTGGTGCCAGCGGCCGATCAGCAGCACATCGCGGACGATCATCCAGCCCGAGCCTGTGCCCCAGCTGGTCTCCAGCACCATCGTCCCCGGCAGGTAGCGGCGCGCGGCGGGAACGGTCGCGCCGTCGGGACCGAGCCTGAACCAGCCTGCGTCGCGGTCCAGCATCGCGCCGAACACGCTCGGCGAATCCACCCGCGGCAGGCACATCCACTCGACCGCGCCCGACGGCGCGATCAGCGCGACCGTCTCGCAGTCAGACAGGAATGCGTACTCGGCGATCGGTGGGAACGGGCTGGTGGCCGCGCTCGGATCGCCGGCGCGCTCGCGCGGCGCTCGCCACGGGGCGAAGGGCAGCTCGCCGTATCCCGGGTTCTCAAGCAATCTTGGGGCAGTATCGTCGCGCTGGGCGCGGACGATAAGCGCTTTGCCCCGGGCTCGGGCGCCCCGGGTTCAGCCGCCGAGCCCGCCGAGCAGCACGAACGGGCTCCAGGGACGGTTGTCGTACAGCGTGCGTGCGTTGGGCTCCACCGTCACCGCGGCGGCGCCGGGCGCCTCGATCCGGAGGCGCTGGGAGAGCTCCTGCGCGCTGTCCTCGTCGGTCGCCCCCACCAACACCCAGCTGTGGCGGTGCACGTTGGGGATTCCCTCCTCCTCGAGCCGGGCAGACAGATCGCCCGCGTCGCGGCGCGAGTCGCACTGGATCCGCACCTCCCACTCCGGATAGCCGCGCTTGGCCGACTCGGCGCGCTCCTGCGCGACCTGCTGGTGGTGCTCGGCCGCGGCCTGGGCGTCGTCGTCGACGAACGACGCGTCCGGAGCCTCCCACCGCTCGGCGACCGGGTGCCAGCGCGCCAGTTCGATCGCAGGCTCGAAGCCCTGCGCGCGCACCACCCGGCGGACCACCCGTTCCGCGGCCTGGGCCTGCTGGGGCGTACCGGCGTAGCAGAACACCTCGGCGCCGTCGACCGAGATCACGATCCGGTCCTCGAAGGCGCTGTCGAGATCATGCTCGAGGTCCTGCGAGCCCAGCTCCCGGGCCAGTTGCGCCGCCTCGTCGTCGCTGCCCAGCCTGGCTTTAAGCCGCCAGTCGTCGTTCACGGCGCACACAGTAGCTGGGGGACGGCGACGCCGTGCGCCATGATGGGCAGCAGCATGAGCTCCAATCGACGTTTCGAGGGCGCCCACGGCATGTTCGGCGGCGAGCGGCGCAAGCCGCCGGCGCTGCTGGATCCGACGCGTACGCGCGACCGCCACCGGATCCTGGCGCTGTTCAGGCCCTACCGGGTGCGGCTGGGGGCGGTGCTGGTGATGATCGTGATCTCGGCCGGCGTCAGCATGCTGAACCCGTTCCTGCTGCGCTCGGCGCTTGACAACGGGCTGCTCAAGCACCAGGGCACGGTGCTGACCGAGATGGTGGCGGGCATGATCGGGGTCGCGATCCTGTCAAACGCGATCGCCGTCTGGCAGACCTACGCATCCAACGTCGTCGGCCAGCGGGTCATGCACGACCTGCGCGACGCGGTCTATCGCCGCCTGCAGCGGATGTCGCTGGCATTCTTCACCCGCACCCGCACCGGCGAGGTCCAGTCGCGGATCGCCAACGACATCGGCGGCCTGGAGAGCGTCGTCACGACGACCGCCACCACGATCGCCTCGAACGTCACCACGGTGATCGCGGCGCTGGTCGCGATGTGCATCCTGAACCTGCCGCTGGCGGCGCTGTCGCTGATCTTCGTCCCGCCGTCGGTGTGGATGACCCGCCGGGTCGGGCGGATCCGTCGCCGGATCACGACCGAGCAGCAGCGGCGCCTGGGCGACCTGTCGGCGCTGGTCACCGAGTCGCTGTCGGTGTCGGGGATCCTGCTGGGCAAGACGATGGGCCGCGGCGACGACCTCGCAGATCGCTTCGGCGACGAGTCCCGTGAGATCGCCGAGCTCGAGGTCCGCAGCCGGATGACCGGGCGCTGGATGATGGCGACGGTCCAGTTCGTGTTCGCTGCCCAGCCGGCGGTGATCTACTGGCTGGCCGGCCAGTCGTTCGTTGGTTCCTCGATCACGATCGGCACCGTGGTCGCCTTCACCACGCTGCAGACCCGGCTGCTGTTCCCGATCAACTCGCTGCTGGGCGTCGGCGCCGAGATGGAGGCCTCGCTGGCGCTGTTCGATCGGATCTTCGAGTACCTGGACCTGCCGATCGAGATCGTCGAAGCCGAGCACCCCGTGACGCTGCGCTCCGAGGAGGTGCTGGGCGAGGTCAGGCTGCGCGACGTCTGGTTTCGCTACGGCGCCGCCGAGGGCGGCGAGGGCTCGGAATGGACGCTGCGCGGGATCGACCTCGACATCGCCGCCGGCACCCGCACGGCGATCGTGGGCGAGACCGGGTCGGGCAAGACGACGCTTGGCTACCTGGTCGCGCGCCTGTACGAGCCCCAGCGCGGTCAGGTTACGATCGACGGGATCGATGTACGGCAGCTGTCGCTGGCCTCGCTGGCGCAGACCGTCGGGGTCGTCTCCCAGGAGACCTACCTGTTTCACTCGAGCGTCCGCGAGAACCTGCGCTTCGCGTGCCCGGGCGCGAGCGACTTGGAGGTCGAGCAGGCCGCCCAGACGGCGCGGATCCACGACATGATCGCTTCGCTGCCCGAGGGCTACGACACCGTCGTCGGCGAGCGCGGCTATCGCTTCTCGGGCGGCGAGAAGCAGCGGATCGCGATCGCCCGCACGGTGCTGCGAAACCCGCCGGTGCTGCTGCTCGACGAGGCGACCAGCTCGCTTGACACGCAGACCGAGTATGCGGTCCAGGCGGAGCTGGAGCGCCTGTCACGGGGGCGCACGACGATCACGATCGCGCACCGCCTGTCGACGATCCGCGACGCCGATCAGATCGTCGTGCTCGACGCGGGCAAGATCGTCGAGCGCGGGACCCACGAGGAGCTGCTCGACCGCGGCGGCGCCTACGCCGCGCTGGTCGCCCGCGACGTGACCGAGGATCCGGTCGGGGGCTGAGCGCGCGTCAACGCAGCAGCCGTCGCGAGATGATCAGTCGCTGGATGTCGGAGGTGCCCTCTTCGATCTCCTCGAGCTTCGCGTCGCGCATCCACTTTCCGACCGGGTACTCGCGGCTGTAGCCCCAGCCGCCGAGCGTCTGGGCCGCGGCCCACGTGCACCACATCGCGGTCTCCGACGCGTGCAGCTTGGCCATCGCCGCCTCGGTGGTGGCGCGCTCGCCGCTGTCGAGCAGCCGTGCCGCGCGCCAGGTCAGCAGTCGCGAGGCATCGACCCGCAGCGCCATGTCGGCCAGGCGGAAGGCGACCGCCTGATGCTGCGCGATCGGCTTGCCGAACTGGGTGCGCTGCTTGGCGTAGTCGGTGGCGTATTCGAGCGCGGCGCGCGCCAGCCCGGTCGCGGAGGCCGCCAGCGTCACGCGGCTGCGGTCGAAGGTTCCCATCAGCCCCGCGAACCCCTGCCCCTCGTCGCCCAGTCGCCGGTCCTCGGACACGAATACGTCGTCCAGGAACAGCTCGCAGTTGAGGATCGCCCGCTGGCCGACCTTGCGGATCGTCGGCCCGCAGCGCAATCCCTCGTCGCCGTCCTGCACGATGAAGGCGGTGATGCCCCGCGATCCGCTGCCGGGCGCCACCGTCGCGAACACGACGTAGAAGCGCGACACGCCGCCGTTCGAGATCCACGCCTTCTGCCCGCTCAGCACGTAGCCGCCATCGACCCGGCGGGCTCGAGTGCGGATCGAGGCAGCGTCCGAGCCGCTGTCGGGCTCGGTGATCGCCAGCGCCGTCATCGGCGGGTCCTCGCCGGCCAGCGGCTCGAGCCAGCGGCGCTGCTGCTCCTGATCGCCCAGCGCCGTCACCGGCTCGGCGAAGAACCCATTCGAGGTGATCAGGTTCCCGATCCCGGCGCAGCCGTGCGACAGCTCCTCCTGCACCAGGCAGCCGGTCAGGCAGTCGGTCAGGCCGCCGCCCCCGTAGCGCTCGGGCAGCATGAACGACGTCAGCCCGAGGCCGGCCGCCTTGCGCCACAGCTCCCACGGCACCTCCACGTCGGCCTCGTCGACGACCAGCGAGGCGGGCCGGATCTCCCGAGCGGCGAACTCGCGGCAGACGCGCTGGATCTCGCGCTGCTCGTCGGTCAGATCGAGCATCAGGCGGCCGCTCCGTACGCGAGCAGGCCGCGCAGGCCGCGCTTGGCGATCTCGTTGGCGACAATCAGGCGCTGGATCTCGGAGGTGCCTTCCCAGATCCGGTCCACGCGGATGTCCCGGTACAGGCGCTCGACGGGGTTCTCGCGCATGTAGCCGCGCCCGCCGAAGATCTGCAGCGCGCGGTCGATCACGCGGCCGGCGGCCTCGGATGCGGTCAGCTTGACCATCGCCGCCTTGGCGTGCAGCAGCTTGGGCGACAGGCCGCGATCGGCCTCCCAGGCGACCTGGTGGGTGAGCGTCCGGCACAGCGCGATCTCGCAGGCGCTGTCGGCGATCATCGCCGCGATCAGCTGGTGCGAGGCGATCGGGCCGCCCGACTGGATGCGAGAGTTGGCCCAGTCCGACGCGAGCGTCAGGGCGCGCTCGGCGGCGCCGGTCGCGCGGGCGGCGATCATCAGCCGCTCCTCGACGAACCAGCCGCGGGTCAGCTCGTAGCCGCCGCCGACCTCGCCCAGAACCTGGTCTGACTCGACGCTGACCTCGTCGAAGATGAACTCGGGGTGCTCGAACACGAACGTATGCATGTACGCCGGCGTGCGCTTGACCGACACGCCCTCGCTGCTTTTGTCGACCAGGAACAGCGTCGGCGCGCGCTCGTCGCCGGCCAGCGCCTGCACGATCAGAAAGTCAGCCACATCGCCGACGGTCACGAACCACTTCTCGCCGCTGATCCGGTAGCCGTCGCCGTCGCGGCGCGCGACCGTCTCGATCAGCGATGGGTCCGAGCCCGCCGACGCCTCGGTGACCGCGAAGCAGTCGCGCCGCTCGCCGCGGATCGCGGGGATCAGCCAGCGCTCGCGCTGGCTCTCGGTGCAGGCGCGAAGCGCGTTGGCAGGGCGCCAGACGGCGTCCCACAGCGCATTGGTCAGCTGCCCGAGGCGCTCCTGGACGATCACCTGGTCCAGGATCGACAGTCCCTGGCCGCCCCACTCGGTGGGCATGTTGATCGCGTTGCACTCGTGCTCGAGCGTCAGGCGGCGGATCTCGGCAAGCGACCCAGACGGCAGGCCGCGCCCCGCCTCACAGGGATCCTCGAATCCGATCATCGCGTCGGTCAGGCGCTGGGCGCGGTCGCGCAGCTCCAGCTGCTCGGCGGTGTATGTGAAGTCCATCGGCCCGGCCTCCCTGAGATCTGAAACAATGATTTGAAATGGCGATTTCAGGCGGCAACGTAGCACGGACGGGGAGCGCGTGACGCCCGCGCCGCGCGCCGGCGTCGCACGGCCTCGCCGGCGCCTGGACGAGGTGCGCCGTCCGCAGATCCTGGCCGAGACGGTGGCGCTGATCGGCGAGCGCGGGCTGTGGGACGTGCGCCTGGTCGACGTCGGGCGGCGCGCCGGAACCAGCGCGGCCGGGGTCGTCTACTACTTCGGATCCAAGGACCAGCTGTTCGCCGAGGCGATCGCGCACGCCGACGACGCCTTCTACGAGCCGCTGCTGGCCGAGCTGGCAGGGCTGCCGCGAGCGGTGGACCGGATCGCGGCACTGGCGCTGCGCTCCAGCCATGCCGATTGGCCGCTGTGGATGGACCTGTGGGTCTACTCTCGCCGCCACCCCGAGACCGCCGCTGCCCAACGCCGCTTCCATGAGCGCTGGCGGACGACGATCGCAGACGTGATCCGCCACGGTTGTCAGACGGGGGAGTGGCGCGTGGATGATCCCGACGCGGCGGCGCTGCGTCTGTCGGCGCTGACCGACGGGCTGGCGGTGCAGATGGTGCTGGGCGATTCCGCCCACACGCGCGAGCGCTACGTCGAGATGACCCTGGCGGCCGCGGCGCTCGAGCTCGGCTGCGATGTGGGGCGCCTGCGGGCGGCCGGCGATTAGCGGGCCGGGCCGCGGGATTCACGGGTCGGAATCGGATCGATGTCCGTTCGCGGCGGTCCCGTTCGTCTCAGCGACAAAGCCGGCAGCTGGCCGGCGCCACCAGGAGGTTCAAGGATGTCGATCCATCAGGAGGCGGTCGTCGACGCGACGCCCGCGCAGGTCTACGCGGTGCTCACCGACGGGGTGAAGTTCGCGGCCGCGACGGGGATGCCCGCGCGCGTCCGCGACCGGGAGGGCGAGCAGTTCGCGCTGTTCGGCGGGCGCGTGGAGGGCCGGCAGATCGAGCTGGTGCCCGGAGAGCGCGTGGTCCAGGCGTGGCGCTTCGGCGGCGAGCATCCCGATACCTGGGATGCGGGGGTCTACTCGGTCGTGCGGTTCACGCTGAAGCCGGAGGGGAAGGCGACGAAGCTCGTCATCGACCACCACGGCATCCCGTCGGAGTGGCAGGACCACATCGCGTCCGGCTACCCGACCTTCTACGCGGATCCGATCGCGAGGCACTTCGCCGCCAGGGCGACGAGCGCGCGGATGTGATGCGCTACGTCGCGTCGGTGTGCCTCGGGCAGAACGAGAAAGGGAGCGCCAGATGAAATACGCACTGCTCGCATACAGCGGCGGAGAGGGGGCGGAGGAGAGGGCGGCGGGTGAGATTCATCCGGCGATCGCCGCCGTCCTCGAGCGATCGGCCGTGACGGGCTGGCTGCGCCTGCATTCGGCGGAGTCGGCGACGACGCTCCGGCGCGAGGCCCGCAGGCCGCTGTTGACCGACGGGCCGTTCGTGGACAGCAAGGAGTTCCTCGGCGGGCTGATCCTGATCGACGCCGACGACCTCGACGGCGCCCTCGCCGTCGCCGCGGAACTGCAGGAGCTCGGTTTCACCGCGGGGATCGAGGTCCGGCCGGTGCTCGAGCAGGAGCTCGGGGGTGCTTGAGGACGTCTTCCGCGATCAGTGGGGGCGGGTGCTGGCGACCCTGGTCGGCGTCCTGCGCGACCTCGAGCTGGCCGAGGACGCCGCGCAGGAGGCATTCGCGCTCGCCGCCGAGCGATGGCCCCGCGACGGCGAACCGCGCAACCCAACCGCCTGGCTGATCGCGACGGCCCGCCACCGGGCGATCGACCGCATCCGCCGCGAACGGACGCTGGCACGCAAGGTCGAGCAGCTCGCGCGCGAGCTGCGCGACCCGACGCAGGAGCCAGTGGACCCTGCGGCCTTGCCCGACGAGCGCCTCGGGCTGATCTTCGCCTGCTGTCACCCGGCGCTGGCCGTGGATGCGCAGGTCGCGCTGACCCTGCGCACGCTCGGCGGACTGTCCACCGAGGAGGTGGCAGACGCGTTCCTCGTGCCATTCGAGACGATGAGCAAGCGGCTGAGTCGAGCCAAGCGCAAGATTCGAGACGCCGGGATCAGGTTTGCGGTGCCGCCGGCGCACGCGCTCCCGGACCGTCTCGACGCGGCGCTGGCCGTGATCTATCTCGTGTTCAACCAGGGCTGGGGCGCTGGACGCATCGATCTCGCCTCGGAGGCGATCCGTCTCGGCCGGGTGCTCGCGGCGCTGATGCCCGACGAGTCCGAAGTGCTGGCGCTGGTGGCCCTGATGCTGATCAACGACTCACGACGCGACGCCCGGGTGCGCGACGGTCAGCTGGTTTTGCTCGACGATCAGGACCGCTCGCTGTGGAACGAGCGGCAGATCGCCGAGGCCCGCGCGCTGCTCGGGCGCGCGACCCGGCTGTGTCGGACGGCGCCGTACGTCCTGCAGGCGGCGATCGCCGACCTCCACATCACCGAGCCGCGTGACTGGGAACAGATCGTCGTGCTCTACGGCGCGCTCGGCCGCCTCACCGGATCGCAGGTCGTCGAACTCAACCGCGCCGTCGCGGTCGCCGAGATCGCCGGACCCGAGGCCGGGCTTGAGATCCTCGATGCACTGGATCTCGATGACTACCGTTATCTTCACTCCACCCGCGGCGCGTTGCTGAGACGGCTCGGCCGCAACGACGAGGCGCGTCACGCCTACCAACGGGCGCTAGAGCTGACCGATCAGGGCCCCGAGCATCGCTTCCTGACCATGCGCCGGTCCGAGCTGCTGCCGCCAGGCGTCCGCGACGAGTAAAGCCGGGTCTCTCAGCGTGAGCGCCTCCGACGTTGTGCTCACGTCGACCAGTTGAGGGATTCCGGCGATCGCGTTACACGAGTTTGCGAAACGCCTGTCCGTCTGCGGCGTGCTCGTTCGTCATAGGGGCGCAACCAACCAGAGGAGCAACCATGCCGGACATCCTGCACCGCTTCACGATTGACGCCCCGCACGAGCGCGTCCACGAGCTGATCGCCACCAGGGAGGGTGTAGAGCGCTGGTGGACCGCACACCCGAACCTCGGAGACGAGACGAGGCTCCAGGTCTTCTTCGGCGGTGGCGACCCCGCGGCGGTCATGGACGTCGAGCAGACGCCCGAGCGGATCGTGTGGCGTGTGGTCGACGGGCCCGCCGACTGGGTCGGCACCACGATCACGTTCGAGCTCCAGCGGCGCACCGACGATGGCACCACGCTGCTGTTCACACACGGCGAATGGCGCGAGGCCAACGAGTTCATGCATGGCTGCTCCAGCAACTGGGGCGCCTACCTGACGAGCCTAAAGTCAGGTGCCGAGCGTGGCCAGTTCGCCGCCTATCCCGCCGGCGAGATGAGCCGCTGGAGCTGATCCCGCGCCCGGTCACAGCTCGACCGTCAACGCCTGCGCCCCGGGCGGGGGCTCTCCGATCAGCTCGGGGTGCAGGATGTGGGCGAGCAGCTCCAGACCCTCGATCAGCCGCAGGCCCGGCCGCGAGAAGTAGGCGGCTGCGTCGACTGCGACCACCTCGCCGGCGCCGAGCGCGGCCAGCTCGTCCCGGTGCATCTCGGCCTCGCGGTGGGCGATCTCGGCGTCGTAGCCGCATGGCATCACGATCACGATGTCGGGACGGGCGAGCTCGATCTCTGACCAGTCGCGCTGTGCAGAGCTCTCGCCCGAAAGCCCCACGACGTCCTCGCCGCCCGCGTACTCGATCAGCTGCGGGGTCCAGTGCCCGGCGCAGAACGGTGGGTCCAGCCACTCGAGCGCCGCCACCCGCGGGCGCCGCGCGCGGCGGGTCAGGATCCGCACGCGGTCGATCCGGGCGGCCGCGTCGGCGACCAGCGGGCGAGCCTGTTCGCCGCGGCCGGTCGCCTGCGCCAGCGTCCGCGCGTCTGCCAGTACCTCGCCCAGCGTGTGCGGGTCCAGCGAGATCACCCGCGGGCGGCTGTCCAGCTCAGCCGCGATCGCGCGCACGTCGTCGTATGAGACCGCGCACACAGAGCACAGCGCCTGGGTCACGATCAGGTCCGGGGCGAGCTCGTGCAGCGCCGTCGCGTCCAGCTCGTAGATCGAATCGCCGGCGAGCGTGCGGGTCTTGACGGCGGCGTCGATCTCGGCTGCGGTCAGGTTCGCGGGCAGCACGTCGCGGGTCACCTTTGGCAGCTGGCGCGCGGCGGCGGGATAATCGCACTCGTGCGTGACCGCCACCAGCTCCTCGCCGAGCCCGAGGGCGAACAGCAGCTCGGTCGCCGACGGGACCAGGCTTACGATCCGCATCTGCGGGGCAGCTGAGTTGAGTACAGACTGAAAGGAGCTGGCATGACCGAACTGCTCGACGAGGCAGCAATCGAGGAAAGGCTACGAGACTCGTCCTGGGAGCGCGACGGGGACGCGATCGCGCGCGACCGGGAGTTCGAGGACTTCCCGGCCGCGATGGCGTTCGCGAACCGGATCGCCGAGATGGCTCAGGAGCACAATCACCACCCTGACATCCTCGTCCACGATTGGAACCACGTGCGGCTGTCGCTGACCAACCACTCGGCCGGCGGGCTGACGGGGGTCGATTTCGAGATGGCGCAGCGGTTCGACGAGCTGGAATGACCGGTCCGAGCACGCCGGGGGTGGTGCTAGCGTTGGCACCGTCGCTGTATGAACGACGACGATCGACCTCGAAGTAGTAGCGCGCCCTCGCGGGGCGCCCGTCGGACCAGCCCCGGCAGTCTGTGACCGCGCTGTTGATCATCCTGACCGGGGTGCTGATCCTGGTCAACGCGTTCTTCGTGATCGCGGAGTACTCGCTCGTGCGCTCTCGCCGCGCCCGGCTCGCCGAACTGGCCGAGGAGCGGCGCCGCGGCGCCCGCCTCGCGCTGGCGCAGGTCGACGAGATCGGCGACTACATCGCCGCCTGCCAGGTGGGGATCACGATGGCCTCGATCGGAATCGGGGCGCTCGGACAGCCCGCGATCGCGCACGCCTTCGAGCGCGCGTTCGGGGGCGCCACGGGCGACTCGCTGGCCGTCGTGGTGTCGGTCGTGATCGCCTATCTGCTGATCACGGTGTCGCTCAGCATCGCCGGCGAGATCGCTCCGAAGCTGTACACGATCCAGCACGCCGAGCAGGTAGCGCGACAAATCGCGCGCCCCCTGCAGCTGTCCAGGGTGCTGTTCTCGCCGTTCATCCTGGTGCTCAACTGGGCCGCCAGCGGGCTCGTGCGCGCGACGGGCACCGACCCCGACGCCGAGCTACAGGGTGGGTCGCCGACCGAGATCAAGCGGATCATCGCCGAGTCACGTGGCGCGGGCGCGCTCGACGTCGGCGAGGCCAGCATGCTCACCGGCGTCTTTCACCTGCACGAGCAGGAGGCGCGCCAGGTGATGACCCCGATTCCGGCCGTGGTCACCGTCGATCTGTCGGAGACTGTGCAGGACGCTCTCCGGCGCTGCGTCTCGACCGGCCATTCGCGGCTGGTCGTGACCGAGGACGATCATCCCGACCGGGTCAAGGGGATCGTGCACGTCAACCAGCTGGTCAAGCTGATGATGTCGGCCGGTAACGAGGCGCACTTCGACGCGCTCGTTCACGAGGCCCCGATCGTCCCGGAGACCAAGCCGCTCGACGACCTGCTGGCCGACCTCCAGCGCGAGCGGACCGAGCTCGCGATCGTGATCGACGAGTACGGCCGCACGACCGGGATCGTCACCACCGAGGACATCATCGAGGAGGTCGTGGGCGAGATCGCCGACGAGACCGACCCGGCGGGCGGGGCCGTGCGGCGGCTGGCCAGCGGCGAATGGTTCGTGCGCGGCCACGTCGCGGTTGCCGACCTGGAGGACTACGGGCTGCACCTGCCGGTCGACACCGATGCCTACAACTCGGTCGGCGGGTTCGTGTTCTCGGCGCTGGGGCGTCTGCCCAAGCGCGGCGACCAGGTGACCGCCGACGGCTTCTCGATCCGCGTCGAGTCGGTGCGCCAGAACCGGGTCGAGGCGGTGCGGATCCGCCGCCGCAAGGCGCCGGCCGAGCAGCCGGCCAGCTGAGACGGCCCGGCACGACGCTCGCGCTTCGTAGGGTGGGCGCATTGAGCCACGCACCCGGCGTCTGCGGCCTGCGTGGCTCGTGGTGCCCGACGGTCGGGCATTGCGGGGCCCGGCGGCTCCGGCGCCCGACCGCGTGGCTCGTGACGCCCGGCGCAGAGGGACTTGCGGGCCAAAAAGAAACCGGCCCGCTGGGGACGGGCCGGTTTCGTGCTTCTGGGGAGGAGGTGCTGCTATGAGGTACGTCGCTACGGGATGATCGGCCGCGGACCTGAACGTAACCTTAATAGTGCAGCAGTGTTCACTCGTAGCTGAAAAAGCCTCGCCCGGATTTGCGTCCCAGCGACCCCTCGCTGACCAGCTCGGCGAGCCGCGCGGGTACCGGCGAGCCGATCTTCTCGCCGATCGCCTGCGACACGTCAAGCCCGACGAAGTCAAGCAGCGCCAAGGGTCCCATCGGCATCCCGGCGCCGAGCACCATGCAGCGATCCACGTCCGCCGCCGGCATCCCCGAGCGCTCCAGCATCTCGACCGCGCCGAACAGGTACGGGAACAGCAGTCGGTTGACCACGAACCCGGCCGTGTCGGGGACCTCGACGGCGGTCTTGCCCAGCGCCTCGCAGAGGGCGAACGACCGTTCGCGGACGTCGTCGCGCGTGTCGGGACCGAAGGCGAGCTCGACCAGCTCCATGCGCGGCACCGGGTTGAATACGTGCAGGCCGACGAACCGGTCCGGATGACCGCTGGCCACCGCCAGCTGACCGATCGACAGCGACGAGGTGGTGGTCGCGATGATCTCGTCGGGACCGGTGTGCCGAGCGAGCTCGGCCAGCAGCGGGCCCTTGTGCTCGGAGTCCTCGACGACCGCCTCGATCAGGAAGCTCGCCGCCGCCAGTTCGTCCAGCTCGGTCACGATCCGCA
Source organism: Solirubrobacteraceae bacterium (assembly GCA_050696635.1). GTDB lineage: Bacteria > Actinomycetota > Thermoleophilia > Solirubrobacterales > Solirubrobacteraceae > Palsa-465. Next base: position 3,083 of record JBOGYE010000011.1, on the reverse strand, counting down.
CCCGGTCGGCGCAGCCGTTCAGCTCTGTGACCCGCTCGCAGTGCTTGGCTACGGCCTTGCGCGCACGCTGCGCGGACGCGTCGGAGCGCGCCCACATCAGGACCTCTCCGTGGGCCGCGGCGACGGCCGCCAGCCCGGCGGCGATCGTGCCCGAGCCGGCGATCGCGAGTCGTTCTTGCAACGGTGCTCTCCTGTGGTCGGTGGCGCTGCGCGCGCGAAGCCTACGCGACCCGGGACGTGGGCGGGCTCTGCTAGAAAAGGCCGATGGCCACAGGCGCAGACATGGTTCGCGCGGCCCGGCTGCTCGCCCGCGGCCAGCCGCTTCAGATTCGCGAGCTGGCGCTGGCCGAGCCCCGGGCCGACGAGGTGCGCGTCCGGCTCACGTTTGGCGGCGTGAACCCGATCGACCGATACAACGCTGAGGGGCGGGTCAACCCCGACGGGCCGGTGCCGCGAACGCTCGGCAACGAGGCCGCGGGCGAGCTTGACGGGCGGCCGGTCCTGGTCACCGGCGTCGGGCTCGGGGCCACCCGCGACGGCGTCTGGGCGCAGGCCGCGATCGTGCCGCGCTCGGCGGTGGTGGCGCTGCCCGACGGCGTGGCGCCGCGGGACGCGGCGGCGGTCGGGATCGCCGGGCTGACGGCGGTGCATTGCGTACGGCGGCTGGCGGGCGTGTCCGCTGACGATCGCGTGCTGGTGCTCGGCGCCTCGGGCGGGGTGGGGAGCATGATCGTGTCGCTGGCCCGGGCGGCGGGTGCGACCGTCTGGGGCCAGACCGGATCCGCTGACAAGGCCGGCGCGATCGAGGCCGGCGGCGCGGAGCGGGCGCTCGTCGGCGGACCCGACCAGATCGGTGACGAGCTGGCTGAGTTTCGCCCCACGGTCGCGTTTGACCCGCTGGGGGACGGCTTTGTAGCGCCGGTGGTGGAGGCGATCGCGCCGCGCGGGCGGATCGTCTCGTTCGGAACCTCGGCCGGCGCGCCGACGAGCTTCAACATGCAGTCCCTGTATCGCAAGGCGGTCTCGCTGCTGGGCTACGGTGGCGGGCAGCTGACCCAGGAGGAGCGGCTGCCCGGCCTGAGCGAGGCGCTGGAGGCGGTCGCGGCCGGCGATCTCCGGGTGCGGATCGACGAGGTGCTGGCGCTCGACGAGGTCAACGAGGCGTTCGCGCGGCTGGTCGATCGCCGGGTCCAAGGCAAGCTGCTGCTCGACCTCAGCTGACCCAGCGAAACCCGACCGGCTCGGCGGCCACCGGCAGCGGGCTGGTCGGCAGCCCGGGCGGCGGATCGGTCTCGTTGAAGCCGACCGGAGCGATGTCGTTGGGGGTGTCGGGGTGGAAGATCGAGGCCAGGTACTGGGCCTGGCCGCGCCCCGGCCCCAGCTCGAACTGGCCACCGCCGTAGGCGCCGATCCCGTGCCGCGCACAGTAGTCGTAGGCGTCGCACAGCCGCTGCAGGCCGCCGAGCCGCGACGGCTTGATGTTGACCATCCGCGGAGCGAACGGCAGCGCCTCGATGTCGGCGATCGAATGGATCGGGGCGTCCCAGGTGATCCGGTGGTGATCGGAGGCGAGCGCCGCCGCGGTCTGCGGATCGACGACGTCGGGGTCCTCCAGCCACGCGTCGGGGAACGCCTCCACGACGCGGCGGTACAGGACAGCGTCGGGCGCCTGATCGACGATCGTGCCGCGGTAGTGCGCCTTGAAGTCGACCGAGTCCACCGCGCCGGTATCCGCCAGCTGCGCGATCAGCTCCGGCGTCCAGGAACTGGTCGCGTCGAGCTTGAAGCGCAGCGTCGGATAACGCTCCAGCCTGCTGCGCAGCGGAGCGACCGTCGCGGGCTCGCCGAGGCGCATCGAGACCACGAACGTCAGCGGCCGTGGCTCGCGCTCCAGCGCAGCGTGCAGCGACAGCCCCGCTTGCGCCAGCGCCAGGTCCAGCGCGGCGCTGTGAAACGTCCAGCGGCGATACAGGCGCGAGACCTCGCCCCGCTGGGGCTCGACCGAGAACAGGTTCATTGAGTCGACCAGCTCGCAGAACTCCCCCAGCGTCCGGCTGCCGGCAAGTCCGAGCACCGGTCCGGCCTGCTGCATCGCGGTCTGGTCGTCGGCGTCATAGACGACATCCTCGCCGACCCCGTCCAGTCCGCCGCCCCGCAGGTGCACGACCGTCGACAGGCGCTCGAAGCCGCTGGAGACGTTCGCCCGCAGGCCCTCCAGGGCGTAGTCGTCGATCTCGATCGCCAGCCCGGCGAGCCTTTCGAACGTGCTCATCGTCGCGCGGCGTCGGCCACCAGGATCTCCGGGTCCGCGGCCTCAAGCCAGCGCCGAGAGAAGAACTGGGGGAAAAACGGCCAGGCCGCGAACATCAGAACGATGCCGACGATCAGGCCTCCGATCCCGACGACGATCGGGGTCTGGATGCCGAGCAACGGCTTGGAGTAGTTGTTGCCGGCCGTGCTGTAGTAGCCGTACGCCTTGACCCCGATGTAGCCCATCATCAGGCCTCCGATCAGCGGAATCACCCCGGCGAGGACGAAGTTGCGAACGCTCTTGAGCAGGTCCCGACGGAAGTAGACGGCGCACGCCAGGCCGGTGAAGCCGTAGTAGAACACGACCGAGAAGCCGAGCGCGGAGATCGTGTCGCCGAGCACGTTTTGCTTGGGGTTGAAGGCCAGCAGCGCGATCGTCCACAGGATCGATAGCCCGCCCATCAGCAGGGTCGAGAAGGTCGGCGTCAGAAACCGCGGGTGAACCTCGCCGAACGCCTTCGGGATCGCCTTCCAGTGCGCCATCGACAGCGTCGTGCGAGCGGTCGGCAGGATCGTCGTCTGAGTCGACGCCGAGGCCGACGTGAGCACCGCGATGATCATCAGCTTGTCCAGCGGGGAGCCGAACACCCCGCCGCCGAGCGCGTTGAGCACGTCGGCGGAGTTGCCGGCGAGGAACTTGGTGCCGTGGAATGCCTGGGCCGCGACACTCACGGCGATGTAGATCACCAGCAGGATCACGGTCGAGATGACCGCCGCCTTGCCGGGACCGCGATGGCGATCACGCGACTCCTCGTTGACGGCCACGCCCGAGT
>JBOGYE010000010.1:0-22837 GCA_050696635.1 Solirubrobacteraceae bacterium | reverse complement strand
GCGGCCCGCGGCTTAGAAGGCCGCTGCTCTATCCATCTGAGCTACGGGGGCCAGTGTCGACGTACATCGGGGCGCCCGGATTTGAACCGGGGACCTCCTGCTCCCAAAGCAGGCGCGCTGCCAGACTGCGCCACGCCCCGCGTGGGTCAACGAGTCTATTGCACCTCGTGTACCCTCGGGCGGCGCCGATGGCCGAGATCCTGCCGCTGCGCGCGCTGCGCTACGACCCTGACCGCACCGGCGGGCTCCAGAGCGTCGTCGCGCCCCCCTACGACGTGATCGATGACGCCCAGCTCGCCGCGCTGCTGCAGCGGTCGCCCTACAACGTCGTCGCGGTCGACCTGCCCCGGGGAGACGAGGACCGTTACGAGCGCGCCGCGCAGCTGCTGTCGAAGTGGCGGGTGGAGGGCGCGATCGTGCTCGACGAGAGCCCCGCGCTGTGGGCGATCCAGCAGGACTACACCGGTCCCGATGCACGGACGCGTACCCGCAGGGGCTTCTTCGCGCGCGTGCGCGTGGAGGAGTACGGCGCGGGCCGGATTCGGCCCCACGAGCGCACCCATCCGGGTCCGCGCGAGGATCGCCTCAGGTTGACGCGCGCGACGCGCGCCAACCTGTCGCCGATCTTCTCGCTCTACGCCGACCCGACGGGCGCCGCGCGTGCGGCGCTGGCGCGGGCGACCGGCACGGCGCCGTGGGCGCAGACCACGGACGACGACGGCACCGTCAACCGCCTGTGGAGGATCGACGAGCCCGACACGATCGCCTCCCTGCAACGAACCCTGCGCGACGCGGAGCTGCTGATCGCCGACGGCCACCACCGTTACGAGACGGCCCGCGTCTACGCCGACGAGGTCGGCGGCGAGGGGCCGCACCGCTTCACGCTGATGTGCCTGGTCGCGCTCGAGGATCCGGGCCTGACCGTGTTCCCAACCCATCGGCTGGTCCGCGACCTGAGTGACGACAGGCGGCGGGCGCTGGCCGACGAGCTGCATCGGGACTTCGACGCGGCCGCAGCAGACGCCGCAGACGCCGGCGGCGACGAGGGCGACGGCGACAGTCCGATGAGGATCGGCTATCTCAGCGCTCAATCCACGCAGGCGTCGCTGTTGACGCTGAAGGACCAGTCGATCGCGGACGCCGCGCTGGCCGACCATGCCGAGCCGTACCGCCGCCTGGACACCGCGGTCCTGGAGGCCCTGGTGCTGAAGGGCGCGCTCGAGCTGACCGACGACGACATCGACCACATGCGTGGGCTCGGCTACGCCCGCGACCTCGATCAGGCGCGCCGGCTGGTCGCCGACGGCGACTTCGACGCCGCCTTCCTGATGGCGCCGACGCCCGTGGCCCAAGTCCAGGCCGTCGCGGCCGCCGGCGAGAGCATGCCCCCGAAGTCGACCTACTTCTTTCCCAAGGTCCCCACGGGCCTGCTGTTCAACCCGCTGGCCTGAATGCGCTCCGGCTCGTCGCCCGCCGATCGGATCGCGGCGGTCCTGCTGAGCGCCCACGACGCGAGCGAGCTCGAGGTGCGCGGCCGCACCGACGCGGCCGTCCTGGTGGCGCTGTTCGAGCGCGACGACCGTCTGCACGCAGTGCTCACCCGGCGCCACGACGACCTGCGCCGCCACCCCGGCGAGATCTCGTTCCCGGGCGGTCGACGTGACCCGACCGACCGGGACCTGACGGCCACGGCGCTGCGCGAGGCGCACGAGGAGATCGGACTCGATCCCACCGCGGCGCACGTCCTGGGCGCGCTGCAGCCGACTCCGACGATCGTGACGGGCTACGCGATCTATCCGTTCGTGGCGATGATCGAGCCCGGCGCCGAGTGGACGCTGAGCCCGCGCGAGGTGGCCGTCGTACTGGAGCTGTCGCTCGACGAATTGCGTGCCGGCTACGGCCGGCGACGCCTGTTGCGCCGCGGGGTGCCGATCCGGACCGACACCTACCACGTCGGCGACGCATTGATCTGGGGCGCCACGGCGCGGATCCTCGCCGACCTGCTCGAGCGGGTTCAGCGAGCGGGCTGATCCAGCAGCGCGCGCTCGACCGCCGCCGCCGCCGCCAGCGGCCACGAGACGTGATCGCGCGGGTCCGCGGTCAGCATCACGACCGGGATCAGCGAGCGAGCGCAGGCGCGGCGCAGCCGCTCGGCGCCGGCCTGGAGGATCTCCCACTCGACGCTGCCGACGCACTCGTACACAACCCCCCTGACGGTCGTGTCGAGCATCCGCTCCAGCAGCATCTGAAGCCGCGGGCCGTGCAGGGCGCTGAGCCGCTCACGGTCCCCGATCGCCGACCCCAGCAGCACGCACATCACCCCGACATGCGCGAACGCCGGCGCGATCGTCGCCACCCGGTCGGGATCGCCGACCACGGCCTGCACGCCTGCGGCCTCGAGCGTCGCCCGGCGACCAGAATCTCGCGTCGTCCCGCGCACGGCGTGCCCGCGCTGACGCAGGACGTCCGCCAGGGCGAGCCCGCGACAGCCGCAGCCGACGATCAGACAGCGAGCCACCGAGGATCCGGGGGAACGCTCAGCCGCCGCCCGCGCCGAACCGGTCGATGACCTCCTGGCGCGTGCGCTCGGGCTGGCCGCGTGCGCGCCGTCGGGCGTTGGTCGCCGCCAGCAACTGATCCAGATCGCGCTCGGCGAGCAGGCGCTCACGCGCCTGGGTGGCCTCCTGCGCCACTTGCGCCTCCACCTGGGCGACCGTCACCTCCGCTTCGCCGCGGCGCCGCCGCCGCGCGTTGTGGGCGTCCAGCAGCTGCTCCAGATCCTCTCGCTCGAGCGCCTCGCGGTCCTGCTCGATCCGTCGCGCGGATCGCAGCCCGAACTGCTCGACGCTGCGCCCGCTGTTGGCCCGACCCAGCATCCAGACCCACAGCACCAGTGCGGTCAGCACGACCAGCACGACGATCGCGAACGGGTCCACCGGCGCCCAGTCTATAGCTGCGCAACTTCGGTCGCTGACGCTGTGTTTATTCACACGTTTTCGCCACCGCGGGCCGGGCCAGCAGCAGGCGGAGGCTCATCGACATCGTCCCCAGAAGAAGGAGGCTCAATGCGTCTTCGCATCACCGTGCTCGCGTGCGCCCTGACCGCGCTCGCGTCGGCGGCGGCACCGACACTCGCCGCTGCCCACCCGATTCACAATCGCGGACTGACGATCCACGCCCTGCCCCATCGGATCATCGCCGGCGAGCCCGCGCTGATTCTCGGTCGCCTGCACGGACCGGACCACGCCGGCCAGCGGATCCAGCTGTTTCACCGGATCAACCCCGATCGTGGATACAGCCTGATCGGCACCACCACGACCAACACCTACGGCGAGTATGAGTTCACTCGCGCCGAGGGGATCGTGCTGACCAACCGCAGCTGGTTCGTCCGGGGCCCTGGTTTCACCCACAGCCGCACGACGTACGAACGCGTTGCGGCGCTGGTCAGTCTGTCGGCAGAGTCCACGGCCGGGCTCACCCGTCACCCGATCACGTTCACCGGGCATGTCACCCCCGATCACGCCGGCGATCGGATCCTGCTCCAGCAGCAGCGCGGCTCCGGCGATGATTGGCGCACGATCGGCCGGACCGTGATCGGCGCCGGCTCGGACTTCAGCATCTCGCACGCTTGGCGTGTGCCCGGCGATTACAACGTTCGAGCGGTGTTCCGGGGTGACGCGCGCAACACCCGGGCCGCGTCGGACGCCGCCTCGGTCGTGATCCAGCAGACACAGGTGCCGGACTTCACGATCCAGACATCCGATCCGATCGTGTCGAACGGTTCCCCCGTGACGATCTCGGGCACTCTGTATGAGCCCGGGACAACGACCGGGGAGCCAAGCACCAGCGTCAGCCTGTTCGCGACTGTCCCGGGCACTCACCGGTTCAGGGAGCTGACCACCACCACGACCGGCTCGGGCGGCGGCTACAGCTTCGCCGGGGTCTCCTCGACCCGCAACCAGCTGTACGCGGTGCGGACCACCTTCAGGCCGATCCGACACACCGCCGTGGTGTTCGAGGGCGTGCAGGACGTGGTCACGATGCAGTTCAGCTCGCAGAGCTCGACGGTCGGCGGACACATCACGTTCAGCGGCACCGTGTCGCCGGACAAGTCGGGTCACGCCGTCTACCTCCAGAAGCTCGGCAAGGACGGCGACTGGCACACTGTGGAGGTCAGGGATGTTCACGGCGCTTCGACGTTCCATTTCGGATGGACGTTCGGCACCGCAGGCACCAAGCAGTTCCGTGCCCGCGTCACTGGTGGCCGCATCAATGTCGGGGGCGCGTCGGCGCCGATCTCGATCGACGTATCGCAGCCGCCGCTCACATCGCTGCCGAACCGCTGACGAGCGCCCCGGCAGGGGCACGGCGCCAGGCCGCCCGTCGCCCGCAGCGGCGGCGGGGGCGCCCGGCCCGCGCGCTGGTGTAGGTTCTCTGCGTGGACTTCGAGGAGACCGACGAGCAACGCCTGGTGCGCGAGACCGCGCGTGCATTCACCGACAACGAGATCGTCGCCCGCGCGCGAGAGAACGACCGCAGCGAGCGCTTCGACACCGAGCTGGTGGCCAAGCTCGCGGCGCAGGGCTATCTGGGCGCGACCGTCGCGCGCGAGTACGGCGGCGCGGGCCTTGACCATCTCACCTACGGGGTGATCGTCGAGGAGATCGGCCGCGGCGACTCCGCGATGCGGACGGTTATCTCGGTTCAGACCTCGCTCGTCTGCTCAGCGATCGTGCGCTGGGGGACCGAGGAGCAGAAGCGGCGCTACCTGCCGGTGCTGTGCTCGGGCGAGTGGCTGGGCTGCTTTGGTTTGACCGAGCCTGACACCGGCTCTAACGCCGCCAACCAGCGCACCCGCGCGACCCGTACCGATGACGGCTGGGCGATCAACGGCGCAAAGATGTGGATCTCGATGGGCAGCCACGCTCGCCTGGCGCTGATCTTCGCCCAGACCGACCCGGCGCTCGGCCATCGGGGACTCGCATGCTTCCTGGTCGAGACCCAGGGCAACGACGGCTACCAGGCGCAGGTGATCCACCACAAGCTGGGACTGCGAGCGTCCGACACGGCGGCGATCTCGCTGAGCGACTGCAGGGTGCAATCCGGCGCCATGCTCGGCGAGGTCGGCGACGGCTTCAAGATCGCGATGACCTCGCTTGACGAGGGGCGCTTCAGCGTCGCCTCCGGCTGCGTCGGGATCTGCCAGGGATGCCTGGACCACTCGGTCCGCTACGCGAAGGAGCGGATCCAGTTCGGACGCCCGATCGCCAGCTTTCAGCTCGTCCAGGCGATGCTGGCCGAGATGCGCGTCAAGACCGATGCGGCGCGGATGCTGGTCGCTCGCGCGGGCTGGCTCAAGGACGCCGGGCGCCCGAGCACGACCGAGACATCGATCGCCAAGCTGTACGCGACGGAGGCCGCACAGAGCTGCGCGCACACCGCGATTCAGGTCCACGGCGGCGCCGGATACGTCGACGACCACCCGGTCGAGCGCTGGTTTCGCGACGTCCGCGTCACGACCCTATACGAGGGCACCTCCCAGATCCAGCAGCTGATCATCGGCCGGGCGCTGACCGGGATCAACGCGCTCGTGCCGTTGTGAGCGAGGCCCAGCCGCGCACGATCGGCGTCGCGGGCGCCGGGACGATGGGCGCTGGAATCGCGCAGCTCGGATGCTTGGCGCAGATCACGACGCTACTGCACGATCCGGACCCGGACGCGCTCGAGCGCGGCATCCAGCGGATCGGCGCGCGCCTGCACCGCGAGACCGAGCGCGGTCGCGTCACCGCGGAGGCAGCCGAGCGAGCCCGGCGGCACCTGCGCCCCGCCCCCCGACTGGCCGACCTGGCCGAGTGCGAGCTGGTGATCGAGGCCGCCCCGGAGCGACTCGCGATCAAGCGCGAGCTGTTCGGCGCTCTGTCGGAGATCGTGACCGACGACTGCGTGCTGGCGACCAACACCTCGTCGCTGCTGGTGACCGAGCTGGCGACCGCCGCCGGCCATCCAGAGCGCGTGGTGGGGATGCACTTCTTCAACCCGCCGCCGCTGATGGCGCTGCTCGAGGTGGTCGCCGGCGCCGACTCCGCGCCGCGCGCGCTGGCGATCGCCCGGGCGACCGGCGAGGCAATGGGCAAGCGCGTGATCGACGCGATCGACGGCCCCGGCTTCCTGGTCAACCGCTGCAACCGGCCGTTCGGGTTGGAGGCCCTGAAGCTCGTCGCCGAGGGCGTCGCGACGGTCGAGCAGATCGACCGGATCTGCCGGCTCGGCGGCGGTTTCAGAATGGGACCGTTCGAGCTGATGGACCTCGTCGGCGTCGACGTCGGCCTCGACGTGGCCCGCTCGTTCTACGAGCAGAGCTTCGGGGAGCCGCGCTGGCGCCCGTCGCCGATCTCGGTCAAGACCGTGGCTGCCGGACGCACCGGACGCAAGTCCGGACGCGGTTTCTACACCTACCCGACCGACGGCCCGTACCGACCGCCCGACCCGCTGCCGCCCGCGATCTGCGGCGGCGACGGCCTGATCGTGATCGTCGGCGAATCCGCGCTCGCGCGCCAGCTCGCGCTGGCGGCAGCCGACGCAGGCTGGGAGGTCGCAACCCCCGAGCAGGCCGCCGCCGAGCCGCCTCCGGCGCTGATCGTCGAGGTCGACCCGCCCGACCTTGACGAGGCGACCGCGCCGGCGCAGGGCGGCCCCCGCGCCGTCTACTGCGCCGCGGGATCGCTGGCGGCGCTCGATCCCGGCGGTTCGAGCGTGGGCTTCCATGCGCTGGCTCCGCTGGACGAGTGCGGGCTGGTCGAGCTGACCCGCGGACCGGACACCGCGCCGTCGGCGGCCGACGCGGCGCAGCGCTTCTTCGCCACGCTGGGCAAGCGCACCGAGTGGGTCGCGGACGCGCCCGGACTGGTGCTGGGGCGGATCGTCTGTCAGCTGGTCAACGAGGCGGCGTTCGCGCTCGGCGAAGGCGTCGGCGAGGCCGGCGACATCGACACCGGGATGACGCTCGGCCTCAATTACCCGCGAGGGGTGCTGGGCTGGGCCGATCAGATCGGGCTCGATCAGGTCCTGGGCGCGCTGTACGCGCTGTCGGAGGAGCGCGGCGAGGACCGCTACCGCCCGGCGCCCGCGCTGCGAGCGCTGTGCCTCTCCGGACGGATCGGCGTGGCAACCGGCGAGGGCTTCTTCTCGCACGACGACGGCTGACGGTCGCGGCCACGGCGGGGCGCGGCTGGCGCGGTGAGCCGACGCCGTGGAGCCGTATTCGTTAGGCTCCGCCGCGGCTCGCGCAGGAAGTCCTGCATTTGCGTCGGGAGCGCTAAAGGGCCGAGCAACCCTGCCGATAAAGAGGGTAGATGACCTGGAAGTTGGCTCTGCGCGGCCGTTTCGCCGCGCGTCTGGTGCTATGCGCGTTCGCGGCCCTGGCGGCGACATCTTCGCTGGCGCCCGCGGCTGCGATGGCTCACTCGCGCTCCCGACGTCGCGGCTGCGCGCATGCCCACGCCAGGATCGCCTCCACCAGCCGAGCCGGCCTGCAGCGCGCCGTCGTGTGCCTGATCAACTCCGAGCGCCGCTCGCACGACCTGCCCGCGCTGTCCGAGAGCCGGCGGCTGAATCGGGCTGCACAGGGGTGGACCAACGTGATGGTGCGCGAGCGCTCGTTCAGCCATGGCTCGAACTTCGCGGCGCGGATCAGCGCCGTCGGTTTTGACTGGTCGACCGTGGGACAGAACATCGCGACCGGCTACAGGACGCCCGCGGCCGTCGTCAAGGCCTGGATGCGCAGCCCCGGCCACTGCCAGAACATCCTCGATCCTCGCTGGCACGACGTCGGGACCGGCGTCGACGACCGCCCGATCGCCGGTGCCAGCAGCCTGCCCGGGACCTGGACCGACGACTTCGGCCTGTGGATGGGACGGCACGCGCCGTCTGACAACTGGCGCCCGGCCGACGGCTGCCCGTACGGCTGAGAACGCGCTAGCGGTCCAGGGCGACGACGTCGGCGCGGCTGTCGAAATTCGCGTCGCGCAGGTACCACTCTGCGTCCAGCGCGGCCTGGCAGCCCGAGCCGGCGGCGGTGATCGCCTGGCGGTAGGTGTGATCGACCAGGTCGCCTGCCGCAAACACGCCCGGCAGGTCGGTCAGCGTCGAGCGCCCCCGCGTAACCACGTACCCCGCGTCGGCGGTCGCGACCTGACCCTGCACGAGCTGGGACTGGGGCTCGTGGCCGATCGCCACGAACGCGCCGGTTGCCTCGATCGAGCGCTCTGAGTCGTCGGCGGTGTTGCGCAGCCTCGCTACCGCCAGGGCGCCGTTCTCCCCCGCCTCCAGCGACTGCACCACATACGGCGTCAGCCATTCGATGTTGGGCACCTGCCGAGCGCGCTCGAGCATGATCTTGGACGCGCGAAACTCGTCCCGACGATGGACGATCGCGACTCGCGAGGCGAACTTGGCCAGGAAGATCGCCTCCTCCATCGCCGAGTCCCCCCCGCCGACGATCAGCGTCGGCGCCTGCTTGAAGAAGGCCGCGTCGCAGGTGGCGCAGTAGCTGACGCCCCGACCCGCCAGCTCCTCCTCGCCGGGCACTCCGAGCTTGCGGTGCTGGGCGCCCATCGCCAGCACTACCGCGCGCGCCAGGTGCAGCTCGTCGCCGATCCAGACGCGATGGGGCTCGCCCCCGTCAGCCGACAGCTCCAGTGCGGTCACGTCATCGGTCTCCAGCCGAGCGCCGAAGCGCTGCGCCTGGTCTCGCAGGTGCGTCATCAGGTCCGGACCCATGATCCCCTGCGGGAAGCCCGGGTAGTTCTCGACGTCGGTCGTCTGCTGCAGCAGTCCCCCCCACGCGAAACCCTCGACGACCAGCGGATCAAGCTCGGCGCGCGCCGTGTACAGCGCCGCCGTATAGCCCGCCGGGCCGCTGCCGACGATCACGACGTTCTCGATCCGCTGCTCGCTCACTTCATTAAGTATAGCTCGGAGCCCGCTCGGTCTGCCAGCGGTGGACGGTTCGGCGCAGCTGCAGGTAGGCGACCGCGCCGGGCAGCGTCGGCAGCCAGAACGCGAACGCACGGTAGGCCAGAACCGACACCACCGCCAGGTCGGCCGAGATCCCGAACGCCGTGAAGGCCCCGATCATCGCGCCGTCCACGCCGCCGATCCCCCCCGGCAGCGGCAGCACGTTGCCGAGCATCCCCACGAAGTAGGACATCACGACCACCGCGGTCGGGGGCGAGCCGCCGAAGGCATGAAACGCCGTCCAAAGCACCGCGATGTCAAACCCCCACCACGCCAGCGCGCCCAGCAGCGCCGCATCGCGCTTGCGCACCAGGCCGATCGCGGTGCGCACGCCGCTGGCGGCGGCGGCGGGCGCGGCCGCGATGTGACCGGCGAAGCGTCCCAGCCGGCCGCCGTGACCCCAGCGCGCGACCAGCCGGTCGAAGTCGCGGGGCAGCAGCGACACCGCCACGAACACGAGGATCACGACGGCGCCGAAGATCGCCGGCACGACCGTGATCGCGAACGGGTTCTGCCCGGCGAACAGGCCGAGATAGAGGCCCACCCCACCTACCACCAGGCAGCCCATGAAGACCGCGTAGAGCAGCGCCATGAAGGCGATCATCCGGCAGGCGACCACGCGCGGCTCCAGTCCGGAGCGGCGCAGCGCCCAGGCGGTGAGGGCGACGCCTCCCGCCCCCGCCGAGGCGAACAGCCGCGTCGCGGCGACCCCCGCCATGGTGATCTCGTAGCTCGCGCGCCAGTCGATCCGGCGACCGCCTGCATCACGGACGAACACCGCCCGGAACACGACCACGTAGCCGATGAACGAGCACGCCTCGAGCACGGCACCCAGACCCAGCCACCATGCGTTGCCGTGCGCCAGGCGGTTCCATGTGTCGCGCAGCCCGAGCAGCTTGGGCAGCACGAAGTAGAGAAACGCGGCAGTCGAGACGATGAACACGATCGAGGCCGCCAGCCGCCCGCGCGTCAGGCGCACGCGCGGCATCTCCTCCGCATGCACCTCAGTCGCTAGTGCCAGCGCTGCACCATCGGTCTCACCGGTCGGCGCGACGGCCGCGTCCGCGGCGCGCTGGCGCTCGCTCGCTCCGGCGCGCTGGCGCTCGTCCGCTCCAGCGGCGGGCGGTGCGGGGCCCGGTTGCCCACGCCCGATCGGAGCTCCGGCGCTCACTTCACCTAGCCGCCCGCTCGTCGTTCGAGGGCCTGCAGCACCCGCGTCAGCGCCCCCAGCGCCGGCACGGCGCGCCACGCCTGCGTGCGAACCGTCTCCGCCAACGCCGCGCCGGCGACCAGATCCGCCGCGTAGTGCTCGCCCAGGTACACCAGCGCAAGCCCCAGCGACAGCGCGTAGGCCCACCCGACGGCGCCGGAGATCGGGCCCACCTCACGCAGTAACTGGGCTCCCATCACGGACGATGCGAAATGCAGCGAGGGCATTGCGGCGAGCGGATTACCTCCCAGGACATCGTAGAGGCCGGGCCAGCGCTCGCCCCAGAACTGCTCGCCGTACTCGAGCATCATCCGCCGCACCTGCGGCAGCTGGGCGTCGCCCAGGCGACCCTGCTTGGAGGCGTACCAGGGCGGCGCCGTCGGAATCACCCAATAGCAGACCGCGCCGATGTCGAATACCGCGTACATCCGCGCGGCGGCCGCCGGGAACCGCTCGGGCGCCCTCCAGATGATGTAGGCCACCGTCGCGTGGGGCACGGCGAACCAGACCCAGTGACACCAGGTCAGCGCCCGCTCCAGGCGGCTGATGCGAGCAGGGTTCGCGCGCGCCTGAAGACGGACAGTCGGCGGCACGCCGAGGCCGATCACGCGGTCGATCGCGATCGGGTAGTCGATCCGAACCCGGGCGCGGAGGCGCTCGGGGTCGTCGTAGGGCATCTCGTAGGCGGCCAGGTAGGCCCACATGTTCATGCAGCCCAGCGCGACGTCGCGAGCGCGCCTGCGCGGGACCGCGACCGCGAGCGCTGGCAGCGACAGGCCCGCCAGGGCCAGCGCCACCGGGTTCGGGATCCGGCCCCTCCGCCGCACCACCGGCGCGGCCAGCCCAGCCGCGACCAGCGCCCATGCTCCGGCTCTGATCCCGCGTGAGACTCGCAAGGCGGGCCAGTATAGGCAGGGGTCCGAGGCCCGCCGAGGAGCCGGCGGCGGGCCACCAGGCAGCCGCGGGGCGCGTCGCCGGAGAGCCGCCGGGCGGGCCGCCAGGGAGCCGACGGCCGGGCCGGCGGAGAGGCGCCGGGGGGCCGGGGGGAGAGCCGGGGTCCGGCCCGGAGGGCTAGAATGCCGGCCGCCTTGCGACCCGAAGTCAACGCCGCCAGCCCACGCCGCCGACCCCGCCGACAGCGCGACCGGCGCTGGCCGGGCCGCCTCGCCGGCGGCCTGCCCCTGCTCGGCGCGGTGATGGTCTGCTCGCTCGTGCTGGCGCCCGACGCGATGGCGAACTTCTTCACGCCCAAGTCCGGCGGCTCGCCGAACGCCAACGAGATCGACTCGCTGTACAAGATCGTCCTGTACATCGCGGCGATCGTGTTCGTGATCGTCGAGGGGGCGCTCGTCTACACCATCTACCGCTTCCGCGCCAAGCGCAACAAGGTGGCGGCGCAGATCCACGGCAACACCAAGCTCGAGCTGAGCTGGACGATCGCCGCGGCGCTGATCCTGCTGGTGCTGACGGTGGTCACGTTCGCCAAGCTGCCGAGCATCGTCGATCCGCCCAACTCGGATGCGAACGGGGTGGTGCTGTCGGCGTCGGTGACGGAGCCGACGCCCCCGAACGGCAAGAAGCTGACGATCTGCGTCCAGGGGCGCCAGTTCATCTGGCGCTACGTGTACGGCAGCGGCTGCCTGAACAGGTACTTCAACGAGAAGCTGCCGTACTCCTACACGACCATGGTCGCTCCCGCGCACACGACGGTCGTGCTCGACATCCAGTCCACCGACGTGATCCACTCGTGGTGGGTGCCGCAGATGGGCGGCAAGGTCGACGCGGTGCCCGGCTACACCACCTACACGTGGTTCAAGGCGCTGCACACCGGCACCTTCCGCGGGCAGTGCGCGCAGCTGTGCGGGACCAACCACGCCGCGATGGACGCCTTTATCAAGGTCGTCTCACCGGCCCAGTACACGGCCTGGACCAAGCAGCAGGAGCAGCTGATCAAGGCCCAGAACGCGCAGGTCGGCCAGCTGCGGCAGATCCTGACCTCCGAGAACCAATTGGGGAACTGACACGCGCATGGCCACCACCGTCGAGAGAACCCTGACCCCGATCCCCCAGGTCGTGGCGAGCCGGGTCGTTCGTCCACGCCAGACCAGGCGCTGGGTGGACTGGGTGCTGACCACCGACCACAAGAAGATCGGGATCATGTATCTGGTCCTGACCTTCGTGTTCTTTGCGCTCGGGGGCGTCGAGGCGCTGATGATGCGGCTGCAGCTGAGCGTGCCCAACAACACGCTGCTGACCTCCGAACATTACAACGAGCTGCTGACGATGCATGGGACGACAATGATCTTCCTGTTCGTCGTCCCGGTGATGGCCGGGTTCGGTAACTACTTCCTGCCGCTGATGATCGGCGCCCGGGATATGGCCTTCCCGCGACTGAACGCGCTCTCGTTCTGGCTGCTGCTGCTGGGCGGGATCGTGTTCTACATCACGATCTTCTTCCACCCCCCGAGCGCAGGCTGGTGGAGCTACCCACCGCTGTCTGAGAAGCTGTACTCCCCAAGCGGCGGCCAGGATGCGTGGATCTTCTTGATCCACATCACCGGTATCTCCTCGCTGGTGGGCGCGATCAACTTCTACGCCACGATCGTCAACATGCGCGCGCCCGGGATGGGCTGGAACCGGCTGCCGCTGTTCGTGTGGGGCCTGCTGGTGTACGCGGTGCTGCTGATCATCGCGCTGCCGGTGATCGCCGCGGCGGTGACGATGCTGCTCACCGACCGTCACTTCGGAACCCACTGGTTCGACCCGACCGACCACGGCTCGCCGATCCTGTGGCAGCACCTGTTCTGGTTCTTCGGTCACCCCGAGGTGTACATCATGATCCTGCCGGGGTTCGGGATCATCTCCGAGGTCATCCCTGTGTTCAGCCGCAAGCCGATCTTCGGTTACAAGGCGGTGGCGGCGTCGACCGCGGTGATCGCGTTCTTGGCGACGCTCGTCTGGGCCCACCACATGTTCGCCTCGCCGGTGCCGATCGTCGTGCTCGGGTTCTTCATGCTGAGTTCGTTCCTGATCGGCGTGCCTACCGGTGTCAAGATCTTCAACTGGATAGCCACCTTATGGCGCGGCTCGATCCAGCTGACCACGTCGCTGCTGTTCGCGGTCGGCTTCATCGCGATCTTCACCATCGGCGGAATCACGGGCATCTTCCTGGCCGTTTTCCCGGTCGACTGGCAGCTGACCGACACCTACTTCGTCGTCGCCCATTTTCACTACGTGCTGATGGGCGGCTCGGTGTTCACCGTGTTCTCCGGGATCTACTACTGGTTCCCGAAGATGACCGGGCGGATGCTCGACGAGCGCCTCGGCAAGCTCTCGTTCTGGACGATGTTCGTCGGCTTCAACGCGACGTTCTTCGTCCAGCACGCGCTCGGCCTGTCCGGGATGCCGCGACGGATCTACACCTATCCCGCCGGCCTGGGCTGGTCCACCTACAACCTGATCTCGACGATCGGAGCGTTCATCCTCGGTTCAGGGATCCTGATGACGATCATCAACGTCGCTCGCAGCCTCAAGGTCGGCAAGATCGCCGGCCCAGACCCGTGGAAGGGCAACACGCTCGAATGGTTCACCTCCTCCCCGCCGCCGGTCAACAACTTTGACGAGATCCCGCGCGTGCGCTCGGTCGAGCCGATGCGCGATATCCGCCGCCAGGTCGAGCGTCTGACCGAGGTCACGCAGCGGACCGGGGGCTCGGAGCAGTTCGCGCGAGCCGGCTCGGAGCAGTTCGCGCAGGCCGGCTCGGGGTCGGCGTCGACCGAGCACTGATGGCCGCGAGCGCCGGAGCGACCGCTACCGCTACGGCGCCCGCGTCACTGCGCCGGCGCCAGTTGCTGCTGGCGAGCGACTACCTGGAGCTGACCAAGCCGAAGGTCCAGTCGCTGCTGCTGCTGACGACCGTGACGACGATGGAGGTTGCCGGCGACCCATCGGTCTCGCGGGTCGCGCTGACGTGCGCGGGCGGCTACCTGTCGGCCGGCGGCGCCGGCGCAATCAACCACTGGTTCGACCGCGACATCGACGCGCGGATGAAACGCACCGCCAACCGGCCGATCCCCGCGGGGCGGATCAGCCCGCGGGCCGCGGTCGCCTACGGGCTGGCGCTGCAGACGGCCTCGTTCCTGCTGCTGTCGCTGACCGTCAACGTGCTCGCGGCGGCGCTCGCGTTCGCGGGCTTCGTCGGCTACGTCGGCGTCTACACGATCTGGCTCAAGCGCCGCACGCCGCAGAACATCGTGATCGGAGGGGCCGCCGGCGCCGTGCCTCCGCTGGTCGCGTGGGCGGCGACGCGAGGCTCGGTCTCATGGACCGCGGTCTACCTGTTCGCGATCGTGTTCTACTGGACCCCGCCGCACTTCTGGGCCTTGAGCCTGCTGATGAAGGACGAGTACGCCGCGGTCGGCGTGCCGATGATGCCGGTCGTGCGCGGCGAGCGAGACACGCGCCGTCAGATCGTGCTCTACACGCTGCTTCTGTACGCCGTCACCCAACTGCCGTTCTGCGTCGGCGCCTTCGGCGGCATCTACCTGGCGGCGTCGGTGCTGCTCGGCCTGGGGTTCGTCGCCGGCGCCGCGGCGCTGTACCGTCGCGCCGATCGACGCACCGCGCTGCGCCTGTACCTGTTCTCGATGGCGTACCTGGCGCTGCTGTTCGGCGCGATGGTGCTCGACGCCAAGTTGTAGGCGCGCCGCCTCGGTGCGCGCTGCCGCGCAGAGGGTTGTCCATTTCCTCACGCATATCCTCAGAAATTGGACAACCCTCTCGGGCCCGAGCGTGACATCGTAGCGGGGGCGCGGGGGCGCGGGGGCGCGGGGGCGCGGGAGCGCGGGAGCGCCGCGCGATCGCGGCTGACCGGCTAGGATGCCAGGCCACCGATGGATCGCAAGCTCGCCCGCAAGAACCTGCGCACCGGCCTGCTCGCCGGCGCCGTCTGCCTGTTCATGTTCGGGATCAGCTTCGTCGCGGCTGCGATCTACGTGCACCCGTGAGCCGTACGGAGTTCGAAACGCCTCCGGTCGGGGAGGAGATTCACCTTCCCGGGCCGACGATCCTGCCGCTGCTATCCGCAGTCTCGATCACGCTGATCGTGGTCGGTACGACGCTCGGCTGGATCCTCTCGATCATCGGCGTGATCCTGTTCATCGTCACCACCGCGATCTGGATCCGCGACACCCGCCACGACATCTCCGAGCTGCCCGAAGACCACGGGCACCACTAGCTCGCCGATCCGCGCGCCTGACGATCGGGGCGCTTGCAACGATTGCCTCAAACCCGCGTGTGAGCGGGACTTTTCTTCGCGCAGGTGGCGCCATCCGTCGCCGAGAAGGCATAGGATTGTCGGCGGAGATGAGAGTCCCCTCTGCCTGTCCGAGGGACGCGTGCGCCGCAGCCCGCCGCGCGATCGCGCATCCGCGGCGAGGCTCGCCGCACGGCGGTGACGATGCGTAACCGACCCGTCCTGCAGATGCTCGTGATCGGGGCGATCGGGATCGCGATCCTGATCCCGATCTCGCTGTTCCTGGTTCCCTGGTTCCCGGCCGAGGGCTCGACGCAGGCGCACAACATCCACACCCTCTACGACGTGCTGCTGATCGCGACGATCCCGATCTTCGTCGGCGTCGAGACGGTCGTGGCCTACTCGATGTGGAAGTTCCGGATGAAGCCTGGCGAGGAGGACAAAGACGGCCCGCCGATTCACGGCAACGCGCGACTCGAGGTGGTCTGGACGGTGGTGCCGGCGCTCCTGCTGCTGTCGCTGGCCACCTACTCCTACACGGTGTTGCACTCCGACGAGAAGGCGCAGCGCGGCGAGATGGTCGTCAACGTGACCGCCCGCCAGTTCGCGTTCGAGTTCTCCTACCCGCGGCCGAGCGGCGGCCAGGTCGTGTCCCCGGTGCTCTATCTGCCCAAGGGACGGCCGGTGGTGTTTCACCTCCGCTCGCTGGACGTGGTCCACAGCTTCTTCGTGCCGCAGTTCTCGGTCAAGCTGGACGCCGTCCCCGGGATCACGACCACGCTGCGAGCCACGCCGGACCGGATCGGCACCTACCCGGCCGAGTGCACCGAGCTGTGCGGCGCGGGCCACTCGTTGATGCGAGCGACGGTGCACGTCGTCTCGAAGGCCGCGTTTGCCACCTGGCTCGGGTCGCAGAAGCTCAATGGCTCGCCACCGATCGGCAACCCGCCACGTTCGGCCGTCCAACCGGGCGTCCCGGGCGACAAGACGCCCGTGCCCAACCCACCAAGTCCGAGGATCTGATGGCCATCTCTGTCGACACCTCCCACCGTGACCAGACGACGGATGCCGCTGCGCCCCAGTCGGGCGGCCCTCCGGGACTGCTGGGGCTGATCCCGCCCAAGATCCGCCGTCCCGGCTGGTATCGGGCTGCCGTGGGCGAGGTCCTCGGGCTGCTGTTCGCGTTCGGCCTCACCGACCTGGTGCGGTTCCTGATGCACCAGCACCCCGTGATCGACGGACATGCGCTCACGATCGTCGCGCTGTTTGCGGTCCCGGCTGGATTCCTGATCGGGATGGGCACCTGCGACTACTGGCTCTACTGGGCCAGTGGCAAGCCGACCCGTGCCGAGCACCACGACGACCACGGCGCCCGCAACTGGCGCGACTACCTCCGCGTCAACACCGACCACAAGGTGATCGGGGTCCAGTACACGGTCACGTCGTTCTTCTTCCTGCTCGTCGGCGGGTTGCTGGCGATGCTGATCCGCGCCCAGCTCGCCAAGCCGGGGATGCAGTTCTTGACCACCGAGCAGTACAACGGGGTGTTCTCGGTCCACGCCTCGCTGCTGATCTTCCTGTTCGTGATCCCGGTGTTCGCCGGGATGGCGAACTTCGTGCTGCCGCTTATGATCGGCGCGCCGGACATGGCCTTCCCGCGCCTGAACGCGCTCTCCTACTGGCTTCTGCCGGTCGCCGGAATCATGATGCTGATGAGCTTCCTGGCTCCCGGCGGCGCCTTCGCCTCGGGCTGGACCGCCTACGCGCCACTGTCGACCACCCAACCACTGGGCCAGCTGTTCTTCTCGGTCGGAGTCCAGTTCGCCGGCTTCTCGTCGATCTTCACGGCGCTGAACTTCCTGGTCACGATCATCACCATGCGGGCGCCCGGGATGAGCTTCTTCCGCATGCCGCTGCTGGTGTGGGCGAACTTCTCAACCTCGCTGCTGGTGGTGATCGCGACCCCGTTCATCGCCGCCTCGCAGTTCTTCATCCTGCTAGACACATCGCTGCACTTTCACTTCTTCGACGCGTTCGTCGGCGCTGCGAAGGACGGCAACGTGCTGATGTACCAGCACGTCTTCTGGTTCTACTCGCACCCGGCCGTCTACATCATGATGCTGCCCGGGTTCGGGATCATCTCGGAGGTGATCGCCGTCAAGGCGCGCAAGCCGATCTTCGGCTACCGGATGATGGCCTTCTCGCTGCTGGCGATCGTCGTGCTCGGGTTCACAGTCTGGGCGCACCACATGTTCGTCTCAGGGATGGCGCCCTGGATCCGGATCCCGATGATGGTCACCACTGCGATCATCGCGGTCCCTACCGGGGTCAAGATCTTCTCCTGGCTGGCGACGCTGTGGCGAGGGGTGCTGCACCTCGATCCGCCGATGCTGTTCGCGCTGGGCTTCTTGACGATGTTCACGCTCGGCGGAATCAGCGGCGTGATGCTGGCGATGATCCCGTTCGACATCCACGTCTCGCAGACCTACTTCATCGTCGCCCACGTCCACTACGTGCTATTCGGCGGCTCGCTGTTCACGATCTTCGCCGGCGTCTATTACTGGTTCCCGAAGATGACCGGGCGGATGCTCGACGACCGCCTCGGCAAGTGGCACTTCTGGCTGACGTTCATCTTCTTCAACCTGACCTTCGGCCCGATGCACATCATCGGGATGGAGGGGATGCCGCGGCGGGTGGCGGAGTACGCGCAGCAGTTCGCGGCCTGGAACCTGTTCATCTCGCTGTCGTCGTTCGTGCTAGGCGCGAGCACGCTGGTCTTCCTCTACAACGTCGTCGCCAGTTGGCGCTGGGGCCCGCGCGCGCCGGCCAATCCGTGGCGCGCGATGACGCTCGAGTGGCAGGTTTCCTCGCCGCCGCCGATCTTCAACTTCGACGCCGTCCCAACGGTCGTCGGAGGGCCGTACGAGTACGGGGTCCCGGGGGCCGTGCACGGGATCTTCCAGCCCCCGACGGAGGCCAAGCCGGTCAGGGTCGGCGCCGGGGCGTCCGCCGCGCAACCTAGTCAGGAGGCCGGTCCCGAGTGAGAACCGTCGTGGTGGTCGCCAACGAGACGATCGGCGGGCGACCGCTGATCGAGGCGGTGCGCCGGCTCGCGGCGCAGGACGAGACGCGCTTCGTGCTGTGCGTGCCGCAGACCCGTCCGCGCGCGGGTTACGTGATCTACGACGATGCCGTGTTCGACGCCGCCCAGGCGCGCGTCGATCTGGCGGTCGGCTTCGTGCGCTCCGAGGGGATCGACGCGGTCGGCGAGGTCGGCGACCCCGATCCCTACACGGCCACGATGGACGCCGTGGCCGAGTACAACCCGGACGAGATCGTGATCTCGACCTACCCGGAGTCGCGGTCGGGCTGGCTGCGGCGCGACCTGCCCGATCGCCTGCGCCACGCGTCCGGGCTGCCGGTGGAGCACGTCGTCGCCGACATCGACGCCGACGGGCTCTCGTTCCATGTCACGCTCGCGGTCGCGAACCGCACAGCCAGCGGCGACGAGCTGCCCGAAGCGCTGCGCGCCAGCGCAGCGGCCGATGGGCGCGAGCGTCTGTTCCTGGTCGTGGTCCCGCAGGAGGGCGGGGGCGGAGCGGCCGCGAGGCGGGCGCGGACCCGGCTGTCACTGGTCGTGGACCGGCTTCGCGAGGCAGGCCTGACGGCGGCCGGGATGATCGGCGACCCTGACCCGTACACCGCGGTGATGAACGCGCTTCAGCACTTCCGCGTCGACGAGATCGTGGTCTCCACGTTCGCCGAGACGAAGTCTGGCTGGCTGCGGGCGGATCTGGTGCAGCGCGTTCGCAACGCTACCGGCAAGCCGGTCAAGCACGTGGTACAGGGCGAGCCCGTGAGGGCCACTTAGCATGGAGGCCGCCTCGATCGCGCACGTCGCCGATCACCACGGTCCCCCCCCGGCGCACCAATCGTCTCGCGTGCATGCGCCAACGCTGGGGATGCTGCTGTTCATCATCTCCGAGATCATGATCTTCGGGGCGTTCTTCACCGCCTACTTCTTCATCCGGATCGTCAGCCACGACCCCTGGCCGGCCCGCGGGATGACGCTGCCCGAGGCGACCACCGGGGTCAACACGGCGATCCTGCTCTCCTCGTCGTTGACCCTGCACTGGGCCACGATGTCGATCAAGCAGGGCAACCGGTTCGGGCTCAAGACCGGGATGACCGCGACCTTCCTGCTCGGGGTCGCGTTCCTCGCGATCCAGGTCAACGAGTACGTCCACGTCGGCTTCGCGCCGCACGATGCTGCTCAGGCGACGATCTTCTACGCGCTCACGGGCCTGCACGGTTGCCATGTGTTCATCGGGCTGTGCCTGCTGCTGATGGTCACGATCCGCTGCTTCCGCGGCCACTACTCGGCAGAGGCGCACGCCGGCATGGAGGTGCCCGGGATCTACTGGCACTTCGTCGACTTCATGTGGGTGATCGTCTACACCACCGTCTACGTTTTGTAGGTCCTGGCGCCAGCGCCAGCATCAGCGTGCGGCGACCGCCGAACCCGATCCGCTCCGAGGCCAACGCCTTCGAGTTCCTGGTCTGGTTCGTCTGCGCGGTCGCCGTGATCGTGGTGATCGTGCTCCTGGTCCGCGCCCTCGGCTGAGGGTCCGACGCGCACTCGGCCGACGCGGGCCTGGCGTACCGCGCCTCGGCGCGCGCGACCGCTACTTCGCGGCGGTCGAGAGGAAGTTGACCAGCGCCTTGATCTCGGTCGCGGTCAGTGATTGAGCGAAGTTGGCCGGCATGATCCCCGCCTTGTAGCCCGCCGGCAGGTAGGCATAGGGCTTGGTGATCGCCGTGTAGATGCACTTCTGCAGGGTCGCGCCGCGGATCGACTTCGACTGCGCCGAGGCGCAGTTGGTCCGCAGATCCTGGTCCAGGTTCGGTCCCGTGGTCCCTGTCGTGTGGGCCGCCGCGAGCGTGTGGCAGCTGCCACAGCCGCCGACCCCGGTGAACACCTTCATCCCGTCCGCCGCCGTCGTGCCGGTCACGCCGCCCGCCCGTGCCAGCTCGCCGGTGTCCTGGCCGGGGATCGCTGCCACCGCCGCCACGTAGGCCGCGACGTCCTGGGCATTCTGGCCGTTGAGCAGCAATCCGGGCATCACCCCCTGGCTGTTGGGGAAGCGGATCCAGTCGTCGACGAGGCCCTGGATCGAGGCGCTGTGGTACCCGTCGGCGCGGTCCTGGCGGAAAGCGTCATCGAGGTTGGGCCCGGTGGTACCGCTGGTGTTGGCGTGGCTCAGCGTGTGACAGGAGCCGCAGGTCTTCTGGAACATCACCTTGCCCGCGACGAGATTTCCCGTCGGGTGCTTGATTCCACACCCGGCGAGCAACAGCAGCACTGCACCGCATGCGATCAGCGCGGCAACCGTGCGACTAGCTCGTCCTGATCGCGACAGCATTCTCTCCACGCGGCACTCTATATGAGCGGGCGGCTGCCTCGCGTCGCCATGCGACGGCGTTCCGACCCCGCGCCGATGGCGGCTCCGACCCCACCCGCTGGTACGATGCCTGCCGATGCGCCGACACCAGCGATATCGGATGCGGACCCCCTCGACGGGGCGCGAGGCGATCATCGAGGCCGACCCGGACCTGATCTACCGTGACCGCGACACCGGCGAGCCGATGGAGGTGCTGGCGGAGCTGCTGCCGCTCGCGCCGACGATCTCCGAGCTGCCGTGGAAGATCGAGAACCTGCGCTTCTGCAACTGGTGCGACCAACTGGCCCAGAAGGACCTGAACGACTGTCCGTACTGCGCCAGGCGGATGGAGCCGCTGCCCTCCTGAGGGTCTCTGCCGTGGCTCGCCTCCGCGAACCCCGGCGCCTCGCGCTCGTCGTCGCTGCCGCCGGCGCGCTGGCGCTCGGGATCGGTGCATGTGGCGGTGGGTCGGGAGCGGGCGCCACCACCGGCACGGCCGGCGCACCGCCGTTCACGGTGCCCGCCGGAGACCCGACCGGCGCCACGGTCGCGAGCTCCAGCACGAGCAGCTCGGCGTCCAGCACGAGCAGCACGGCGTCCAGTTCCGCCGCCGCGCCCACGAACGCGTCCACGACGCCCCCGGCCCCGACGACCAGCGCAGCCACCTCCACAAGCCCGTCCGGGGGCGCCGGAGCCGGAACAAGCACCTCCGCCAGCACGTCCAGCGCCTCGAGCTCCTCCGGCGGCTCTACCAACGGCGGCGCCGGGCTGGCGTCGCCGTTCTGCCAGCAGAGCCCGGGCGCCTGCTAGCTACACCCCGGGCGCCTGCTGACTGTTCGGGGCGCCCTCGCGCTCAGCGGCGCCGGGAGTGCTTCTTCTTCGGCGGC
This sequence comes from Solirubrobacteraceae bacterium, assembly GCA_050696635.1. GTDB lineage: Bacteria > Actinomycetota > Thermoleophilia > Solirubrobacterales > Solirubrobacteraceae > Palsa-465. Next base: position 1,030 of record JBOGYE010000010.1, on the reverse strand, counting down.
GAGCTCGGGCCGCCGACGTAGGTCTTGGGGTATGGCTGGTCGACGACCTCGGTGGCGCTGTACTGCACCCGCGTGCCGGGGTAGCTGCAGCTGTAGGTCGCGGCCGAGCCGACGGTGACCTGCGCCGTCTGCGTCGGGGGCTTGACCGCGGCTCCGCAGTCAGCCGAGCGGCTCTGGCGGTAGGCGTAGCTGGTCGGCGTGAGGTTGTAGGTCAGCACCGGCGCCCAGGTGGGAACGGTCAGCCCGATCAGCTCGCCCTTGGTCACCGGCAACGCCGTGAAGGTGGCGAACGTCGGCGGCAGCGCCATCGGTTGCTGCAGCACGTGGCCCAGGAACGGGATCAGGTGATAGGTGCCGCTCTGCTCTACGACCGTGTACCTGTTGTGCCTGCCGGGCTTGAGCACGGTGAGGGCGAGCTGCGGTGTGCCCCCGTAGCCGCGGTCGAGGCCTTTCAGGTAGGAGAGCTCGGTCTTGGCGACCGGCGAGAGATTCGACAGGCCGACCGAGAACGCGACGATCCAGCCGGGCTTCTTGACGATCGTCGGGTTGATCGCTCCGTTGGTGACAGTCTGGACCGCGGTCGTCCGGGTCAGGACGATTCTGCAGTCGGCGGCCGCGACCCCGGTGGGGCAGCTCGGGACGCTGACCGGCGCAGCGCGCGTCGCGCCGAGCTCGACGATCTGCGCCGAGGCGGCAGCTGGCGCGAGCGCGGCCGTCGCGATGCCGGCGGCGAGTGCGAGTAGAGGACGTTTCATCATCGTCAGTCAACACCGCCGGAAGGCGGCAGTTGCGCTGCAAGCCTTGTTCGACCTGCGCTCGCGGTTCCCTGCGCCGCGGCCGATGCGGGCTACGGGTGGCCGACTTAGCAAGTGGCGGTAGCCGGCGCGTGGCTGGGCGCGACTGGCGACGCACGCGGGACGAGTCGATGCCGAAGCGTCGGCGATTCCCGCGGGTGGCGCCAGGCAGCCGGACGACTCGGGCGCGGCTCGTTTGAGCGAGGCTGGATTCCGAGCGAGCCGCTAGCCCGAGC
>JBOGYE010000009.1:0-4658 GCA_050696635.1 Solirubrobacteraceae bacterium | reverse complement strand
TCGAGCACATCCGCGTCACCCCGGGCTTCTCAACCCGGCGATGGCCGCCCGTTGAGGGAATGTCACGCGACGAGAACCTCCGCGATCTGCGAAGGCATGCCGACGACTTCGAGCGACGAGTCGGCTTCACATACACCGTCCTCGATGATCAAGGCGTCGTCGTCGGCTGCGTCTACATCTACCCGTCGCGGGCAGACTCCGCCATCACCGAGGTGCGGTCCTGGGTCACCGCAAGGCGGGCAGAACTGGACTCGGTGTTGTACGAGACCGTGGACACCTGGCTGGCCGCCGACTGGCCGTTCACCGACGTCAAATACCGCAACCGCGTCTAGTCAGACGCCACGATCACTTCCGCACTTGAGGCACGTCCGGCTCGGCGATTGCTTCGGCGACGAGGCGGTCGCCCGGCTCGAGCAGATCCTCGTTCAGAAGGTCACGGCCCGCGCTCAACGACCCAGACTGGCGTTGGGATCCCTTCAGAGAGCCCTACCACTACGACGGCACTCGGGTCGCTTGGATCGTCGGTCACGACCTGGTCGGGCGCGCCCTCGATAGGGCTCCCCGGGCGACCGGAGCGCAGCTGTCTGCCCGCGATTGGTACCCACGACTGGTACCCACACCTTAGTCACGGGAGGGCGGTGATGATTCACGCCGAAGAAACTGCCGCATTTGCGAGGCTTCTCTGAGCGCGCCCGGAGAGATTCGAACTCCCGACCTTCGGTTCCGTAGACCGACGCTCTATCCAGCTGAGCTACGGGCGCGTGTGGTGCATGCACCCCCGCGCGGCGCTGCATTGGCACGGCGCTCCCGCGGGCACCCGCGAAGGATACCGCGGCAGGGAGGGCGCGCTGCGGGGCGCGGCCGTGGCGCGTGAGATCATCCATACGATGACCGAGCGCAGTAGTGTTGCGATTGTCACGGGCGCCGGCTCGGGGATCGGCTCTTCGGTGAGCGCGGCGCTGCTGGATGCCGGATGGCGGGTGGCGCTAGCCGGACGACGCGAGCAGCCTCTGCGGGAGACTCTGGCCGGGGCGACGGCTGGTGTGGAAGCGCTTGCGGTGTCGACCGACGTCACCGACCCGACCGCCGTGGGGGCGCTGTTCTCCGCCGTGACCGATGCCTGGGGCCGGGTCGATCTGCTGTTCAACAACGCCGGCGTGTTCGGGCCGACGGCGCCGGTCGATCAGGTCGAGCTCGAGCAGTGGCGCACCGTGATCGACACGAACCTGACCGGCTGCTTCCTCTGCGCTCGGGAGGCCTTTCGCGTGATGATGGCCCAGCGACCGCAGGGGGGCCGGATCATCAACAATGGCTCGATCTCGGCCCATGTGCCGCGTCCCAACGCGATCGCCTACACGGCGAGCAAGCATGCGATCACCGGTCTCACGCGCGCACTGTCGCTGGAGGGGCGAGCGTTTGGGATCGCCTGCGGGCAGATCGACATCGGAAACGCGAGCACCGAACTGAGCGCCGCGCTTGGCACCGGAACGCTCCAGGCGTCCGGCACCACGGCGGCTGAGCCGATGATGGACGTTCGTCACGCCGCCGCCGCGGTGCTCCAGATGGCGAGCCTGCCGCCGGAGGCAAACGTGCTGTTCACGACGATCATGGCGACCGACATGCCCTACGTCGGTCGCGGCTGACCGCGCACGGCGCCTGGTAGCGCGCAGCGCACGGCGCTCAGTTGCGGAGATGGCCGTCCTGCACGGACATTGGCTGATCCGGCAGGGTCGAGTCCTCCCAGCGCGCGACCGTGAAGGCGATCAGGGTCGGCACCTGCACGGCGTAGACGACCAGCGACAGCGTCAGGATCACGAGCGGGCCGCCGCTCAGGTGGTTGCGCAGAAACGCATACTCGATCATCCCCGCCGTGAACGCGTAGGCGAGGAGCGCCCACCCGCTCACCTGGCGAAAGCGAGTCCAGGCGAAGCCGCGCGCGCGGCCGAGCAGCCCGAGGTTGACGGCCATCACTGCGGCGGAGGCGATCAGGAGCGCGATCGCCGGACCGAGCGGGACGTGCTGGGGGATGTAGGAGGAGAGATAGATGCCCCCGATCACGATCAGCGCCAGCGACACCATCCCCAGCTCGGTAAACGGCGGGAAGCGCCGCTCGCTCACGAGGACGCCAGCTTGGTCATGATCACGAGCGTCGCCAGCTGCATCACGCCCAGGACGCCGGCGCAGTAAAGGAAACGCTTCATCAGCCGCTCGATCACCTCGACCCTCGGACGCGGCCGCTTGAGCTCGAACAAGACCGCGATGTTGGCAGGCTCCAGCAGCCCCAGCGCGAGCACCGCCATGACGCCGACGACGATGAAGCTCGCGACCAGCCAGCCGTGCTCCGGATAGCTGGTCAGGTTGGTGCCGAGCTTGGTCGACAGCTGCCAGCCGGAGGCCAGCGTCGCGGTCACGAGCGTCGGCATCAGCAGCACCATCTTCGGCATCAGTCTGGTCGTCAGCTCGACTCGCGCGGGGATCGACATGTGGCCGATGATCGGGCCGAGCACCAGACCGAGGAACAGGTCCACGATCGTCCAGCCCGCGCCACCGGCAACGTGGAAGAACTCCAGTGGCCAGAGGGTGTTGGCTGCGATCGCTACGATCAGCGCCGCCATCACGACCGCCACGATCGGCAGCCCAACGCGCGGGACGATCTCGAACTCCGGCCTCGGGGGCGCTTGTGGGTGCGGCGCCTGGAGACCGAGCGCTGGTGGGGCGGCGACGTCGGTCATCGGCTCATCGTAGGGATCGGCGCTGACAATCTCCAGTCCGTCGACGGAGGGGACGGGATACGAACCCGCGGTCCGGGTTTGCCGGACCCCACTGCCCGCTGCGTCCCAGGTACTGACGTAGCCCGGAGTTCTGCTCTCGTTTCGCCGCGGGCGCTAGCACGATCCGGCTCGTAACAAGCGTCCCGCTATCCCAAGCGCCGCCGCGCTGAGCTCGGCTCTGCTCGTGTCGAGGCCGTTACTCGTCGCCGGCCAGCGAGGCGTGCAAGCACCGAGGCCCGGATTTGGCGACGCGCGCGTCGCGTCTCTTGCGTCTTGCCCGTCAGGATCTGCATTCGCTTGGCGCCGGAGCTCGGCTCAGCTTGGCAGTTTCATCCTCACCCTTGGATGGAGGATGGGAGGATGATGTGGGGAATGTTTGATGCCCAGGCGCTGTACCGAGCGCTTGACCCCCAGCGCGAGGAGGTAGGTGCGATCGGACGCACGCGAAGCCGCCGCATGGCGGTGTTGCTCCATGGAGCTACACTACGCGTTAGATGCCGAGCAAACATCCACGCATAGCCGTCACCGCTGATGCCATGTTGTCTGAGGCGCTCGAGCATGTGCGGATCGCGACCGGCACGCGTGAGGCCGACGCCACGTTGGTGCGCAGGCTCGCCCTTGAGGGCGCGCATGCCCAGCTTGCCGCCGGCGCGGAACGACGCGCGACTGCGCACGAGCTGCTGGACGCGATGGATCGAGGTTTGTTCGAGCTCGACCTCGAAGCGATCGATGCCCTGAACGCGCCGGCCGACCCGCGACGGTGACCCCGGAGCTGTGGTCTGGGGAGGGCCTGGTGTTGGCCGATACCTCCGCGTGGGTCGTCGCGCGTCGAGTCCCGGCCGCCCGGAAGTTGCTTCTGACCGCGGTTGAGCGGGGCGAGATCGCGTGGTGCTGGCCGGTGCGCTACGAGCTGATGATCGATGCCCGCGGCGCCGATGGGATCGATGTGGTCGACCGGATAATGGAGGCGCTGCGCGAGATCCCGGTTGACCGAGCGGTCCAGCGCGGTGTGCTGGCGGCGATGCGCGAGCTCGCAGCCACCCAGTCTCACGGAGCGCACCGCCTACCGCTCGCTGACCTCGCCGTCGCGGTCGCCGCCCAGCAGTCAGGCCTTGACGTGTTGCACCATGATCACCACTTCGACCGTCTCGCCGCCCAGCTCGGGATCGGCGCGGTGTGGATTGCCGATCCGTCAGCATGAGCTCGCTCGTGTAGCCAACGGCCAGACGTCGCGGCCGCATCGTCGCGCCGACGCCCGACTCGCACTTGCCGCAGCGATCGGCGACACGACCGACTGCGCCTTGATCAACGGCAGATTGCGTGTGCTGACCTACTCCAACGGCGGCCAGCCCCGAGTCCCGTAGGCAATCCACATGCTCAAGCCAGCCCTCTCTAGCTCCGCTAGGTTTAACGAGCGAGCCTCATACCGCCGAGCGGCTGTGAAAGGATTCACCGACCTAGCGGAGCTAGGCTTGCCGGCGCCGTGCCGGTTGAACGAACGCTTGGCAATACGATGCGCAGACCGTGCGGAAGCTGCTCGTCTTTGTTGGTGCTGTGCTGGTCATCGTCGGCATTGGCATCGCGAACGCGGCGGGTGCGCGGATCTACGTGGCGAACGACGTCTGCACCGGTGGGGAACTTGTGGGACAGTCGTGACCCTCGCGGAGCGGTCTTGAACGGCCTGGAGCGGCGCCCGCGGCCGGGCGGCGGAGCTGACGCCGGAGGGAGAACTGCCCGCATATGACCAGAGTCCCGGAGCTTGCAGCGGAGGGGGCGGGATTCGAACCCGCGGTCCGGGGTTGCCGGACTCCGGTTTTCAAGACCGGTGCATTCGACCGCTCTGCCACCCCTCCGGGGACGCCGACGGGCCGATCCTAGCTGGGAATT
>JBOGYE010000008.1:0-10766 GCA_050696635.1 Solirubrobacteraceae bacterium | reverse complement strand
CGGCGCGTCACGACCCGCGCGCGCTGAACGTCTGCCTGCTCGTCAAGCGCGGACCCGTGGTGCTCGGGTTCTTCGTGCCAGGCGCCAGGCAGTGCCTGCGGATGGTCGATGCGCTGCAGGCGCTGGCGCCGCGGTTTCCAGCGGTGCAGTTCGCGGCCGTCGCCGTCGGCGCCGGGCACGCGCGGGCGGCCGCGCTGGTTCGCCGCCGCCGCTGGACGATCCCGGTCGCCTACGACCGCGACGGCGAGGTCGGCTCGCTGTACGCCGTCGCCGCCTGTCCGATGCTGGAGCTCGCTCGGCGCGGCGGGATCGTCGCGCAGCGTCTGATCGGCGATCGCTGGCAGAGCGCCGCCGCGCTCGCGCCGCGCGTGCGGGCGCTGCTGTGACCGGCCGCGACGGGGGCCGGGACCACCAGGACGAGCTGCCGAAGATCCCGCACACTCAGGCCGACTCGGGCGAGGGCATTTCGTTTCGCCCCCCCGGCGAGCCCCTGCCCAACCGGCGGCGAAGGTGGCCGAGGCAAACGACGCCGCCCGGCTCTGGATGACGGTCGGGTCGGGTGGCCGTTGAGCGCCCGATCGGCTCCGCCGCGAATGCCGCTCGGGGACCCGGCGACTGGTTCGCCAGTGCCCGCAGCGCCTCGCCCGCGTCGGGCAGATCGGCGCGCGGCGCGACGACGCCGTCGCGGCCCGTGGCCAGCGCAGCCAGCAGCTCGCGCGTGAGTTGACCGGGAGACGTCGCCGCGCGCGCCAAGCCGTGGCGCTGGAGCTGTGCGACGTGGTCCTGGATGTGTCCGATCTCGAACGGGTAGCAGACCGTCGGGCAGCCGCATAGCCGCGCCTCCAGGCACGACAGGCCGGCGGTGGCGGTGACGAAAGCGTCGGCGGCCGACAGCAGGGTACGCATCCGGTCGGTGAAGCCCAGCGCGATCACGCGGGGATTCGTGCGGTGGCGGGCCTCGATCGCCGCGCGCAGCGCGCCGTTGCGTCCGGTGACGGCGATCACGTGCGCTCCGGGTAGCGCCAGACACGCGTCGGTCGCTCCGTGCAGGTCCCCGGCGCCCCAACCACCGCCGGAGATCGCCACCAAAGGCCGCTCGTCGTCGATCCCCAGTTCGGCGCGCGCCCGCGCTCGCGGCAGCGGCGAGTGGAACTCCTCGCGCACCAGCGGACGCACCGCGACCAGGACGCTGTCAGGGCCGGCCCGGGCGCGCACGTCGCGCAGCGCCTGCTCGTAGTTGAGCAGATGCATGTCGGCCCCGGGCTGGACCCAGAACGCTAGTCCCCCGAGCGGCTCGACGACGGCGGCCACCGGGCAGTGCAGACGCCCCGCCGCGCGCAGCCGTCCGAGCACGGCGTTGATCACCGGGTGAACGCCGACGACTACGTCGGGGTCGTGACAGGCGATGACCTGCGCAAGCGCCGGACCGCCCAGCCCGTACAGCGCCAGCTCACCGGCCCGCTGCGCGACCGGCACACGCCCGAACAGGCGATAGGCCAGGTCGTAGGACCATGTGACCCGCTCCAGGTGAAGCCTGTAGCCGTCGCCCAGCAGCTGGCCGAGCCGCGGTCCGAGTACCCCGAAGTCGTTTGCAAGCCAGACCGACGCCGACGGCTCGTCGCGGCGGATCTGGTCGCTCAGCGCGCGCGCCATCATCGCGTGACTCTCACCAACGTCGCCTGACAGCAGCAGCGCGCGCACGGGCCAGCGCTACCCGCTCCCGGCGTCACCGCGTGAGACCGCACGCGCGGCTGTAAGCGCGCGGACACGTCGTTTGTGCCCGGCGGTGGCTGGGAAGCTAGCTCGGGGCGTGAGGGTCCTGTTCGTCCACCCCAGCCCACTGATGTACTCGGAGGTGTTCCTGCGCTTGGAGCCGCTGGGACTGGAGCGCGTCGCCGGCGCCGCGCGGGCTGCCGGTCACGAGGTGCGTCTGCTCGATCTCCAGCTGCACTCGCATGCCGAGCTGGAGCGCGGGCTTGCGAGCTTCGAGCCCGAAGCGGTCGGTTTCGGGCTCAACTACCTGGCCAACGTGCCCGAGGTGCTGGACCTCGCCAAGCTGGTCAAGCGCCGCCGCCCGAGCTGTTTCACGTTCGCCGGCGGGCACAGCGTGTCGTTCATCGCCGGGCACGTGCTGGCCCAGTCCGACGGGGCGCTCGATGCCGTCGTGCGCGGCGACGGCGAGCTGATCACCCCGCGGCTGCTCGCCGCGGCCCCAGACGGCGCGCTGCGCGAGCTGCCCGGGGTCGTCACGGCCGACGGAGAGGGGCGCGGCGTCCCGTTGATGCTCGACACGATCGACGACTGCCCGCCGGCTCGCGATCTCACGCGTCGGCGCCGCAGGTACTTCATCGGCGAGCTCGATCCCTGCGCATCGATCGAGTTCACGCGCGGTTGCCCCTGGGACTGCTCGTTCTGCTCGGCCTGGACGTTCTACGGCCGGGGCTACCGGCGGGCGTCGCCGGAGGCCGCCGGCGCCGAGCTCGCGTCGATTCGTGAGCCCAACGTGTTCATCGTCGACGACGTCGCGTTCATCAAGTCAGACCACGGCGAGGCGATCGCGCGCGAGCTCGAGCGGCGTCGGATCCGCAAGCGCTACTACCTCGAGACACGGGCCGACGTGCTGCTGCGCAACCGCGACGTGTTCGAGCGCTGGGCCCGGCTGGGGCTGACGTACATGTTCCTCGGGATCGAGGCGCTCGACGAGCAGGGCCTGGAGCTGTACCGCAAGCGCACCAGTCCTGACACGAACATGAAGGCGCTGGAGCTGGCGCGCAAGCTCGGCCTGGTCGTGGCGATCAACCTGATCGTCGATCCGCGCTGGGATGCCGAGCAGTTTCGGCTGGTGCGCGAATTCGCCCTGTCGGTGCCCGAGATCGTTCACCTGACCGTGATCACCCCATATCCGGGGACGGAGCTGTGGCACACCGAGTCGCGCAAGCTGACTAGCCGCGACTACCGGCTGTTCGACATCCAGCACGCCGTCCTGCCGACGACGCTGCCGCTGGAGCGCTTCTACGAGGAGCTCGTCCGGACGCAGGCGGTGATCGCCCGCAAGCACCTCGGCGCGCGGGTGGCGGTCGGGGCGCTGCGGGCCATCCTCGGCCAGCTCGCCCACGGCCAGACCAACTTCCTCACCAGCCTGTGGAAGTTCAACTCGGTCTACGATGCCCGCCGTCAGCACGCCGACCATGGCCGCGAGGTGCACTACGAGCTTCCTGCCCCCACGCCCGATCAGGCGGCACCAGCTCGCGCCGACCTCTACGTGCACCGCCGGCCGGTAGCGGGCGCTCAGTCCTGACAGGCGCGGCCGTCGTGGGTGAACCAGGCGACGGCGGCGGCCAGCGCCTGCGCTGCCGGTTCGGGACGGTAGCCGAGCTGGTCCTGTGCCTTATCGATCGCGAAGTACATCGGCATCCGCGCCAGGCGCACCTCGTCGAGCACGAGCAGCGAGGACCCGCGGCGCGACAGGGCGCGGCTGCCGGCGTCGAGCGCCGTCGCCGCCGTCAGCGCGACTCGGTAGGGGACTCGCAGCCGCGGCGCCGGCACGCCGGCAAACCTTGCGATCAGCGCGAACACCTGGTCCATAGCCAGGTTCTCGCCGCCCAGCAGGTAACGCTCGCCGCTGGCACCGCGCTCGAGCGCGAGCACGTGCCCGCGAGCCACATCGGCGGCCGAGACGACGTTCAGACCGCCGCCGCCGACGTAGCCGCGGATCCGGCGCGTGATCACGTCGCGGACCATCTGGCCGCTCGGCGTCGGGCGGCGGTCCCAGGCGCCGACCGTGGTCGTCGGATTGACGATCACCACGTCCTGACCCGCTGCCGCGTGGACCAGCGCGACGCGCTCGCCGGCCAGCTTGGAGCGCTTGTAGGGCACGCACAGCTCCCAGTCGGGCGGGTCGTCGCGCTCGTCGGCCGGACGGTCGCCGACCGGGCCGCACGTCGCCGCGCTGCTGGTGACCACGATCCGGCGGACCCCGGCGCGCGCGGCCACGCTCAGCACCCGGTCGGTGCCGTGCACGTTTGTCGCCATCATCGCCGTCGCGTCCGCGCGCTCGTAGGAGTACACGCCCGCGGTATGGATCACGGCGCCGCAGCCGCGCATCGCGCCGGCCAGCGCGTCCTCGTCACGCACGTCCCCGATCACGTGCTGGGAGCCGTTTGCAGGAGCGGCCCCGTTGCCCTGCGCAGCGCCGTTGGCGTGCGCCGCGCCGTTGCTGTGCGCCGCGCCGACGGCGCCGGGCTTGACCGCCCGGCTCTGCGCCGCGGGGGGCCGGCGGGAGAACCCTCGAACGGGGTAGCCAGCCTCCAGGAGGGCATGCACGACGTGAGAGCCGATCAGCCCGGACGCTCCCGTGACCAGCACCCGGTCATGGCAGCCGTTGGACTCCATATCTGCGCACTACCCGGCGGGGCCCCGCCTCTCACGCACGCGGGATCGGAGTGACCGGCGGCTCGGACGTGGCGCTTGGAATCGCGGCGTCGGTGGTCGCGGCGCTGCTGCTCGCGACGGGCACGATCGTGCAGGCGTTGCATGCGCGCGAGGTCGAGCACCACCACGGCCTGCGGTTGTCGCTGCTGGGTCGGCTGCTGTCCTCGCGACGTTGGCTCGCAGGCACGGCAATCGGGTATCTGGCGTTCCCGTTTCAGCTCGCGGCGCTCACCCAGGCGCCGCTGGTGGTCGTACAGCCGGTCTACGCGTGCGGCCTGCTGCTGCTGCTGGCCGCCGGGGCGCGCCTGTTCGGCGAGCACGTCGGCGCTACCGAGTGGGAGGCATCGATCGCGATCGTGGCCGGAATCGTGCTGGTCACCTGGGGCGCACCGAAGGGGCGCGACACGCCCGTCAACGAGGCGGCGCTGATGGCCGCGGTCGGCGTGCTGGTGCTGGCCTCGCTGGCCCCCTACCCGTTCCGGGAACGCTGCGGTCGCCACACCGTGGTGCTGTCGGCGGCCGCCGGCTTCGCGGCCGCGAACCTTGCCGTCAAGGGGATCAGCCACGGGCTGATAGTGCACGCCTATGCGATCGCGGCTGCCTACCTCGTGCTCGCGGCAGTCGGGTCGACCGTCGCGATGCTGAATCAGATGACCGCCTTCCAGCGCCACCGAGCCGCGGAGGTGGTGCCTCTGACGTCGTCTGTCCCGACCTTCCTTCCGCTCCTGCTCGGGCTGGTCGTGCTGCACGAGCATTGGGCCGGAGCGGCGCTGGGCGGTGCGCCGTTCGGTGTCGGCGCGGCGGTGGTGCTGGTCGGCGTCTGGGTGGTGTCGAGATCGGCGCCGGTTGCGAGCGTCGAGGAGCACGCGGCCGCGGACCCGGACCCGATTGCGCCGGCCGACTCCCCGCGGGCAGGATGACGCGCGATCATGTCCCAGTGCCCGCATCCGCCGGTCCGGACTGGAATCCGCGAGGCTCGCAGCCGGCGCCGTCCTCCGGCTTGCTTGCCGCAGCGGTGCGCGACGAGCATCCCGGGCTGCGGCTGAGCTCCATCACGGTCGGTCTGGCGGGCGCGTCGGCTTCGCGTGCGCCGGTCGCGCTGCTGCGCCAACTGTCGGACCGGTTCAGCGCGCAGGAGGCGATCGCGATGCGGACCAAGGGGGTCGCGCACGCCTACCGGGCGTTCTTCAGGCAGGTCGGACTGGACCCAGACATCCACCGGATCCCGAGCGAGCAGGCGGCCGTCGAGAGGATGCTGGCGGGCGGGTGGCGCTCGAAGCATCCGATCGGCGACGCCTGCTTGGTGGCGCTGATCGAGACCGGCGTCGCGGTCTGGGCGCTGGACGCCGACCGGCTCGACCGCGCCGGGCTGGGGATCCGCGTGGCGACCGAGCTCGATGCCCAGCTGGCTCCCGTGGCGCCCGGGACGCTGGTGATCGCCGACGGGACTCGGGCCTGCGCGCAGCTGTTCTGCGAGCCGTTCGTGGCCTGCGCCGCCGGGCCGGGCAGCGCCAGGGCGACGTTGTTCGCCGTCGCGGTCGATGGGGTGTCAGAGCTGCACGTGCAGGAGGCGCTGTTCTGCGCGCGCGAGCTTCTGTGAGGGTTCCTCCACCGGTGGTAACGTCCAACGTTGCATGGGAGCAGCGGCGCTTCCCGAAGACTTGGTCGCGCGGGCTTCGACCTCGAGCGAGGCGCATGCGCTGGCGTTGGCGCGCCGCCAGCTTCGGGGCCAGATCGCACGTCTGGAGGGCGAGCTGGCCGCCTGCTTTCTGACGGCCTGGCCCGGCGGCGGGCTCGACGACGGACCGGCTCGGTTCGCGGCTTGCGGTGGGCGGCCGCGGCTGCTCGGGCTGGGCGAGCTGGAGACGGTTCGCGACGAGCTCGTGGAGCGGCTGGCCTGCGCCCGGCAGACGCTCGCCCGGCGCGCGCGGGAGCAGCAGCTTGCGAGGCAGCGGCTGGAGCGGATGCTGCGCGACCCGGCCGGCCACCGCTTCGAGCGAGTCACGTGCCGCGAGCTCGGCGAGCCCGGCTGCGGCGCCTGGCAGGTGCGGCCGATGATCGGGGTGCTGGGCATGCTGATGGGGTGGTGGGAGGTCAAGCTCTCCTCGGGATGTCCGTTACCCCGGGCGCGGAGCTCACGGCCGCGCGGGTGAACGCCTTGCGATCGATGCTGAGAACCGGTAGTGGCGCGATGCTGGTCGTCTCGATCATGTTCATCGGCAGCCTTGGCCTGTGGGTCGGGACGCCGCTGTTCTGGCTCTGGGTCGGCGGCCAGGTCCAGGGCGCGACGGAGTCCGTTGGGATGGCGCTGGCCGCCGCGTTCGTCGGCGTGATCGCGACCGCGACCGTGCTCGCCTCGGTGCTGGCGAGGCTCAGCGAGGTCTATCGCTCCAACTGCCTGGCGCGGGGGCGCGAGGACCCCGGCAACGTGATGCTCGAAGGCGTGCTCGTGGTCAGCGCCGGCCTGACGGTCGCCGCGTTTCTGATCTGGTTCTTCCTGTTCGCGGGGGCCAGCCCGGCGCCGATCGGGATCCAGATGTGACCAGCTCTGGGCGACGCGGCGGCCGGCGCGCCGATCTGCGGCCCGCGCCCCCGGGGTCAGGCGCTGATCAACTCGGGCGCCGAGCGGGCCGACGTCTGCAGCGAGCCGGCCAGCATCTGGCGCTGGCGCTCTGTCAGCTGCCCGACGGTGCGCAGCTCGGCGATCTGGTTGACCGACAGGAACCTGCGGCAGCGGGTCGTTCCCCAGCGCCGCTGACTCATCAACAGGTCACCGATCGGCCAGCTGGCCGCCGCGACCGGGGGGTGCAGGATGACGTCCGCCGCCGAGACCGCCCCGACCGCGATCCCACGGCGCAGCTTCGCGCGCTCCGTCCTGATCTCGTTTGCCTTCTCCAAGGCCCGCAGCGGCTGCCGCTCGGAGGTCCTGGGCGCGGTTTCCGTCATCTCTCTCTCCCAATCTGCTGCGCTTCGGGCCCGCCTGACAGCGGGCGTTGACCAGTAACGGCGGCTTCATCGCTCAGCGCTCATGAAGCTGCCGGCCCCGCCTGACTTATTTCGAGCCTCTGGCTCCGGATTTCGATGGTGGACTTTGGAGGCGACTGCACTCCTCGGCGACCCTCGCCGCCGACCGGCGTGACCACCACCCGTGCGACGCCATGCAAGCTAGAGCACCGGTCGGTGCACAGCAACGCCCAGCCAGAGCAAAATTGGCTCGGAGCGCCTTTTTTGTCCGTGGCTGGTGCTTGTGAGGAATCGGACAATTTCGTGCGCCGGGCAGCGGCTGCCCGGGCCCGCCGGCAGCCTCAGGTCCCGGAGCCGGGCAGCGGCCCGTGCTCTACCTCGAACGCGCGCTTGACCTGCGCGAAGGTCGCCAGCGCGCGGTCGAGCGTCGCGCGATCGTGGCTCGCCATCACGCTGGTGCGCAGCAGCGCGCCGCCTGGCGGCACCGCCGGATGGATCATCACGTTGACGAATACGCCTGCCTCATACAGCGCCTTCCACAGAAACGCCGCCTTCCAGTCGTCGCCCACCAGCACAGGCACGACCGGCGTCACGATCTCGGTGCCGTCGGCGAGGCGGGTCGGCTCGGCCACCTGGAACCCGAGCTCGGCCAGCCCGCGGTGCAGGTAGCGCGCGTTGTCCAGCACGCTGGAGAACAGCGCCGGACCCTCGTCCGAGCGGCAGATGCGCACCGCCGCCAGCGCCGCGCCGACCGCCGCCGGAACCGCCGAGGCGGTGAAGATGAACGGCCGCGCCTGGATGCGCAGGAACTCGATCACGTCGGCCGGTCCCGCGATCACGCCGCCGCAGGACGCCAGCGACTTGGAGAAGGTAGCCATCCGCAGATCGACGCGGTCCTCCACACCCAGCAGCTCACAGCTCCCGGCCCCGCGGGCCCCCAGCACCCCGAGCGCGTGCGCCTCGTCGACCATCAGCCTGGCGCCGTAGCGCCCGCAGAGGTCGCAGATCTCGGGCAGCGGCGCGACGTCGCCCTCGGTCGAGAAAACACCGTCGACGACCACCAGCACGCCGCCGCCATCGTCGGCCGCGCGCTCGAGCGAGTGCTCCAGGCGATCGATCCGGTTGTGGCGGAATGCCCGCAGCTTCGCGCGCGACAGGATCACGCCGTCGAGGATCGAGGCGTGGTCGCCCGAATCGGCGATCACCGTGTCGCCCGGCCCGAGGATCGTCCCGAGCGCTCCGATGTTGGCCTGATGGCCGGTCGTGAACACGAGCGCGGCCTCGGCCCCGAACCATTCCGCCAGTTCGCGCTCGAGCTCCAGGTGCAGGTCCAGCGTGCCGTTGAGGAAGCGCGAGCCTGTGATCCCGGTGCCGTAGCGCTCCAGCGCCTCCATCGCGCCGCGCCTGACGCGCTCGTCGCCGGTCAGCCCGAGGTAGTTGTTGGAGCCGAGCATCACGCGCCGCTCCCCCTCCATCTCCACCACCGGGAGCGTCGGGCCTTCGAGCACGTGGAAGTAGGGCATCGCACCCAGCTCGCGAGCCGCCCGCAGCTGGGCGATCCGCTCGTTCTCCCGGGCCTTGGCGAAGACGTCGATCGATGTCGGCATCGCCAGCAGCGTAATCGACCGCGAACAGTGTCACCATGTGCAGCGGATGCGCAGCGAGCAGATCATCGACGGCGACGTCGTGGCCGAGGTGCAGGAGACCGTCGCCCCCGAGCTCGAGGAGACCGTCGACGGCGTGCCGGTGCTGGCGCGCGTGCGCGCGCTTGAGCCCGTCTCGCCGCCCTCCCTGCCGGCCGTCCAGGCTGCCGCGGCGGCCGCCACCGGGTTCGTGGCCGGCGCCGCGACGCTGGCGCTGGTGCGCCGCGCGGGCGCGCGCCGGCTCATGCGGTCGCGAGCGTCGCGCCGGGTGGGGGAGGGACTGCCGATCGTGGGCTCGCGCCGGTTCGTGGTCGACGTGCACCTGCTGGCCAAGCCCGACTAGTAGTGAGCGCCGGCCCGTACGCGCTTGAGGTGCGCGTCGAGGTCAGGCCGCGCTGGACCTTCCGGCTGTCTGGCAGGGTGGGACTGGATCGCGTCGCGCGCTGGCGCGGCGGCGTGCTGCACCGCCTGCTGCACCACGGCCAGCGGCCCGTGGCGATTCGCGTCGCCCAGCCGGCCTCCGATCGGGTCCTGTTCGGCGCTCGGGCTGACACCCGCCAGGCCGCCGAGTGGGGGATCGCGCGGATGCGCGCCGCTCTCGGGGTCGACCAGGATCTGCGCCCGTTCTACGAGCGCTTCCGCGATGATCCGCTGATCGGCCCGGGCGTGCGCGCCCACCCGGGGCTGCGCGTCGCCGGGCGCCCTGACCCGTTCGAGGCGCTCGTTTGGGCGGTCTGCGAGCAGCTGATCGAGTACGAGCGCGCCGCGGCGATCCAGCGGGCACTGGTCGCGCGGCTCGGGCGCCGCTGCCCGATCACCGGTCTCGCTGACCCGCCCACCGCCGCCACGATCGCCGTCCAGCCGCCGGCGCTACTCCAGGCCTGCGGCCTCAGCGCGACGCGCGCGCAGGCGCTGGTGCGCGCCGCCCGGGAGGTCGCCGCCGGCCGGGTCGACCTGTGGTCTGGCGATCACGAGCATGGGTGGCGCCGCCTGCGCACGATCCGCGGGATCGGCGCCTGGACGCTACAGACGATGGCGCTGACCGGGCAGGGCCGCCTGGACCAGCTGCCGGCCGGCGATCTCGGCTACCTGAAGCTGGTCGGGCGCCTGCGCGCGGGCGCCGTGGCCGCGGCCGGCGGCCCCACGGCCCGAGCCTCGGTGGAGGATGTGGAGCGCTGGTTTGCGCCCTACGCGCCGTGGGCCGGGCTCGCCGGCGTACACGCTCTGCGCGGTGCGGGCAGTCCGACGGCGCTGCGGCTGGCCGCGTAGACAGTCGCCCAGGGGCTGACGGACACGCGCCAGGGCCGGCGCCACAGGGTGTGGCGTCATCTAAGTAACGCTATGCGTTACTTAGATGCCTCACGGCCCCTGACCGGCCAGCAGCTGGTTGGTCTCGGCGTCGACGGCCGCCGCCGGGTGCGCGATCAGGTGGTTCGCGAGCATCCACTTGCCGTAGGCGTTCCACTGGCCGGGGTCCTGCCAGCCCCACGGCAGGTTAGCGCCGGTCGGGAAGAAAGACGGCAGCGTCGCGCGGACGCTCGCGCTCTGCAGCCGCTGGCCGAGCGTCGGGTTGGCGTGCAGCAGCGCGTCGATCCCGGCCTGCGGGTTCGCGCGCACCGCCTCGTAACCCCGGCCCAGCGCCTGCACGAAGCGCCGCAGCAGGTTGCCCTGCTGGGCGATCTCGTTCTCGCGCACGACCAGCACCAGCTCGTCGTAGCTGGGCACGCC
>JBOGYE010000007.1:0-2793 GCA_050696635.1 Solirubrobacteraceae bacterium | reverse complement strand
ACCGAGCAGCGCGGCCTGCGCTGGTATCTGGCCGACGGCCGCGAACGGGGCTTCTGTGCCGAATGCGGCGCCAGCCTGTTCTGGCGAGAGACGGGCTCGGATCAGATCTCGATCGCCGCCGGCACCGTGGATGAGCCGACCGGCCCGCGCACGGCGGAGCACATCTTCACCGCCGGCCGCGGTGACTACTACGAGATCGCAGACGACCTACCGCAGCACGCCGGCGGCGGTGGCGAGCCGGCGCCGCCGGGAGCGTCGGCGCCGTCAGCGATAGCGAGCCGGCGCCGGTGTGAGCGTCAGCGCCGTCAGGGCGTGAACTTGACCGTGATCACGTCGCCGTCGGCAACCTGGTAGTCGCGCCCCTCCAGACGGAGCGCGGCGCGCTCGCGCGCGCCGGCGTAGCCGCCCGCGTCCACGAGTGCGTCCCAGGAGACCACCTCGGCGCGGACGAAACCGCGCTGGATGTCGGAGTGGATCTGACCGGCGGCATGCCAGGCCGACAGACCGCGGCGCAGGTGCCATGACTGGGCCGGCTTGTCCTCGCCGGCGGTGAAGAAAGCGATCAGGGCCAGCAGCGAGAAGGCGCCGCGCACAACTCGCTCAAGGCTCGATTCGGCCAGCCCGAGGTCCTCTCGCATCGACACCGCGTCCTCGTCGGTCAGCTCGCCGAGCTCGGACTCCAGGCGCGCGGACACCGCGACGGCCTGCGCCCCGACCGCGGCAGCATGGGCCGCGATCGCCTCGGGCACCTCGTCTGAGCCCTCCTCGACGTTGGCGACGAACAGCACCGGCTTGGCGGTCAGCGGCGCCAGCAGCGTCACCGCGTCCAGCGCGTCGACGGGCGGCGGCACGCTGCGCGCCGGGCGCCCCGCCGACAGCGCCTCGATCGCCGCCTCCAGCCATCCCAGCTCGGCGATCGCGTGACGGTCGCCCCCGCGAGCGGTGCGCACGACGCGGTCGCGGCGGCGCTCGGCCTGCTCCAGATCGGCGTACACGAGCTCGGTCTCGATCGTCTCGATGTCGGCGAGCGGGTCCACCCGGCCCTCGGGATGAACCACGCTGTCGTCGTGGTGGGCGCGCACGACGTGCACGATCGCGTCGGTCTCGCGGATGTTGGCCAGAAACCGGTTGCCGAGCCCCTCGCCGCGGTGAGCGCCCGCGACCAGGCCGGCGATGTCGTGGAACGCGATCGTGTCGGGCACGACCCTGGAGGCGCGGACCGTCGCCGCGACCGCGTCCAGCCGCGGGTCGGCGACCGGGACGATCGCCACGTTGGGCTCGATCGTCGTGAACGGGTAGTTGGCCGCCTCGGCGGCGACGCCAGTCAGCGCGGTGAACAGCGAGGACTTGCCCGCGTTGGGCATCCCCACGATCCCGACCTTCATCGGCACTGCAGCCCGCCCGCCGCCGCCGCGAGCCCGGCACCGAGCAGCCCGCCGGCGATCACATCGCTGGGGTAGTGGACGCCCAGGTACGGGCGGCTGAGCGCGAACGCGAGCGCGGGCCCGTACAGTGCCGGCGCCGGCAGCAGCCCGCGGTAGGCGCCGGCAGCGGCGAATGAGGTCGTCGCATGCGCGCTCGGGAACGACAGCCGCGAAACGGTTGCCGTCAGGGGCGGGAGCCCCTCGAGCTGCGGTCGCCGGCGCCGTACCGCGAGCTTGATCGCGTAGTTCAGCGCGTAGGCGGACGTGACCACGGTCGCGCCCGACAGCCAGCGCTCGCGACGGACGCCGTCGAACGCGGCGCCGCCCAACCCGAGCGCCAGCCAGCAGGCCGCGTGCTCACCGAGCGTCGAGTAGCCGGAGATCGCCCGCTCGCGGCGGGGGCCGTGGCCACGGGTGCGAGCCAGCAGCAGCAGCTGACGGTCGAGCTCCGAAAGCGATCTCATCGGCCCGTGACTGTAGGGGCGACGCCCCGGCGCTGCCGCGCGCCGCAGGCGCTCAGCCCTGCAGCGCGCCGGCCGCGGCCGTCGCGAACCGCGCCGGCGAGTCGTCGTCGCAGTCGGCGAAGAAGCCCCCGACCACGTCGAGCAGGTGCTGCACCCCGTCGGCCGCGAACAGGATCGGCTGGTACCTGGTGATGTCGTACTCCAGCACGCCCATCTCGGCGATGTTCAGCGACCGGATCTCGGCGCCGCGGAACTCGTCGATCTCGCCGTAGGACGACAGCAGCCCGGCGCCATAGGCGCGCAGGTCCCCCGGGTGCTCATACAGCACCCCAAACTCGATCGAGAACCAGAACACCTTGGCAAAGAAGTCGCGGCCCGCCTCGGTCTCCAACCGCCGAGCCGCCCGCCCTGCCAGGCGGTTGAGTTCGGCTAAGCGCGGACTGGCGAGCATCCCGCCGTGGCCGATCACCTCATGGATCAGATCCGGCTCGGGCGTGTACAGCGGCAGCGCGTGATGGCGGATGTACTGGGTGGAGTGAAATACCCCGTCCGCGAGCGAGCCATAGAAGTCCTCGAATCCCACCAATCCCGCCGCGGGGTGGTAGCGGAACCCGCTCAGCGGGTCCAGCCGATCTCCGACCTCGTCGAGCTGCGGAATCCGGTCGGTCGGCAGGGCCAGGCGACCCATCGCCTGCCGGTACTCCTCGCACGCGAGCTGCTCGTGCTTGATCGCCAGCTCGCGGCAGACGGTGCGCCACACGTCCTGCTCGCGTTCGGTGTAGTCGACGTGCGGGATCGGCTGATCCGGCGACCAGCGCAGCGCGCGCGCCGCGATGTGGTTTCGCCTGGCGCGGTACTCGGGGTCGCCGAATCCGGGGTGGCTCTCGTCCAGGTGGACGGTGACC
>JBOGYE010000006.1:0-11889 GCA_050696635.1 Solirubrobacteraceae bacterium | reverse complement strand
TACCTACCGGACGGGATGTACTACTCGGACTTCTTCATCCGCGGATACGCGGTCCACGGCTATGACCCGGCGCCCGACTATCCCGCCAGCCACGGCTGCATGCGGCTACCGATCATCGACGCGACCTCGGCCTACGACTGGCTGGCGATCGGCGATCGGGTCGACGTCTACTACCGCTAGCAGGGGCCGGATGGGGAGCGGTCAAATGGGCGCGCGGGACCGGCTGCTGGCCGAGCTGCGCGCGCATGCGCTGGTGATCGGCGAGGTGACGCTGACCAGCGGCGCGACCGCCCAGTACCTGGTCGACGCCAAGCGGGCGCTGCTGCTGCCGGCCGGCTTCCAGGCGCTGGGCGAGCTCGTCGCCGACCAGGCGCGGGCGTGGGGCGCGACGGCGGTCGGCGGGATGACGATGGGCGCCGACCCGATCGCGTGCGCCGCGCTGGCCGGCGGCGCCGACGTGAAGGCGTTCTTCGTTCGCAAGGACGTCAAGGGCCATGGCCTGGCGCGGCGGATCGAGGGTCCGCCGCTGGACGCGGGCGAGCGCTGCATGCTGGTCGAGGACGTGGTCACGACCGGCGGCTCGACGCTGCGAGCGCTCGAGGCGATCCGCGACGAGGGTCACGACGTCTGCGGCGTGCTGGCGGTGTGCGACCGATTGACGGGCGGCGGCGAGGCGATCGAGCGCGCCGCCGGGGTGCCGTACGCGGCGCTGACGACGATCGACGAGGTGTATCCGCAGCGGCCGGACCGCTGAGGCCGGCCGCGCCTAGCGGACGGCCGCCCGCGGCAGCGCCCCAGACGCAGCCGCCACCCGGCTGCGCCCCGCGGGCGGCTCAGCCGCCGGTCGGCAGCGACCGGCAGGACGGCCGCACCTGGCGCATCGCGCGCACCACCCAGCCGACCCCGGTCGGCTCGGGCGTGAACATCACGATCGGGTTTGAGTGCGCGATCGCCTGGCCGTACTTGAAGCCGACCTGGCTGACGTTGTCGCCGAGCGCGTAGGCGAGCGTCGACTGGTACTCGAGCCGGGTCAGCGGCTCGCCGCAGCCGCGCAGCCGCGCAGCGCCGCCGAGCTTCGCGATCACCGCCGACAGCTCGGAGATCTCCGCCGTGCGGACGTGCTGCTCTCGCAGGTCCCGATGCTCGGTGCGGGCGGCCGAGACGGCGGCCGGAATCATCGACGCGACCAGCACCGCCACCAGCCCTGCTCCAACCCAGCGCCCCCCGGCGCCGCGGATGCCCGGCCACCGCGGAGGATCGGTGAGCAGCCGCCCGACGCAGATGCCGGCGAGCACGATCGTCACGGCGCCGGCCGGGAACAGGTAGCGCTCGTTTGCCGGCCAGCCGTGCAGCACGAACGCGCATTCGACGATCACCCAGGCGATCACGCCGGCGGCAAGCACCAGGATCGCCCGGTCGCGGCTGCGGGCGGCGAGCGCCACGGCCAGCAGCGCCGCGAGCAGCACCCCCACCTGGGTCAGCGCCACGAAGTGCGACAGCGTGCCGCCGACCTGATCCGAGGTCAAGCGTCGGCCCGAGTCGTTGGCGTTGGCGCCCGCGACGAACCAGGTCCGCGAGCTGAGCGCGGGGATCCCGAACCACAGCAGCGCGATCGTCACCACCACCGCCACCAGCAGCCACCGCGTCCGCGGCAGCGCGCGCCACAGCCACAGCCAGTAGACGCCGAGCGGCAGCCACACCTCGGGGCGGCCGAGCCCGGCCAGCGCGCCGAGCACCAGCGCGCTGCGGCGCCGGCCGCATAGGTGGGCGTCGATCGCCGCCAGGCACAGCGTCACGATCATCGGGTCCGCCTGCGAGCTGAGGATGTAGTGGAAGTAGTCCTGGATCCCCAGCAGCGCCAGTCCGGCGAACACGCCCGCGGCCCACGCCGCCCAGCGGCGCTGCGGGGGCGCGCCGGTCAGCCGGAACGCGATCCGCCCCGCGAAGATCGCGCCCGCGAGCGCGATCGCCGCTGAGGCCAGCATCCACAGGCGCATCTCATGACCGCCGGTGAGCGCGAACGGGACCGTGAACAGATACGGCAGCGGCTTCCAGGACGGGGCCGCATTGATGTCGAGCGTCCCGCGCAGCGTCTGATGTCCCCAGACCAGCCAGCCGTAGGGGTCAAAGCCGGGGCGCGTGCGGGCCCACACGACCAGCAGGCCCGACACGACGAGCACTGCCGCCGCGACGGCCCACCACACGAGCGCGCCCGGCAGCGCCCGCGATCGGGACGCGAGCAGGGGCGCGGGCGGATGCGCGTCGCCCGGCGAAGTCGGCGCTTGCAGGCTGCTCTCGGACACGCGAGGCGCCGACCGTAGCACGGGCCCGCGAGCCTCCCTCCGAGCGAGTGCCCCCGGCAGGAATCGAACCTGCATCCCGCGCTTAGGAGGCGCGTGCTCTGTCCATTGAGCTACGAGGGCCCGCGCGGAGCGTATCCGGGGCGTGGCGCGCGCAGGCTCCGCAAGCGCTACATTGCCGCCAGCAGACGGGCTGAGGGGGCCGTTTGACAAGCGGGCGCGGGCATGTGAGCCTTATGCGCAATCCTGCGTGCTGAGGAGCACGCACTCCGATGGAGGTAACGCTATGAGTGTCGGGAGGAGGCGCCCTGGGGGCGCGAACGTTCTGGGGAGAGCGGAAGGACCCGTGCGTCGATGGTTGACGACGGCCGGAGTGGTGGCCGGGCTGTCGCTGGCGGTCGCCGCCTGCGGCTCGAGCAACTCCAGCAGCTCCAGCAGCGCCTCGGGCAGCGGCTCGGCCAGCGCCAGCACCAGCGCCAGCGGCACGAGCAACAGCGGTGGCACGTCCAGCGCGGCGCTGGGAACCAAGATCTACGGCCAGCTTCCGGCGGCCGGAACGCCGACCTCCGGCGGCACGCTGACCCAGGGTCAGCTGACCGGCCAGACGCCGACCTACATCTTCCCGATCGTGCCGGGCGCGCAGACGTCCACGGGGACGATCTCGTTCCTGTCAGAGGTCTACATGCCGCTGTACGCGGGCCCGACGGGTGCCGAGCCGAAGACCAACTTCGCGCTCAGCGCGGCCAACCCGCCCCAGTTCACCGACGGCAACAAGACCGTGACGATCCCGATCAAGCCGGGCCTGAAGTGGGGCGACGGCTCGCCGGTGGACGCCAACGACGTCGTGTTCTGGTTTGACCTGCTGAAGGCGGCGATCAAGGAGAGCCCGGCCAACTGGGGCCAGTACACGCCCGGTCTGATGCCCGACAACGTCAAGAGCATCACCACCAGCGGCAAGTACGACGTCGTCATGCACCTGACCCAGCCCTTCAACCCTGGCTTCTTCCTCAACAACAACATCCAGGACACCAACAACGTCTTCCCGCTGCCGAGCACCGCGTGGAACATCGCGTCGGCCAACGGCCCGCATCTGAACTACAAGGTCCCGGCCAACGCGAAGAAGATCTACGACTACCTCAACAAGCAGGGCTCGGCGGTGGCCGGCTTCGGCACCAACCCGCTGTGGAAGGACGGCGACGGGCCGTTCAAGCTGAAGAGCTTCAGCGCCACCAACAGCTCCTACGTGCTGACCCCCAACCCCAACTACGGCGGCACGCCGAAGTCGATGGCCTCGGAGGTCGACGTCAACACGTACACCAGCTTCACCTCGGAGCTGAACGCGGTCAAGTCCGGCAGCCTCGACGTCGCGGTCGGGATCGACCCGTCGCAGCTGGCTGAGGCCCCGGCGCTGAAGTCGCAGGGGATCGACGTCTATGGCGGCCCCGGCTGGGGCTGGTTCGGCGGGATCCCCAACTTCAAGAACACCGCCAACCACTTCGACAAGGTGATCGCCCAGCTGTATGTCCGCCAGGCGATCGACTACCTGATCGACGAGCCGGCGATCATCAAGGGCGTCTACAAGGGCGCCGCGGTGCCGGCCTACGGCCCGGTCCCGTCGGACCCGGTGTCGCCGTACGCGCCGTCGGCGGCAACCACGCCGCCGTACCCGTACAGCCCGGCCAAGGCGGTGTCGCTGCTGAAGTCCCACGGCTGGAACGTGGTTCCGAACGGCGTCACGAAGTGCGCCAAGCCCGGAACCGCGGCCACCGACTGCGGCGCCGGGATCCCCGCGGGAACGCCGATCACGATCGTGTGGGCCAGCCAGCCACAGTCGGTCTCGACCACCGGTGCGCTGGAGTCCGAGGTCGTGGCCTCGGAGGCCAAGCAGGCGGCCGGGATCAACATCCAGTTGCAGACCAAGACGTTCAACTTCCTGATCAGCAACTACAACGACGCAAACCCGGCCGGTGCCAAGTACACCAACGACTGGGGCGTCAACAACTACGGCGGCCTGTTCACCGACTACTACCCGACCGGTTCGGGGGTGTGGAACGAGGGCGCCGGCTTCAACACGGGCGCGTACAACGATCCGCAGAACAACAAGCTGATCAACGACTCGGTCCACAGCGCCAACCCCGACGCTGCCAAGACCGAGGCCCAGTACGAGGCGGAGCACCTGCCGGTGTTCTGGATGCCCGACGGCGACTACCTGCTCGCCGTCAATACCAAGCAGATCGCCGGCCCGGCCGACGGCTGGACGGTGATGACCCAGCAGCAGTGGTACCCGCAGTACTGGTATCAGGTCAAGTAGGCAGCACGAACCAACAGGAACTCAGCCCCCGGCCCATGCGCACAGTCTCCGTCGCGCATGGGCCGGTAGGGCCTGAGCCTGTAGCGCGCGGCAGATGAGCGCATACATCATCCGGCGGCTCGGCGTGGCGATCATCGTCGTGATCGGGATCGCGATCATCACGTTCCTGCTGCTGCACTGGCTGTCACCGAGCCCCGTGTACGCGGTGCTCGGCGCCAAGGCGCAGCCCAAGGCGGTCGTGGCATGGAACAGGGATCACGGCTATGACCGCTCCGAGTTCGCGCAGCTGATCACCTACCTGGGGCAGTTGATCCACCTCAACTTCGGCTACTCCTACAAGCTTGACCAGAGCGTCACGGCGCTGTTCAAGGAGAACGCGCCCCGCAGCGCGTACCTGTCGGGCTGCGCGCTGGTGCTGTCGCTGATCGTGGCGCTGCCGCTGGGGATCGCGCAGGCGGTCAGGCGCAACAGCGTCGGCGACTACACCGCGACGTCTTTGAACTTCATCCTCTACTCGATGCCGTCGTTCTTCCTCGGCCTGATCCTGATCCAGTTCTTCGCGCTGGACTGGAACCTGCTGCCGCCTGTCGTGTCGGACAAGATCACCAGCGTCTGGGGGGCGTTCACGCACCCCGAGCAGTTGACGCTGCCGATCATCACGCTGGCCGCGATCAACGTCGCCTCCTACAGCCGCTACATGCGCTCGTCGGCGCTTGACAACCTGGCCCAGGACTACATCCGCCTGGCGCGCGCCAAGGGGCTGTCCCAGCGGGCGGTCCTGTTCCGCCACCTGCTGCGCAACGCATGCCTGCCGATGATCACGCTGGTCGGGATCTCGATTCCGCTGCTCGTGGCCGGCAACCTGCTGATCGAGTACCTGTTCAACTACTCGGGTATCGGGCTTCTGTTCTTCAACGCGCTGGGCAACGAGGACTACAACATCCTGCTCGCCTACACGATCGCGGCGGGGGTCCTGACAGTGATCGGCAACCTGCTGGCCGACGTCGCGGTCGCGGTCGCGGATCCGAGGGTCCGCCTTGGCTGAGCCGTCGGCCCCGCTGACCCCGATCGTGCCGCCCGGGCAGGGCGGTCACATGCCGGATCCGTACGCCAGGCCCCCGGCGACGCCGGAGGGCGGCGAGGTCCAGGCGATCTCCTCGGGCTGGAAGCTCGCGCTGCGCGAGTTCCTGGACAACCGCCTGGCGGTGGTCGGCGCGCTGGTGCTGATCTTCTTTGTGCTGTTCTGCTTCATCGGGCCGCTGATCCACCACTCAAACCAGACCGCGACCAACCCGCTGATCACAGACCAGCCGCCGGGCGGCGGCTATCTGCTGGGGACCGATGACAACGGCTTTGACGAGTTCGGGCGGATCATGCTCGGCGGCCAGGCGGCGCTGGAGGTCGGCTTCCTGGCCGCGACGATCGCGACCATCATCGGGACGCTGTACGGAGCGATCTCCGGGCTGCTCGGCGGGGTCATCGACAACGTCCTGATGCGGTTGGTGGACATGCTGCTGTCGATCCCGTTCCTGTTGATCGTCCTGGTGCTGGCGACCAAGTACAGTGCCAACGTGATCGAGCTGAGCCTGGTGATCAGCTCGTTCGCATGGCTGGTTCCGGCGCGGCTGGTGCGCGGCGAGGTGCTGACTCTGCGCGAGCGCGACTTCGTCTCGGCGGCGCGCGTGATGGGCTCGGGCCGCGGGCGGCTGGTGATGCGCCATCTGGTTCCCAACGCGCTGTCGGTGGTGATCGTGAACGTCACCTTCCAGATCGCCGACGCGATCCTGGCGCTCGCGTACCTGGGCTTCCTCGGCTTCGGACTGCAGTACCCGGCCACCTCGTGGGGCGACATGCTCGGCAACGCGCAGAACTACGTCTCCGAGGGCCGCTGGTGGTTGGTGTACCCGGTCGGCGGTTGCCTGGTCGCGGTCGTGCTGGCCTCCAATCTGGTGGGCGACGCGCTGCGCGACGCTCTCGACGTGCGACTGCGACGCCGATAACTAAAGGACACGGGCATGGCGGCGGCACTTCAGGTCTCGGACCTCTCAACCCAGATCCAGCTCTCGCGCTCGGTCGTGCAGGCGGTCGGCAACGTCGATCTGGCGATCGACTTCGGCGAGACGCTGGGGCTGGTCGGGGAGTCGGGCTGCGGCAAGTCGATGCTCGGACTCTCGATCCTCGGTCTGCTGCCGGCGGGCGGCCACATCGTCGGCGGCTCGATCAAGGCCGGCGAGCGCGAGCTGGTCGGCCTGAAGGAGTCAGAGCTGCGCCGGATCCGCGGCAACGACGTGGCGATGATCTTCCAGGACAGCCTGTCGTCGCTGAACCCGACGAAGTCGATCGGCGACCAGGTGGCCGAGCCGGTTCGTCTGCACCGCGGCGCCAATCGCCGCGAGGCGCGCGAGCGCGCGCTGGAGGTGCTCGACCTGGTCGGGCTGCCCCAGCCCAAGGAGCGCCTGGACGACTTTCCGCACCAGCTGTCTGGCGGCCTGCGCCAGCGGGTGATGATCGCGATCGCGCTGACCTGCGAGCCCAAGGTGCTGATCGCCGACGAGCCGACCACGGCGCTGGACGTGACGATCCAGGCGCAGATCCTGGCGCTGCTGGACGACCTGCGCGAGCGCCTCGGCATGGCGACGCTGCTGATCACCCACGACATGGGTGTGGTCGCCGGGCGCACCAGCCGAATCAACGTGATGTACGCGGGCCGGCTGGTCGAGACGGCGCCGACCGACGAGCTGTTCAGGGCCATGCGCCATCCCTACACGCAGGCGCTGCTGGGCTCGATCCCGCGTCTCGAGTCCGACAACACCAAGGCGCTGATCTCGATCCCCGGGATCCCGCCGGATCTGACAAATCCGCCCGTCGGCTGTCGCTTCGCCCCCCGCTGCCCGCGCGCGACCGAGCAGTGCCGCACGCACGAGCCGCCGCTGTCCGGCGATGATGCGTCGCACCGGTTCGCCTGCTGGCACCCGGTAGACGGACCCGTCGTCCGCACCCCCCAGATCGTCGTCTCAGAGCCTCCCGCGGTGATCGCCAGGCGCGCCGCGCAGCCAAACGGCCACCACCTGCTGGAGGTCACCGACGCCGTGCGCGAGTATCCGGTCACGGCCGGTCTGCTGCAGCGCAGGGTCTCGTCGGTCAAGGCCGTGTCCGGGGTCTCGATCTTTCTCGACGCGGGTGAGACCCTGGGCCTGGTCGGCGAGTCGGGCTGCGGCAAGACGACGCTGGGCAAGCTGATCGTCGGCGTCGAGAAGCCCGACGGCGGCAAGATCACGCTAGACGGAGACGACATCTTTCGCCGCCGCGGTCGCTCGCTGCGCCGCGCCCGGCGCGAGCTGCAGATGATGTTCCAGGATCCCTACGGCTCGCTTGACCCGCGCATGCGCGTGCAGACGATCCTGCGCGAGCCGCTGGTGATCCAGGACGTCGGCAGCCGACGCGACCAGGACCGCAAGGTGCGCGGTCTGCTGGACGAGGTCGGGCTGCCGCTCAACGCACTGGAGCGCTATCCGCACGAGTTCTCAGGCGGCCAGCGCCAGCGGATCGCGCTCGCGCGCGCGCTCGTGCTGGAGCCCAAGGTGATGGTCGCCGACGAGCCCGTGTCGGCGCTGGACGTCTCGATCCGCTCGCAGGTGCTCAACCTGATGAAGCGCCTGCAATCCGAGCACGGGATGGCGTCGCTGGTGATCTCCCATGACCTGGCGGTGGTCAAGTACCTGTCTGACCGGATCGGAGTGATGTACCTCGGCAAGTTGGTCGAGATCGGGACCGGCGACCAGATCTACCTGCGCCCGGCCCACCCCTACACCGAGGCGCTGATCCGCACGATCCCGCTGCCGGACCCGGAGGCCGAGCGCGCCAAGACCGACGCCGGGATCACGGGCGAGCTGCCCAGCCCGGTCAACCCGCCGTCGGGCTGTCGCTTTCGCACCCGCTGCCCGCGCGCGCAGCTGCGCTGCGCCGAGGAGGAGCCGCTGCTGCGTCCGTTCGGGCAGGGACACATGGCGGCCTGCCACTTCCCGATGCGGGATCCGAGCGCCGACGGAACCGGCGACGGCGCTCAGTCGTCGGCGCTGTCCTCGCCCTCGTCCTCGTCGTCTTCGACGTAGAGCGACTCGACCGCCAGCTCGCGGCCGCGGCCGTCCCACAGCTTGATCTCGAGGAAGTCCTGGCGGTAGTCGTCGGGCGCCAGCAGCGTGAAGCGCTCGTCGATCAGCCGGCACTGGTCGACGGCGAGGTTGGCCAGCTCGGCGGTCACGATCGCGCCGCCGGGGATCATCGGCACCCCCCAGACGAGCGTCATCTGCGCGATGTTGCCCTCCTCGCCGCGCCAGCGCCCGACGACGTCGTCGTTGAGGTCAAGCTGCCAGTCCGGGTTGGACTCGGCGGTGTCCGATGTGTAGTCGGCACGCGACTCGAATTCCCCAGGCCCGTCGACCAGCTGGGCGTAGGAGACGGATCCGAACAGCTCGTAGCCGGTCGTGGTTCGCGCCACGGCCGGCACGTAGATGCGACCGTTCCAGGCCCGGTCCGGGAACCATGCGATCGCACCCGCCTCGCCGAGATCCTCGCCTTGCGCGTTCAGCGCTCGGCAGGCGCCGAGGAAGTGCTCGGTCAGCGTGTCGGCCCAGCGCCCGTAGGGCAGCGCCTCCTGGGGAGGCTCGGCGGCGAAGCTGATCACGAACCGGTCGGTAGGGGGCATCGGCGGCCCGCAGCCTACACGTGCGCGAGGCGGCTGGCGTTCGGGGTCCCTTAGCTGGGATCAGTAGGCGCCGCGGCGACTCAGCACCGCCGGGATCGTCTTCAGCAGGATCGTCATGTCCAGCAGGATCGACCACCGTTCCAGGTACAGGAAGTCGAGTCGCACGAGGTCGTCGAAGTCCAGCTCGGCGCGGCCGGACACCTGCCACAGGCCGGTGATCCCGGGCAGCACGAGGTAGCGCTTCTTGTGCCAGTCCTCGAGGCGCTCGAAGTCGCGCATCGGCAGTGGGCGCGGTCCGACCAGCGACATCTCGCCCCGGACGACGTTGACCAGCTGAGGCAGCTCGTCGAGCGAGAACCGCCGCAGCAGCCGCCCGACCCGCGTCAGCCGGGGGTCCCTGCGGATCTTGAACAGGGCACCGGTCGACTCGTTGAGCGCCTCGAGGTCCTCCTGACCGAGGTCGGAGTGCTCGCGCATCGTGCGGAACTTGAAGCAGCGAAATGGCCTGCCGGCCATCCCGGGCCGGACCGAGCGGTAGATCACCGGCCCGCGCGAGCTGAGCCTGACCGCGACCGCGATCGCCGCCAGCACCGGCGACAGGAGCAGCAGCCCCGCCGTGGCGAGCACCAGGTCGAACGACCGCTTGAGCGCGTACTGGACGCCCTCGAACACCGGCGGACGCAGCGTGAACAGCGGCACCGAGGTGCCCGCCATGAACACCGCGCGGTCGAACAGGATCTCCATCGTGGTGGGGGCGACGTGGACCGTGACGCCGCGCTCGTGGCAGCGATCGACCAGCTCGACCGCGTCCGCCTGGGGGAACTCCGGATCGGCGATGATCACCTCGTCGATCCGCTCGGTGCTCAGCACGTCTGAGAGCTGGCCCAGCCCCCCGAGCGAGCGCAGCCCGTTCTGAGGACGCTGCTGCAGCGAGATGTAGCCGACCAGCTCCACCTGTGTGCGGGCACGGGTGGCGATCGCCTGCGCGACCGCCTCCATGTGCCCTCCCGAGCCGACCAGCAGCGCCCGGCGGCGGTAGCCGGCCCGGTTGAGCATCCAGCCGGTGACGCGGGTATAGAGCTCGCGCAGCCCCGCGAGGTAGAAGGTTCCGAAGCCAAGCCCCGCGAAGAAGACGTAGTAGCTGTGGAAGTGGTCGCCGGTCGCCAGCGCGAACACCAGCGCGATCACCACCACCTGGAACAGCGCTCCGAAGATGCGCGGGAGGCCAGGGCGGCGCGGCCGGTCGCCGTAAAGGTCGATGCGGGCGAACATCAGCACGGTCAGCAGGTAGGCGAACGCAAGCGAGGTGCGGGTCTCGTCCCACGCGAGCGAGAACGTGAACGTGCCGCGGACCGCGAGCTTGATCGCGAGAGCGGTCCACAGCGTGGCGGCGACGCCGAACAGGTCGATCGCGAGCAGCGTCAGCACCCGGATGATCCGACGTACGGTCTCGCGCCGGAGCAGGAACAGCAGCACCGGCGGGCGCCTGGCGCGCATGTCGCGCTCGGGCGACGGCAAGGGCGGGTGACCGTTGCCGTTGCCGTTGGCGGTCGCCTGGGGGGCGCCGTCTTGCCCGCGGGTCGCGGCGCCGGGGGGTGCGTCTGTGTGCTCGATCGTCACTAGACGGGTCGGTTGGCCTGAATCCCGCAGGTTCTAAGGGGTCGTGACTTTTTCAGTCACGACCCCTAAACGGTATCTCGTGGCCGAAGTTACGTGCAATCTAAGGCGAGTCGCCCACCAGTTCGCGGCGCCCGGCGAGCTCGATCGTGCGCGCCAGCCCCTCGCGCAGCTCGATCTCCGGCTCCCAGCCGAGGATCTCGCGCGCCAGCGAGATATCGGGTTGGCGCACCTGGGGGTCGTCGGTTGGCAGCGCCTCGTAGACGATCTTCGAGCCCGAGCCGGTCACCTCGACCACGGCCTCGGCCAGCTCCAGCAGCGTGAACTCCTTCGGGTTGCCGACGTTGATCGGTTCGTGATGGCCGGACTGCGCGAGCGCGATCATCCCGCGGATCAGGTCGTCGACGTAGCAGAACGAGCGTGTCTGCGAACCGTCGCCGAACACGGTGATCGGTCGGTCCTGGAGCGCCTGGCGCAGGAAGGTGGGGATCGCACGGCCGTCGTGGGGGCGCATCCGCGGCCCGTAGGTGTTGAAGATCCGAATGATCGCGGTGTCGACGCCCTGCTGGCGGTGGTAGGCCATCGTCAGCGCCTCGGCGTAGCGCTTGGCCTCGTCGTAGACGCCGCGGGGGCCGATCGGGTTCACGTGGCCCCAGTAGTCCTCGGACTGCGGGTGCACCTGGGGATCGCCGTAGACCTCGCTGGTCGAGGCGAGCACGAAGCGGGCGCGGTTCCTCCTCGCCTCGACGAGCGAGGTCTACGGCGATCCGCAGGTGCACCCGCAGCCCGAAACGTATTGGGGCCACGTCAATCCGATCGGGCCGCGCGGCGTCTACGACGAGGCGAAGCGCTATGCCGAGGCGCTGACGATGGCGTACCACACCCAGCAGGGCGTCGACACGGCGATCGTCCGCATCTTCAACTCGATCCTCGCGGATGAGCAGGTGCTGTACGAC
>JBOGYE010000005.1:0-24917 GCA_050696635.1 Solirubrobacteraceae bacterium | reverse complement strand
CCCCCCGGCGGTCGGCGACCCCCCGGCGGTCGGCGACCCCCCGGCGGTCGGCGACCCCGGCGGTCAGCGTCTCACGCGCGCCAGCGCCCGCCCGGCCGCGCGCCCGGAGAAGATGCAGCCGCCGAGGAAGGTGCCCTCCAGGGCTCGATATCCGTGCATCCCGCCGCCGCCGAAGCCCGCGACCTCGCCGGCCGCGTACAGGCCGGGGATCGGTGTGCCGTCGGATGACAGCAGGACCCTGGACTCCAGGTCGGTCTCCAGGCCACCGAGGGTCTTGCGGGTCAGGATGTTCAGCCGCACCGCAATCAGCGGCCCGTGCGCCGGGTCGAGCAGCCGGTGTGGCTTGGCGATCCGCAGCCGCTCGCCGCGGTAGCGTCGCGCGTTGGCGATCGCCATCAGCTGCGCATCCTTGCAGTAGCGGTTTGCCAGCTGCCGGTCGCGCGCCAGCAGCTGTCGCTCGACGCGCGCGAACTCGAGCGCCGGTTCGCCGGCCAGCTCGTTCATGCCCGCGACCAGGCTGTGCAGGTCGCGACGCACGACGAAGTCCACGCCGCGCTGCTTGAACGCCTGCACCGGCGCCGGCGCGCCGCCGCCGATCCGGCCGCGCGCCACCATCCGCAGATCCTTGCCGGTCACGTCCGGGTTCTGCTCTGAGCCCGACAGCGAGAACTCCCGCGCGATGATCGACTCGTTGAGCACGAACCACGAGTGGGCGTGGCCAGTGGCGAGGATCCGCGCCAGCGTACCCAGCGTGTCGAAGCCCGGGAAGTTGGGCGCCTCCAGTCGCTCGCCCAGCGCGTCCAGCCAGATCGACGACGGCCCGGGGATGATCCGGATCCCGTGGCGCGGCCAGATCGGATCCCAGTTGTGCAGGCCCTCGACGTAGTGCCACATCCGGTCGCGGTTGACGACGCTCGCGCCGGCCCGCTCGCTGATCGCAAGCATCCGGCCGTCGACGTGCGCTGGCACCCCGGCGACCATCGCAGCCGGTGCCTGGCCGAGCCGCGCCGGCCAGGCGGAGCGGATCAGGTCGAAGTCGTGACCGATCCCGCCCGAGCAGACGATCGTCGCCGGCGCGCGCCGCTCGAATTCGCCGACCGCGTTCCGCGACGAGGCGCGGCCGCGCTCTAATTCGTCGCAGGGCTCCAGCACCTTGCCGCGCACCCCGGCGATCGCGCCGCCGTCGACGACCAGTTCGTCGACGCGATGGCGCCACGCGAACTTCACCAGACCGCGCCGCTCGGCCTCGAGCACGGGCTCGGCGAACACGCGCACGACCTCTGGCCCGGTGCCCCAGGTCAGGTGAAAGCGCGGCACCGAGTTGCCGTGGCCGCCGGCGCGGCCGTCGCCGCGCTCGGCCCAGCCGACCAGCGGTACCAGCGCCAGCCCCAGATCGCGAAGGTAGCCGCGCTTCTCGGTCGCCGCGAAGCGCACGTACGCCTCCGCCCAGCGGCGCGGCCAGCGGTCCTCTCGCTCGCGGTGAAACCCCGCCGAGCCGAGCCAGTCGGCCAGCGCCAGCTCATGCGAATCGCGGATCCCCAGGCGTCTCTGCTCGGGCGTGCTCACCATGAACAGGCCGCCCAGCGACCAGAACGCCTGGCCGCCGAGGTTGGCGCGGTTCTCCTGGTCGTACACCAGCACGCGGCGGTCCGCAAGCGCCAGCTCATGGGTCGCAACGAGCCCCGCCAACCCGGCGCCGACGACGATCACATCGGGCTCGAAGTCGGCGCTCACTGAGCCGCGAATCTATCCGACGCCCGCGGGCAGCGTCCGCCGCGTTGGCTGACTGTCGCCCGGCGGGCGCGGGCCCGTTCGCGGACCCTCAGCGATCGGTGACCAGCGCGATACCCTGTCGCCGATGGGACCGCCGCTGACGGAGCTGATTCTCGATCACGCTCCCGCTGCAGTCATCGCCATGGACGACGGCGGACTTGTGCGGTACTGGAACCCGAGCGCGGAGCGCATGTTCGGTATCCCGCGCGATCTAGCGGTCGGGCAAGCCCTTGTCGACCTGATCGTCCCCGAGCGTCTCAGGGACGCCCACCGCGCGGGGTTGGCGCGGTTTCTGGAAGGCGGTGACGCCCCGCTCCTCGATCGGTCGGTCGAACTCGCGGCGCTGCGGGCCGACGGTTCCGAGGTGCCGATCACGATGACCGTCTCGGCCGTGCGGGAACAGGACCGCTGGACGTTTCACGCGTTTGTGCAGGACGAGTCCGAGCGGCACGCGAGCGCGCGCGAGCACGACCGGCTGGTGGCCGAGTTGCAGCGAGCGCTGCACGGGAGTCAGCGGCGCTTTGACGCGATCGTCGGATCGCTGACCGACCCCGTCACGATCCGCGACCGGAGCGATCGGATCGTGTATGCCAACGGCGCCGCGCTGGAGGCGCTCGGCTTCCAATCGCAGGACGAGCTTGCCGCCACGCCGCCGGATAAAATCCTGGCGGGCTACATCGTCCGCGGCGAGGACGGTCGCGAGGTGACGATGGACGAGATCCCGTCGGTGCGGCTGCTGCGCGGCCAGCGCAGCGAGCCGCTGCTGGTCTCCAGCGTCGACCGAGCCACTGGAGCGCAGCGGTGGAGCGTTCTGAAGTCGGCTCCGGTACTCGACCAGGACGGCGCCGTCGAGGCGACGATCATGCTCGTAGAGGACGTCACCGAGCGCCAGCGAGCGCAGCGCCACTCCGCGTTTCTGGCCGAGGCCAGCGCGGTACTGGCCTCGTCGCTGGACTACGAGCAGACGCTTCGCAACGTGGCGCAGCTGGCCGTGCCCGGAATCGTCGACTGGTGCGCGCTCGACCTCATCGACGCCGACGGCGACCGGCTCCAGGTCGCTGTTGCGCACGTCAATCCGGATCGCCTGGCGCTCGCCGAGCAGCTGCGCCACTACGAGCCCGCGCGGCCAGACCCCGAGCGGGGCCTCGGCCGGGTGCTGCGCACCGGCGAGCGGGAGCTGTACCCGGAGATCAGCGACGAGATGCTGGCCGAGGGCGCGGTTGACGAGCATCACTTGGAGTTGCTGCGTGAAGTCGGCTTCCGCTCGGTGGCGGTCGTCCCGATGCGGGCCGGGGAGCGCATCCTCGGCGCGATGACGCTCGTCTCGGCCGAGTCCGGGCGGGTGCTGGACGAGTTCGACCTCGAGCTGGCCGAGCACGTCGCGGCCCGCGCCGCGGTGGCGATCGAGAACGCGCGGCTCTACAGCGAGCGCACGACGATCGCACAAACCCTGCAGGCGAGCCTGATGCCCGACCAGCTGCCGGAGATTGCAGGCTATGAGCTTGCGGCCGCGTACACGCCGGCGGTGCAAGGAAGCTGGGTGGGCGGCGACTTCTACGACGTCTGGGATGTGGGGGATGCGTGGTTTCTGACGATCGGAGATGTGACCGGCAAAGGGGTCAAGGCGGCCGCGTTGACCTCGCTCGTGCGCCACACGCTGCGCGCGGCCTCCGAGTACGAGGCCAGCCCCGCGGCGCTGCTGGCGACGGTCGATCGGATCCTGGCGCGCCGGCGACCGACCTCGATCTGCACTGCGCTCTGCCTCCGCGTCGACGCGGACGGAGCCGTGCTGGCGGTCGGTGGTCATCCGTTGCCGCTGCTGGTCGGCGACGGCGAAGTTGTGCCGGTGGGCGAGCACGGACCGCTGCTCGGCGGGTTTGACTCGGCGCGGTGGCAGGACCACCCGGTCGCGCTTGAGCCCGGGGGTGCGCTCGTCGCCTACACCGACGGCGTTACCGACGCGGTGGGCGAGGACGGGACGCGTTACGGGACCGGGCGACTCTACGACACGCTCAGGCGCAGGCCAGACGCCTCGGCGACGGATATCGTCAACGGCGTCGTGTCCGCGATCAACGAGTTTCAGCCCAGCGCCCACGCCGACGACATCGCGGCTCTGGTGATCCGACGCCGGCCGCGCGCCGCTCACGCCGAGGCGGCTCCGCTCGTGAGCGCCGCGCCGCTGCGGGCGCCGGACCGATCGCCGAACGGCGGAGTCCGGTGATCCGACCGAACAAGTTCGAGGTCCGCTCGGAGCCCGCTGGGTCGGGGTGGACGGTGTCCGTCTTTGGAGAGCTCGACATGAGCACGATCGGCCTGCTCTCCGATCGGCTGGCCGGAGCCACACAGGACACCCTGACCCTGGATCTACGCGGCCTGGAGTTCATGGACTCATCAGGCCTGCGGCTGCTGATCGAGCTCAACGACCGCGCGCGCAGCGAGGGCTGGCGCCTCTCGATGATCGCACCGAC
This sequence comes from Solirubrobacteraceae bacterium, assembly GCA_050696635.1. Lineage (GTDB taxonomy): Bacteria > Actinomycetota > Thermoleophilia > Solirubrobacterales > Solirubrobacteraceae > Palsa-465. The sequence continues at coordinate 20,676 of JBOGYE010000005.1, read as the reverse complement.
CGAGCCGTCGGCGGCCCTCGTCCTTCGGGTGACGGGCGCCGATCGCGTGCTCCCGTTCGAGCCGACCTCGTGACCGGCTCCGGGGCAGTACACGGGCGCGGGGCACCGGTGCTCGCGCTGGAGCTCGAGCCCACCCCTGATGCGCCGTCGATCGCACGGGCGGCGATCCGCGGTTTCGTCGATGACATGCCTCTCGATGCGGCGGCCCGCGCGACGCTGGAGCTGCTGGTCTCGGAGGTCGTGACCAACGCGGTCATCCACCCGACGGTTGCGCCGGGCAACAGGATCGCGTTCACCGCCTTGCGCGTGGGCGACGTGGTGCGCGTCGAGGTGATCGATCAGGGTGCCGGCTTCCAGGCGTCACCGCGCGAGCCTCGCGCTATCGGCGGACACGGCCTGTTCCTGCTCGACCAGCAGGCGACCCGCTGGGGCATCGAGCAGCGAGGTGGCACCGCCGTCTGGTTCGAGCTCGCCGCGTGACCGCAGGAGACTTGTCTGCCGGGGGGCGATCAGAAACGTGCACGGGCGAGGTCTTATGGACTGATGAACGTGACCACGGCCAGCCGATGAGCGTCGTCAGCGTTCGCGGCGCGCTGCGAAAGCTGGCCGGCGGGCGCGCCGAGCACGAGCTGCAGGGCGCGACGGTGCTCGAGCTGCTGCGCGCGCTGGAAACGCTGCACCCCGAGCTGCGCGGCTGGGTGCTCGACGAGCGCGGCACGATCCGCCGCCACATCAACGTGTTCGTCGGCAGCGAGCGCGGGCGCGAGCTGACCGAGGTGGCGCCCGGGGAGCGGGTCGAGGTGATTCCGGCGATAACAGGAGGGTGATGGAGTTGACCGAGCTGCTGGTTGGGACCAAGAAGGGCCTGTTCGTGCTCGACGGCGAGCCCGGTACGGGCTTCGAGATCCGGGCGCGCGCGTTCGCGGGTGAGCCGGTCGATTACGCCACCCGCGATCCCCGCAGTGGACGCCTGCTGGCGACCATGACTTCCCCGTTCTATGGGCCGAAGATCTTCTTCACCGACGGCGATCCCGGCGGCGACTGGGAGCAGGCGGCCGGAGTCGAGCTGCCCGAGGGCGGCGAGCGAGCTCTGGAGCGGATCTGGGTGATCGCCCGGGGCGAGGCCGACGGCACCCTGTATGCCGGGGGCGATCCCGGCGTCCTGTTTGAAAGCCACGACGGCGGTGCCCACTGGGAGCGCAACGCGGGTCTGTGGGAGCAGCCGTCGCGCCCGGACTGGCAGCCGGGCGGCGGCGGTCTGTGCCTTCACTCGATCTGCACCTGGCCGGGAGATCCGCAGCGGCTGGCGGTCGCGATCTCGGCGGCGGGAATGTGGCTGACCGACGACGGCGGCCGCTCGTGGCGACGCGGCAACCAGGGGATCGTCCCTCCCTACCTACCGGCAGAGGCGCTGAAGGACGAGAACGCGGGCCGCTGCGTCCATCACGTCGAGCGCGCGCCGCTGGCGCCGGAGCGGATGTTCATGCAGTTTCACGGCGGCGTCTACCGCTCCGACGACGCCGGCGCGAGCTGGACAGACATCGGCGGGGGCGGCCTGCCCTCGAACTTCGGCTTTCCGCTGATGCTGGACCCCGCCGATCCCGACAGCGCGTTCGTGATCCCGCTGGTGGCCGACATGGATCGCACCACTCCGGACGCGCGCGTTCGGGTCTACGAGACGCGTGACGCCGGCGCCAGCTGGACGCCGCGCGGAGACGGGCTGCCGGCCGAGAACGCGTACCTGACCGTGCTGCGTCAGGCGTTTCACCGCCTCGGCGAGGGCGAGCAACTGCAGCTGTACTTCGGCGCCACCTCCGGTGACCTGTTCGGCTCCGGCGACGCGGGCGCCACCTGGGAGACGGTCGCCACCAGGCTGCCGCCGGTGCACTCGGTCGTCGCGGTCTGATCGCAGCGAACTCGCGCTCGCGCCTCGGCGCGGCCGCGTCACCGCATCGCGCCGACTCCGAGCTCGTGCAGCGAGGCTTCCAGCGCCGCCGGGAACAGCGCCCGGATACGCTGCGCGGCGACCCGCTCCTGCTCGCAGATCCCTAGGGCGACCGCCTCGGTCTCGGCATCCGCGGCCCGTCTGGCGACGCGTCCGAGCAGCTCGTAGGCGGCGACCTCCAGGTGCTCGACCGCGTAGCTGAACGCGGCCAGCTTGGCCGGGGTGTCGGGCTGCGAGGAGAAGAACGCGCCCCAGTTCAAAGCGCCCATCGCCATCGCGGCGTCCTTCAGCCTCGACGGGCTCGCGCCGCCGGCGTCGAGCCGCTCGGCGACCAGCCGCTGATGCTCGTGCGTCTGGCCCAGATGCTCGAGATAGGCGGCCGTCAGCTGGTCGGAGCCGGCGATCTGCGAGCCCTTCTCGAGCAGGCCGATCGCCTGGCGCTCGATCGCGTGCGCGTCGGCCAGGTGCTCGTGCAGCGCCGCGCGCGGGTCCTGGTCGCCGGCGTCATGCATCGAGGCTGTTACGGCGCGGTCGAACAGCGACTCGAGCGTCGTGGCCATCTCCCGCTCCTGGGCGCCGATCAGCCGGGCCGTCGCTGCCGTCTCGTGATCCGCGGCGCGATCGGCCATCAGTGCCAGGAGCTCGTATGCGGCCAGCTCCATGTGCTCGTAGGAGTAGGCGTGCACCACGAGCTTGCCGGGCGTCTTGGGCTGAAGCGCGGCGAACAGGCCGAGGCCCTTGCCGGTCAGTCTTCCCGCGACGTCCTTGGGCGTCGACGGCTTGGCGTCCCGCGCGGTCAGGCGCTCGTTCACTCGGCGCTCGTGCTCGCGGGTCTCCCCGTGGTGGCGCTCGAATGCGGCCGCGATCTCCGGGTCGCCGGACATCCCCGGCGCGTCGCGCATCTGGACCAGCGCCTGCTCCTCGATCGCGTGGACGTCGCTCAGGTAGGTGGTCAGCTGTTGATCAAGGGTGTCGGCTGTCATGGATTCTCCCTTCGCTTGCTGGTTGGGCCGCGTTCAGCGCAGTAGCTTGTCGGCGGTGATCGGCAGGTCGCGCACGCGGATGCCGGTGGCGTGGTGGGCGGCGTTGGTGATCGCCGCGGCCGCCCCGACGATCCCGATCTCGCCGATCCCCTTGGAGCCGATCGGGTTGGTGTGTGGGTCGTGGCCGTCGAGCCAGTGGGCCTCGATCTCGGGGACGTCAGCGTGGGTGGGGATGTGGTACTCGGCGAAGTCGTGGTTGACCACGTGGCCGAAGCGGGAGTCGATCGAACGCATTGCCCGGCAGCGGCCGTGCCTGTGCGAGCTCGACCTCGGGCTGCGGCCCGCAACGTCGACTCGCCGGGCGTGGCTCGCCGCAGCGCCTGCTCGGCCTCGGTCGCTCGCCACGGCCTGGGCGCCAGGCCGCCGAAGGCGATCGCCACGTCGGCGCGCCGACAGATCGTCGCTGACATGGCTGGGCCAGCCGGCTCGGGCCTCGGCGAGCATGCCGACCGCGGAGCAGATCTGTCCGGGCGTGCAGTAGCCGCACTGAAAGCCGTCGTGCTCGAGGAACGCCTGTGCCAGCGGATGCAGCGCATCCGCGTCGCCGAGTCCGTCGGCGGTCACGATCTCGGCGCCGTCGTGCGCGACCGCAAGCGCGAGGCACGTCGTCACCCGTCTGTCGTCGAGCAGCACCGTGCAGGCGCCGCACTGGCCGTGGTCGCAGCCCTTCTTGGGAGATGTGACCCCGAGTCGCTCTCGCAGCATGTCGAGCAGCGTCATCCGTGTGCCGACCGCCAGCGTTCGCGAGCATCCGTCGACCAGGAGGGTCACCTCGGCTTGCATGACTTCTCGCTACCCCCGCGGCCCGGGTGTAATCCGATGGCCGCCGGTTTCACGGCGGCCAGCAGGGGCAGCGTGGGGCAATGGTGCAGCGGGGCCGCCGGGGGCGGCATTGAGTATCCAGTCGGGACCCCGCATGCGGATCGGGGCCGCGCTGTCGCGCGCACCGCTTGGGGGCAACTATCCCGCGGCCGTGGCGATCGCGCTGCTGGCGCTGTCCCCGTTCATCGTGCTGACCACGGCGGCAGCTCTGCTCCAGCACAGCGTGATCGCGGACCTGCACACCACCAGGTTCGGCTACGAGCTCAGCTCCGGGCTGGCCAACGGCGCCTACGCTTTCGGGGCGGTCGTCGCCGCCGATCTGATCCAGCGCCTACCTGGTCGGCGGCTGTACGTCGGCTGCGAGGCGCTGTTCGTCGTCGGCTCGCTGCTGGGCGCGCTGTCGTTCGACGTCTACGTCTTCAACGTCGCTCGGGCGATGCAAGGGCTGGCGACGGGGATGCTGCTGGTCGCGGCGCTGCCGCCGCTGATCACCCAGCACGGTCCCGAGAAGCTGCCCGGCACGGCGGCGGTGGTGAACCTGGGGCTGTTCGGGATGGTCACGCTGGGACCGGTGGTGGGCGGGCTGGCGAATGACCTTCACTGGTGGCGGGAGCTGTACGGGGCGGTGGCGGTCCTGGGGCTGGCCGGGCTGGCGCTGGGCCTGCTGGGTTTCGAGGGCAACGATCCGCCCGGTCGTGGGATGGGCTTTGACTGGTTTGCGATCCCGCTGGCGTTCGGCGCCACGATCGTGCCGTTCGTCGGCGTGTCGTGGTTGAGCGAGGGCGCCTTCTCGTCGCCGGAGTTCATCGCGCCGCTGGCGGCCGGGGTGGCGATGGTGATCGCTCTGGTCGTGATCCAGTACCGCAAGCGCCGGCCGCTGATGCCGGTGCGGATCATCGCCCACACGCTCCCGGTCGTCGGCGTGCTCGGCGCGATGGTCGTGGGCGCCGCGTTCACGACGCTGCTGGAGCTGCTCGAGCTCTACCTGCTGATGGTCGTCCACCATCCGCCGGCCGTCGTCGGCTTCCTGCTGGCCGGCCAGATCGCCGGGGTCGCGCTGGCCGCGTGGCTGTTCAAGCGAGCGCTGCCGACCAAGTGGACCCCGTACCTGGCGTTGAGCGGGATGGCCGCGACCGCCGTTGGAGCCGCCGTGCTGCTGTGGCTCTCACCCGGAGCGGCCGACGCGATCGCCGGCGCCGTCGCCTTCCTGCTCGGCTACGGGGCGGGCGCCGGGGTGACGCCGGGGCTGTTCATGGCGGGGCTCAGCGTGCCCTCGACGAAGCTGGGACCGACGTTCGCATTAGTCGAGCTGCTGCGCTCCGAGGCGGCCTTCATGGTCGGTCCGGTGCTGCTGGCGCTGGCGATGGCCGCCGGCTCGCTGGCCGCCGGCGTCCAGCTGGGGGTCGTCATCATGCTCGTGTTCGACGGGGCGCTCGGCGTGGCGCTGGTCGGGCTGTACCTGATCGGGGGGGCCACGCCGCACCCGCCTGACCTCGACCGCTGGCTGCAGGGCGAGTCCTCGGCCTACCACTCGCCCGCGATCGCAGCGCGAGTTCGCGACGACGTGGACTGATCGCCGCGTGTGCATCCCGTTCAAGCGGGGTAGCCAACGACGATGTGGTTGGGGCTCTTCTTCGGAATCGTGATCGTGATCGCGCTGATCCTCGCCATCTTCGCTGGCGGAGCCTTCACGATCATCGTGCTGCCGGCCGCCGTGTTCGTGGCGCTGGTCGCGCTGGCGTTCAGCGGCTGGGGGCGCGCCTCGGCACGCAAGGCCGACGAGCACGTGCCGCCGCAAGGAGAGGGACCGGTACCGGCGGCATCCCAACACGCCAACACGGTCGCCGCGCCGACGACTCCCGACCAGCTCGCCGACGCGCGCCGCGCCCAGCAGTAGCCGGGTCTGCATCTCCGAGCAGGAGTAGGCGGCCCGCATCTCCGAGACGGTCAAGTCGCCCGCCGCACGAGCAGCGCGAGATCGTCGTGGGGCTCGCCGTCGCTGAGCGCGAGCTTCCGGCGCTCGATCGCCCGCGCGAGTTCGTGCGCGGAGTGCAGCGCGTCTGGCGTGGCGCTGTTCCTCGATCGCCGCGCGCAGGGCGTATCTCGCCAGCCGCCGCAAGCGGCAAGGTGGGAAGCACCTCGGCGTCGTGCGGCGACCACCGCCGTGGCTTGGTGTCGACCACGCAGAAGGTGCCGAGCACCTCTCCGCTGGGCGCGAGCAGTGGATAGCCTGCCCAGGCCGCGACGCCCATCGAGCTGACCGACGGGTTCTCTGAAGTCAGCGGGTCGGCGGTCGTGTCCCCGACGATCAGCGGCTCCCCCGGACCGACGACGTACTGGCAGAAAGACTGGTGGGCGCGCTCAACAGCAGGGTGATCATCGAGCAGGCCAAGGGCGTGCTCAGCGCGCGCCCCCGGGTCGATGTCGACGAGGCGTTCCTGCGGATCCGGGCCCACGCCGGAGAGACCAACCGCACGATCGGCGATATGTCGCCCGGGACGTGATCGAGGGCGGATCGATGCCGCGACGCTGGTCGAGGGCGCGCGGGTCAGCTTCCTGACGGCCGGTCGGACGGTCGGCCTGCCGGAACCGCTGGACAACCGCCTCGCGCGTGCGGTAGCGTTGATCGAGGCGCGTTGCTCTGGACCTCGGTGACGCGTGCCGTTCGTCCGGCCAAGCTGAAGGGGAGCGCCACCGTGACAGCAGATTCCGAGAGGCAACTTGGGGGGGCGTCGGGGTTCTCGCTCGATGTCGAGCCCGAACGCGACGCGGTACGGATCGCGCTGCGGGGCGAGCTCGATCTCGCCACCGTAGGTCAGCTCGAACGCAAGCTGACGGAACTGGTCGAGGTCGGCTTTGCCAAGCTCGTGATCGACCTGCGCGGGGTCGACTTCGTCGATTCCACTGGCCTTCACGCCCTCCTCACTGTCAACGCCGCGGCGCTGCGCGACGGGTGGACGCTGTCGATCATCCCGGGGCCGCCGGCGGTGCAGCGCCTGTTTGAGATCACCTCCACGCTCGACCGGCTGCCGTTCACAGCGCCAAACGGTGGAGCGACGGCTTCCAAAGCCGAGGACGGGTCATACCCGCCCAACGCGGTGCAGTAGCGCAGTCGCCGCGCCGCTCTCCCGCTCGGCCAAGAGCCCGGGCGGCGGTCTCACGCGTGATACGCTGATCGCGTGACCGACGTCAGCATTCGGGATCTGCGAAATAACGGCGGCGAGGTGATCGATCGCGCCTCGCGCGGCGAGGTGATCACGATTACGAGAGCGGGTAAACGCGTCGCGGAGCTGCGTCGCCTGCCGCCGCCCGGGCTCGCGGCGCAGGCGTTGCTCGAGCGCTGGCAGCATCTGCCGCCGGTCGACTCCGGTGCCTGGCGGCGAGACATCGACGAGCTTCTCGACTCACGGCTATGAGCGGGTCGACAGCTTCTGCCAGAGGCGTGCTGGACACCTCTACGGTGATCATGCTGGCTCGCTTCGAGGACGCGTCGGCCCTGCCTCAGGAGCCACTGATCACCGCTGTCACCTTGGCGGAGCTGTCGGTTGGCCCTCTGCTCGCGCAGGATGAGCAGGAGCGCGCGGCGCGTCAGGCGCATCTACAGCAGGCCGAATCCGATTTTGATCCGCTTCCGTTCGACGCCGCGTCCGCGCGGGCGTTCGGCCGGGTCGCCGCATCGTTGAGGCGCGTCGGCCGCAAGCCTTCGGCCCGCGCGTACGACGCGATGATCGCCGCGACCGCTGTGGCCAACGATCTTCCTGTCTACACCTGCAACCCCTCCGACTTCGCCGGCATCGTCGATCTCCAAGTCGTGGCGGTACCGACGCCGCCCCCCGCGGCCTAGCCGTTCCTGAGGCCTGACCCATCGGTCGCACGCACGCGAGAGCCGACTGTTCATGCATGAGGTCGCGCCGGAGAGCTACACGGACCACGCGGTGTATCAGCGCACCCGTCGACCGGTGGCCGATGCCAGGACGCTGATCCGCGAGGCCTACGTCTCCGACGAGTTCTTCGCGGTCGAGCGCGAGCGGGTGTTCGCCTCGGGCTGGGTTGCGGTGGGTTGCGCCGAGGCGGTGCGCGAGCCCGGTGAGGTCCTCGTGGTCGACGTCGCCGGGCGGTCGGTGATCGTGCTCCGCGGTCGTGACGGCGCGGTGCGTGCCTTCTACAACGTCTGCCGCCATCGGGGTACCCGACTGCTTGAGACCGGCGAGCGACGGGTCGGGCGGTTCATCCGCTGCCCCTACCATCACTGGGCTTACGATCTCGACGGCCGCTGCGTGGGAACGCCCCTGTTCGCCGACGCCGGGATTCCCGATGACCAGCGGGCGATCTTCGCCACCGACCACGCGCCCGCCTTTGACCGCGGCGACCACGGACTGCTCGACCTCGCCGTCACGACGTTCGGTCCCGTCATCCTCCTCAACCTCGAGCCCGAGCGCGAGGCGCTGGTCGATCACCTGGGCGATCTGGCCGGATACCGACTCGAGGAATGGCGGCTGGCCCGCGATGACCCCGCCGCAAACGACGCCATCGACCGGCTCGCCAGCTTCTGGCACACCGTCAACCGCGAGGACAGCGCGATCGTGCAGCGCGTTCAGGAGGGGCTGGCCACAACCCCGTTTCCGGGCGGCCCGATGTGCTACCGCTTCGAGGAGCCTGTCCACCGCTTCCAGAACATGATCGCCGACCTGTCCACCGCTTCCAGAACACGATCGCCGACCGGATGGGTTGGTCTGCGTCGCGTGCCCGCCGGCGACGCGTCGGCGAGGACGCCGCTGCTCGACAACGCGCACGAGCACCACGACATCGCCGACTCGGTCTGACCGGGTCGTTCAGCCGGTCGGCGCGCGGATGGGTCCGCGGCGCTACGAGTGGTCGACCGGGAGCGTCCGGGCCAGGAACGCTCGGGTCAGCTCCCAGGCGCGAGCGGCCGGCTCCGGCTGGTGGAACATCGGATTGTCCCAGTTGTCAAAGGCGTGACCGCCGTCGGCATGGACATGGCATTCCCAGCCGTCGCGGTCGACGGCCACCTTGCCGACGCGGTCCGCGCTCTCGCGCGGGATGTAGGGGTCCCGGCCGCCGAAGTGAAACAGCGCCGGGCAGCTGATCTGATCGGCATCGTCGAGCAACTCGGGGATCATCGAGCCGTAGTAGGCCACCAACGCGGTGGGCTCGGCCGCGCTCGCGACCCCGAACGCGAGCGTGCCACCCAGGCAGAAGCCGATCACGCCGGCGCCCGCTTCGACGTCTGCGCGGGTGCGCAGCGCGTCCAGTGCGACGATCGCGTCTGCGATCGCGCCCTCGTGATCCAGCTGCTGGGACGTCGCAAACGCCTCCTGCATGGCCTGGTCACCCTTGCCGAATTCAGCCCTCGGGCGGATCCGGCGGTACAGGTCAGGCGCGAGGGCGACGTAACCGAGCCCGGCCAGCCGCTCCGTCGCTTCGCGGATGTAATCGCCGACGCCGAAGATCTCCATCAGCACCAGCATCCCGGGCCCACGGCCTGATTCGGGCACGGCCAGATAGCCATCCATCGTGCCGCCGTCCGCCATCACGACCGTCTCGGTCTGGGTGCTGATCGACATCTCGGCGGTCAGCCTAGCTCTGTCAGCGCAGGACGCGCTGCACCGCTGCTCATCGGGTTGGCGGCGACGCAGCTGGATTCAGCTCACCCTGGTCGCGGCCTGTCCCCGATGCTTGCCGAAACGCAGCCCATGTGGCGTGGCCTCCGGGTGATAGCGGCAGCCCTCGTCTTGGTGGAACATCGACACCACGCCGTTGGTCTCCAGGACCGCGGTGTAGACCTCGCCGAGGTCGGCGAAGCCCTGTCGCCGGGCGATCGCCCGCAGTTCGGGCAATGAGATCTGCTCGCGTCGCAACGCGCGTCGGTCAATCTGGCACTCGGAGATCAGTGTGCTGGGGCTGCCCTCCAGCAGCCAGCTCATCCATTGGATATGGAAGGCGGCTCGGGCAAATGCTGCGTTCATACCAAACAGCACCACCGCGCCGATGATGGCGCCGGTGACCGAGACGTCGTTGCCGATGATGCCGTTTTGGACGGCGTTCGCCACTAGTACCAGGACGGTGAGGTCAAGGGTGCTGGCCTGCCCCAGTTCGCGCTTGCCGAACAATCGGAAGGCGACGAGCAAGAACAAGTAGATCAGCACGCTGCGGATGACCTTCTCGCCCGCACCCACGCCGAGCGCGAAGATGTTGTGCCACATGAGCTTCTCTCTTGCTCGTAGATGATCGTTGCGGAAGAGGATCTATCACGGCTATGCCGTCATCCCGGTCAGCTTCCTCTGCGCAGCCAGTCCCAACCAGGAATCGGGTCCGGCCCTCACTTGCCACGCGTCGAACACCCCAACAAGGGCTCAGCCAGACGGATTGATGACCGCCATCGCGATCGTGACTGCGATGCCGAGGGCGATCAGCGCGAGCAGCGTGTACTCCACCGGTCCGAGCCGGCGCGCGTTCTGCCGCGCGGACCTCGGGCCTGACCGCGTCGTGCGGTGAGGGCGTCGTTGATGCCCAACATCATCTCCTGGTCGACGAGCGCCGTTTGCCACGGCGAGAGGAGGCTCGCGATCGCCGTCAGGAATCGGAACGGCCTCAGTGGGCCTGTCTGTGTCGTGGTCAGCAACGGCGCGCGGGGGCCGTCGGTGCAACCGATCTCTTGGCTCCGGGCTCATCTCGCTCCTTCCATTCGTCAGAAGCAGGCCGAGGCCGACGGCGCGAGCGCTGTCTGGTCCACGCGGATCACGCTCTGAGTGAGCCGATCCCGCGGAGGTTCATGTGTCGATCGCCGGCCCGCGGCGCGAGCAGGCGTCGCTCGACAGCATCAGCCGCGGCGTGCGGGCCGCCCGCCGCCGCAAATGCGTCGGCGATCCGTGCCGCCCCCGCCTTCTTGGTCGTTGCTTCGCTGATCTTGGCTCGAAGGCGATCCGGTTGCAGCCGGCCGGCCGGCAGCCGCGTGCCGGCGTCGGCGACCTCCAGTCGGCGCGCGACCTCGAACTGGTCGCGTCCGAACGGCACCGCGCACACCGGGACTCCGCGCGCGAGCGCCTTCTGGGTGGCGCCCATTCCGCCATGCGTGACCGCGCACACGGCTCGGTCGAGCAGTGGTCCGTGGGGGATGAAGCACTCAACGCGCGCGTTGGCGGGGACTTGCAGGTATTCCGGCACTCCAGCGGGAACCGTGGCGACGACGGTAAGCGGCTGACCGGCGAGCGCCGTGAGGGCAGCTTCCACGAGTTTGCTGTCGTGCTGGTACTCCGACGAGGTGGTGACGAGCACGATCGGATCGCTGAGACTCTCGAGCCACGGCGGCGCTGGGGCCGGCGGCTCCCACTCGCACGGACCGACCATTGCGACGCTCTCAGGCCAGTCGCGCCGCGGGTACTCGAACGGCTCGGCGGTCATGTAGATGACCAGCGGCGCGCCTTCGAACAGCGCCGTCGGGCTGGCCAGGTTCGGCACGCCGACCGCAGCCCGCACCTCGTTGACCGCCGGCACAAACGCCCGCGCATAGCCGCCGGTCAACAGCGGCCGTAGGAGCGCGTCGCGCAACCGTCCTGCCGGACCGCGTGCCGGCCGCAGGCCGGGTCCGAACGGCGGAGTATCCCGGGAAGCCAGCGGCATCGGGAACGGGCACCAAGTGCCCCAGGGCAGCCCCGAGGCTTCCGCAACCGCCTGCGCGCCCCACGCGTTGACGTCGATGAGCAGCGCGTCGGGACGTGTGCGATCGATCGCTCGGAGGATTGCCGGCGCGTCGATCTCGGCCCGCCGAGCGAACGTCCGCAGCGCCCGCTTGAGCGCTCCCTGCGGGGTGCGCGCCAGGTAATCGTCGTGTCCATCCTCGACGGCGGGGTCCAGCGGCTCGCAGTCAAATCCGCGGGCGCGCATAAGCTCGGTCTCCGAGAACAACGTCCTCAGCGAGATCGTGTGTCCACGACTGTGAAGCTCGTCGAGGATCCCGACGAGCGGGAACAGGTGCCCGCGCGCCGGCGAGGTGTAGGCGAGGATCCGGGCCATCAGGGCGCCTCCGATCGGGCTTGGATGGGACGACTCATGGCCGTGCCGGGGCCGGGGTGGGAGGGATATCCAAGGCAGTCACGGTGGCTGCCGGCGGCTCCTGGCCGCCCATGTCGAGCCGGAACGGCGGGTAGCGGTCGGTCATCAGCAGGCAGTAAGCGCCGACCCGGAACACCCAGCGGTTCATCCCGAGCACGAAGTCGTAGATCGCCTTCGGATAGCGAGCGGTGAACAGCAGCGCCACCGCTGCGATTAGCACCATCACCGTGATCAGGCCGCCCGGCGGGAGCAAGCCAGCATCCCGGCCGCCGCCCGAGAAGGCCCAACCGCTGTCGAGGAAGATGGCGACGATCAGGTAGTGGGGGATCGCGAGCAGCCACCACTTGACGAGCGCTAGGCCGCGCGACAGCTGCCGCGGGTAGGCGATGTCGAGCCGGGCCGGGTAGTCGGGGACGTCTTGGAGCGTGAACGGCGGGTAGCGATCGGTGCCCAGCGCGCTGTAGGAGTAGAACCCGGCCCGCCAGGTCCAGCGAAGCACGCCGACGTTGAAGTCGAACAGGGTGCGCGGATAGCGGCCCGTGACCAGGATTGCGAACAGCGCGACGATTGTCGTGCCGAGCATCGCGATCCAAAGGAACAAGAGGATCACGTAGTGCGGGATCGCCAGCAGCCACTTGACCAGCCATAGACCGCGGCTGAGCCGATGATCCGGCGTGCCTTCGATCCGCACGGGGTACGCGCTTTGAGCATCTGGAGAGTTCATGGCACCTGCTGTCTCCTTCGGGTCGCTGATGGTTGGTGGGATGCGGTGCAGTGCTGCCAACGACGCTAGGTCTGGGGCGGCGAAGCGGACATGGGTGCAAACGCGCATCTTGATTCGCCCATGCCGGTGGGCCGCGGGTTGGCCCATCCGCCAGGCTGGGTTGGCTTCCCGTGCGCTGCCTCGAAAGCTAGATTCACACCACCAGCAGCGCCACGCCTGTAACCGCGCATCCCGGGGCGTGCCCGACTACCCGCCCTGCCCATCGACAGAACCTCGACGACGATGCCCAGTCCCGACCCGTCCAAGCTCCCCCCAGTTCGCGCGGCTCCTGGCGTGTCGGCGAACCGCCCGTCAGCGCAGCCGGTAGATCCTGCGCAGGCGCCGCGGCGGGCGGCGCCGATGCTGTGGCGTGTGTTCGCCGGCAACGCGGCGGTGTTCGCGCTGGCGTTCGCGCTGATGGCGCTCACCCCGGTGACCATCCACGCGCGGATCCGTCTGGCCGAACTGGTGATCCTGCTCGGCGGTCTCGCCGTCATGTTGGTCGCCGATCTGTTGCTTTTGCGGCAGGCTCTCAGCCCGCTAAACAGGCTCAGCAGGGTGATGGGGACGATCAACATGCTCCGCCCCGGTCAACGGGCCGTCGGCTTCGGGCACTCGAGCAGCGAGGTGCTGGCGCTGGCCCAGGCGTTCAACGAGATGCTCGAGCGGCTGGAGAGCGAGCGGCGCGAGAGTTCCTCGCGGGCACTGGCGGCGCAGGAGGGGGAGCGGCTTCGGATCGCGCGCGAGCTGCACGACGAGATCGGGCAGACACTCACCGCGGTCGCGCTGCGGGCCGAGCACGCGTCCTCGCGCGCCAGCTCCGACCAAGGGGAGCTCGCGCAGCTGGCCGAGATCGTCCAGCACACGCTCCAAGACGTGCGACGGATCTCCAGAGAGCTGCGACCGGAGGCGCTCGACGAGCTGGGTCTCGTGAACGCCTTGATCACCCTCTGTGAGCGGGTCGGGCAACCGGGTACGTTGCGGGTTCACCGCCAGATCGACGGCTCGCTCCCGACGATGCCACCTGACGTCGAGCTGGCGATCTACCGGATCGCCCAGGAGGCACTGACAAACGTGGTGCGACACTCGGACGCCTCGGACGTCACGGTCGTGTTGAGCCGATCCAACGGCGAGTTGGAGTTGAAGGTCTCAGACGACGGGCAGGGCCTTCCCGAGGCCCTCAGCGAAGGAGGCGGGCTGGCGGGCATGCGCGAGCGTGCGCTGTTGATCGGCGGCGAACTGCGGATCGACCCAGGGCCGAGCGCCGGTGTCGCCGTGACGCTGCGTATGGCCTTGGATGGACGGTCGTGATGCCGACGCCGCTGAAGACCAGGGTGCTCGTGGCGGACGACCACACGGTCATGCGCAGTGGCCTGAGGCTGGTGCTCGACGCCCAGCCCGACATCGAGGTGGTCGCGGAGGCGGGCGACGGCGCCGAGGCCGTGCAGAAGGCCCTTAGCGACGACGTCGACCTGGCGATCCTGGACGTCGCGATGCCGAGGATGACCGGCCTGCAGGCGGCCGCGGAGCTGCACCGCCGGCGACCCGAGCTGCGCATACTGATCCTCTCGATGTACGACAACGAGCGCTACTTCTTCGAGGCGCTGAAGGCCGGCGCGTCGGGCTACGTGCTCAAGTCGGCGGCCAACCGCGATCTGGTCGAGGCGATTCGCGCCAGCATGCGCGGCGAGCCGTTCCTTTATCCGCCCGCGGTCACCGCACTGGTCCGGGACTACCTCGAGCGCGCGCGGCACGGTGAGGCGACGCCCCAGGATCCGCTGACACCGCGCGAGCAGGAGGTTGTCAAGCTGATCGCCGAGGGGCACACCAGCGAGGAGATAGCCGAGACGCTGGTGATCTCGAAGAAGACCGTGGAGCGCCATCGCGCGAACATGCTCGAGAAGTTGGGGATGCGAAACCGGGTCGAGTTGACCCGGTACGCAATCCGCCGCGGGCTCATCGAGCCCTGACGTCCGGCGGGTCACACGTCGGAGGACGTATCAGCTGGTGACCCCGATCGAGGAGCCCAGTGCTGACGACGCGGCAGTCGACCGCGTCTTCCTTCGAGTACTGATGTCAGATTGCAAAGTGGTCATGCGCCCCGTGATGCATGACCACAACGCACACCATTCAAGCCAGCGCCCACGCCGTCGAACGCTTCCGTGAGCGAGTCCGCCCCGGGCCCAGCTTTCGAAGCCGCTGAGAACGAGCTCGCCCGGATCGCGATCGTCGGCGCAATCACCGCGCTCCCGCCTGGCACCTGCGTAGCTGCGCCCAGGTCGCTCCCATCTACCTGGTGGTCGCCGACGTGCTGATGCCGCTGCATCCACATCGCTCCGAGCCGGGCGTGCTCGTGGCCACCACATGTCTGGCACTGGGCTCCCTGTCACCCGACGCGCGACGCTACCGGGCCGCCCGCCGACACCGTGAAGCGGGCCGTCGATCGCTCCAAGCGGCACTCCGATAGTCGGCTGACCGCCTGTCCGCCAGCGGACTCCATGCGTGGGGATCCATCTGCAGTGGCTCGTACCATCGATCGGCCATGAGGGACGCCCACCGTCAGCTTTCAGGTCCGTGTGGCGACCTGCGGATCGCGGGGACGAGAGCGATGCGATCTGTATGAGCCCCCAGGGCGGTCTTCCAGAGCGTTGCGAGGTCAGCTACGCGGTCGGCGAGCACGCCGAGCGTTACTCTTGCCGTCTTTGCGCCGCGCCGACCGTGGTCAGAGGACCTGGCGGACTGGCTGAACCCATCATCGCCGGGTGGATGCACTACTACGGCCGGTTCTACCGGTCCGGGCTGTATCCGCTCCTGCTGCGCGTCAGCTTCTACCTGAGGCGCTGGGCTGGGAGGAAGTACAAGCGCTTGCGGACCTACAGGCGGTTCAAGCGGTGGTGGACCGGCCTGTTCGAACGGCAGTCCAGTCTGTTCGCCCACTGGCAGTGGGTTCGCGCGTACTGACGGCCGATGAGAAGAGCCCGGTGACGGGAGACTGCCACGCCGGGATCCGAGGGAGCTGGGGTCTGCGATGCCCCCGGCCACCCGACAATGGTGCAATGGTGCGGTTATGGCGGCGGTTTGCGGGGTGCCGCCATCGGCCTATTGCGGTGTTTTCGGCTACGTTTGGCACCCTGAACTCCAACGGTCACACGCCTGACAATACAGCGTCGCAGGGTTCTAGCGAACAGTCTCGCGGAGACCTGCAGAACGCATTCGCAGTGCTTCATGCCTCTGGCTGTGCTCCCGGTTCGTCGGCGGCGGGATCGAGGTCATCGAAGAAATCGCTAGCGCCCACGGCGACCAAGCCCATGTAGTTCACCCGGGCGTGACGGCCATCCACCTGCGCCCCGCCGAGGTAGCTCGGGCTGCCGGTCAAGCTCTGATCCAGCGTCGGTAAGCGGCGACGAGGCGTGCGGTCTGCGGGTTGGCCTGGATACCGGCGATGTCGAGCAGGGCGATCTCGCAAGCGGTGGCCGGCGCGTTGGCATGTGGCGATCAGTTCGCGGCGACCGTGGCCCTGTCCGATGTGCACGATCTCGACGCGTTCACCGATGACGGTTCCGGACAGCGGAAAGCCGGCGTCTTCGTCAAACGCGTTCTCGAAGCCTTGCCTTAGCCTAGCCTTGGAGCTGCTCGTCTTCGTCGTAGCAGTCGACCGTGATCTCTGCGATCAGCTCGTCGAGGTCGCGGTTCGTCTGGCCGGCGCCGCTCGTCGCTTCAAGCGGCTGGGTTCAAACGGTCGAGCGGCAGCGGCGGGCAGCGGCGTATCTGGCCGCTGCTGAACCGTCCGACCGGCTGCTGGAGGCGTACCGTCGCGGCGCACGGGTCGAGCGCGACGACGATGCCTTCCGCTCCGCGCAGGTATTGGGGTCTGGTGTCGTGGTTGAAGCGCACCCAGTCGCTGACGTTCAGCACTGCGAGCGCTTTGGCCGAGCTGACGGTGTGGAGTAGCTCTCGGCGCGCGTGGATTGCGTCGGCGATCACGCTCAAGTGCGGGTCGAGCTCGCCTACGGCGATCTGGTCGAGCAGCAGCCGTTCAGGGTCGGACGGCGGGTTTCGCGAGTCGTTGGATCGCGCGGCGGGAAGCCGCGCCCCGGCGCCCGATCGGCGTCGGTGGCGGGAGCGTTTGCTCATGACCGTGGAGTATCGGGCGCCGGGCAGACAGACGCGCGCCGTTCGGTCCGAGGGTTTCGCGACGATTCGGTGCGTGACCGCGCCAGCAGCGATCGATCTCGTCTCAGCTCGCGCTCGTCTGGCTGAGCTGGACGGTGAGCGGGCGGCGTTGCGCAACACGATCGCTGCGCTTGAGCGCGACTCGGGAGGGCCGGACATCACAACGGCCGCAGGCCGCGTGACATTATTCACCTCGCTCTTCCGTGGCCGTCCGGATGTCTTCGCCACACGGTGGGAGAGCACGCGCGCGGCGAGCAGATCGGGGTGGGCGCCGAAGTGCTCGAATGAGTGGGAACCGGGATTGTGTTTCAAGCCGAAGGTGAAGTGTGCTGCGTGCTCTCAGCGGCGGTTCGTCTCGTTTTCGCCGGCCGAGGCACGTCTCCACCTCGAGGGTCGCCAAACGGCCGGGATCTACCCGTTGCTCGCGGATGAGACGTGTTGGCTGGTGGCGATCGACCTCGATGGCCCAACGTGGCCCGATGACGTGGCTGCGCTGCGAGGCGCGGCAGCGGAGCTGGATGTGCCGGTCGTGGTGGAGCGCTCCCGCTCGGGGCGGGGGGCTCATCTGTGGGTGCTGTTCTCGATGCCGGTGCCGGCGCGCTCGGCGCGGGCCCTTGGCCCGTCGCTGCTGACCCACGCGATGCGTGGCCGAGCGATCTCGATGGACTCCTACGACCGGCTGTTCCCCAACCAGGACACGATGCCAACGGGCGGCTTTGGCAACCTGATCGCACTGCCGCTTCAGCATGCGCGGCGATCAGTCGGATGCACGGTCTTTCTGGATGACGACCTTGAGCCCTTCGAGGATCAATGGGCGTATCTCGCTGAAGCTCGCCGGGTCGACGGTGAGCGGGTCGAGGCACTGGCGACCGAGGCGGAGCGTGCAGGCGGCCCACTCGGGATGACCTCGTGGCGCGAGGAATCCCTCCGGCCCCGCGCCCGCCGCCTTGTTGCCCCTCCGCCGGGCACCCCCGATGTCGAGTTACGGCTGGCCGGCCGGGTCGAGGTCGGCTGCGTCGGGCTCCCTGCGAGTCTCCGAGACAGGTTGCGCCGCACCGCCGCGTTCGCCAACCCGGAGTTCTTTGAACGAGAGCGATCTCGGCTCTCGACTCACAAGACCCCACGCGTGATCGCCTGTCACGAGGAGATAGCCGACCGCCTGTTGCTCCCGCGAGGCTGTCTTGGCCGGGTCGAGGAGGAGCTCGCTGCTGCTGGGCTCGGCGCCAGGGTCCGTGACGACCGCGCCGATGGTGACGCGATCTCTGTGGCGTTCACCGGGACGCTGACCCGGCCTCAGCAGGCAGCGGTCGATGCGTTGGCCGCGCACGAGATAGGCGTGCTGGTGGCACCACCCGGTGCCGGCAAGACGGTGATGGCGGCCGCGTTGATCGCTCGGCGCGCTCGGTCGACGCTCGTGCTTGTACATCGCCGGCCGCTTCTGGAGCAGTGGCTCGCCCGGTTGACCCAGTTTCTCGGCATCGAACCGGGCACGATCGGACCCGCCGAGCAGCGATCCAGCGCGAGTCCGGTTGACGTCGCGATGATCCAGTCGGTCGTTCGCCGCGATAACGTCGACCTCTCCCGCTACGGCTACGTGATCGTCGATGAGTGCCACCACGTCCCGGCCGTGTCGGTCGAGCGCCTACTTTGCGAGGTCCCAGCCCGCCACCTCACCGGATTGACGGCCACACCGCAGCGGCGAGACGGGCATCACCCGATCCTCTTGATGCAATGCGGTCCTGTGCGTCACGAGCTCACCGTCTCGGCCCAGGTTGAGACCGCCACTCGCCGCGTGCTGCTCGAACGCCGGACCCGGTTCGACCCGACGCGGCTCCCAACCGATCCCGGCATCCAGGAGATCCTCAGCGCGGTCGCCGACGATCACGACCGCACCGCGCAGATCGCGAACGATGTTCTCAGCGAGTTGGCCGAGGGTCGGTATCCGCTTGTGCTCACCGAGCGACGCGAACATCTCGCGGCGATAGCCGCCGTCTTGGAGGCACGAACCGACCGGTTCGCCGTGCTCCACGGAGGGCTCGGAGTGCGCGGCCGCCGACGAGCCGACGCGCTTCTGAGCTCAGAAGGCCC
This sequence comes from Solirubrobacteraceae bacterium, assembly GCA_050696635.1. Lineage (GTDB taxonomy): Bacteria > Actinomycetota > Thermoleophilia > Solirubrobacterales > Solirubrobacteraceae > Palsa-465. The sequence continues at coordinate 1,769 of JBOGYE010000005.1, read as the reverse complement.
GCGGGCTGTTCTCGCCACGGGACGCTACATCGGCGAGGGCTTCGACGACCCGCGTCTTGACACCCTCATGCTCGCCATGCCGATCGCCTGGAAGGGCACGATGACCCAGTACGCAGGACGCCTTCATCGCCACCACGACGCCAAGCACGAGATCCGGATCATCGACTACGTCGATCACGAAGTCCCGGTCCTTCGGCGCATGTTGGCAAAGCGCCAGCGCGCGTACACGAGACTCGGCTACCGCCCCGGATAGCCAAATCGCTCGTTGACCCGAGCCAATTGGCACCCCGGGTCGTCAACCAACACGGTAAGACTCAGGTACAGGTCGAGGCTAACGACCTGTTTTGTGACAACAGATCGAACTACAGACAAATAGAACACTACACTGACGATTTGCAGGTATTTATGGGCACGGCTGGGCTCGAACCAGCGACCTCTCGCGTGTGAAGCGATTGGTCTGTTCCGCTGGAAGGCGGCCATTTGCGGGAGGTTTGGCGATCGCCCCGGCGAGCCGATGGGTCGTTGTTCGACGTGGTTTGCCGGGGTTTATCGCGGTTCTGGTCCACAGATTTAGTTTGTGGACCAGCAGCGGCGCGCTCGTGAGTGCGTCGCTCTCCTTGGGGCGTGACTGCTCCGAGGGGGTGTCAGGGAGGGCTTGAGCGATCGACAGCCTGGGGCTCGGCCGCGCGGGCAACCGCCGCCGCCGGGAGCTTGTCCCTTAACGGCTTCGATCCCCTGGCCAGCTGTTGACGCAGCTGAGGGGGATCGAGGCGAAAACCGAAGCTCATGGTCCTGGTCCGGACTTGGGCAAAGACTAGCGCGGCCGCGGACGGATCCCGGGAGGCCGGCGATCACCGCTGATCGCTCGTGGCTTGGAGCCGCGCGATGAGTCGCGACGCGGTCGCTGCGGTGCTCGCGCGCGAGTGAGCCGCCGCGGCCGCACCGGGCCACGCCCGATGCTCGCGGCCGGCGAAGCTCGCGAGCGAGAACGCGGTGAGCCGGTCACCGCAGGCAAGGTCGTGCCGGGCTGAGCCGCAGCCGGTACCTGCAGGCGCGCGACCGGCTCGTGCGCCGCGGCTTGGTCATCGTCGAGGCTGAGGCATCAGGGCGTGGACGGTCGAGCACGCTCGTGCTGGCCTTCGCGGAGGCCGGGCCGTGGTGGGAGGGCGAGATCAACGTCGAACTGCTCGAGGCCGTCCTCGGCTGCAGCGCGGCGACCGGTGTCGCTCGGCTGTTGCTCGCGGCGATGGCAGCGATCGCGGACGCGGACGGCGCGGTCCGGGACTTCACGACCGAGCAGATCTGCGCTGCGGCCGGGATCGCGGCCAAGAGCTACCAGCGCGCGAGGACCGGGCTGCTCGGGTCGGGAGAGCTCGTGCTCGTAAACGGCGTCGGCGGCCGCGGGAACACGAACGAATGGGTCGTAGCGGACCCGCGGGCGCGAAATGGCGCCGTCGCTCAGCGTGCCCCGCGGCGAGTCGCTCCGCCTCCGGGCGCACGGCTGCTCATCGGCGTGGCCCGCTCGCCGGCCGGAGCTGGAGTCGGAGCCGCTGAAGCGAGCGGCTCCGGGGACGGCGGAAAGGGTGGTCAGGATCAGACGGTTTCGGCGCAGAACCGTCTGAGATTGGAGGCTGTCGCAAAATGACGGGCAGTCGGGTCGGCTGTCGGCAGCGGGGGCGCGCTGGTGTGGTCGTTGGGCCGCGCTGGCGGTTGAGCGCGTTGGGATTGGGCCTGGGCGGGCCGTCGTGTAGGGGGCGTGTGGTTATGGC
>JBOGYE010000004.1:0-6455 GCA_050696635.1 Solirubrobacteraceae bacterium | reverse complement strand
CCCGCGTGAGCGTCGGCCGGCCCGACCACGCGCGGCGCGGCCGCGCCGCGACCGACCAGCTGACGATCCTTGCCGTCGACGACGAGCGCACGCAGCTGGAGGACCTGGCCAGGCTGTTGCGCAACTCGCCCAGCGTGCGCGAGGTCGAGTGCGCCTACGACGGCCACGACGCGCTGCGCAGGGCATCCAGCCAGGCGTTCGACGCGATCTTCCTCGACGTGCGGATGCCCGACCTGGACGGGCTGGAGCTGGCGCGCGTGCTGCGCCGCTTCGCGCAGCCGCCGGCGCTCGTGTTCGTCTCGGCCTACGACAACGCGGCGGTCGACGCGTTCGAGCTGCACGCGCTCGACTATCTGCGCAAGCCGGTCGGGCGCCATCGCGTGCAGGAAGCGATCGACCGCGTCCTGGTGGCGGTGGAGGCGCGCGCCCGCGACGCCGGCGAGGATCGGGCGGCCAGGCCGCCGGCCGGCGCCCAGGCGCCCGAGCTCGAGGACCGGGAGATGATCGCGGTCGCCAACCTGCACGGCGGCTCGACCCGGCTGCTGGCGCGCAACGCGATCCTGTACGTCCAGTCCTACGGGGACTTCGTCCGGATCGTCACGGCCGACGGCCGCTACCTGCTGCGCTGCACGCTGGGAGAGATCGAGCGCCGCTGGGAGGCGCGCGACTTCGTACGCGTCCATCGCCAGTACGTCGCCAACCTGCGCCTGGCTGTCGAGCTGCGCCCGATGCTGGGCGGGACGGCCGAGCTGTCGTTCGCCGATGGCCAGACGATCCCGGTCGCGCGCCGGCATACGGCCGACCTGGCGCGCCGCCTCAGCGTCTGACCGGCGCCGGGCTGGGGCGCCGGCTCAGCTTCTGACCGGCGCCGGACCGGAGCGCCAGCCCCTGACCGGCGCTCCGGCTCAGTGTCTGGGTAGCGCGCCGGACCGGCGCGCCGGAGCCTTGCGGCTGACCGGCGCGCCGACCAGGCGCGACCGCCTGCTAGTGCCTGATCGCTGCCACGGCAGCGGCGCTGCTGCGACCGAACGTGAACGAGCGCGGGAAGGCGCTCGCGAGCGCAGTCAGGTCCGGATAGCCGAGCCCGCTGCCCGGGTTGTACACCGTCCCGGGAGTACCCGTGTAGTAGATGTTGTCGCTGCCCGTGTCGCTCTCGTCGAGCGGCGTCAGCGGCGAGTTGCCAGACTGCGCTGCGGAGTACAGCGTCGGGTTCCAGAAGCCGGTCCGATTCCCCAGCGAGGAGTCGATCACGGCGGCGGAGCCGTTCAGCTGCGGAGCCACGAAGCTGGTCCCGCCCCAGCCACCCTGGAGCACGGGCTGGCCGACCTGGGCAAACGACGGCTCGTACAGCAGGTAGCCGCTGAACGGATCGGCGTTGGCCGCCAGGTCCGGCTCCGCGCGCCCCGAACCAGTCCCGTGGCTGACGGACGGCGTGGGGTTGAAGTCCCATGCGGTCGGCTCGGTGATCCCCGACACGTCCTTGTAGTCGGTCGGGGTCAGGTATTGGACGGCGCTGAACGAGTTCGTTCCCGAGACCCCCCACTGGTAGGCAGGCTCGGGCTCGAACACGCTGAAGCCGCCGCCACTGCCGACCACGTCCGACTCCGCGGCCGCGGTCAGCGTCTCCGGGGTCGTGGTGGCGAACGCCTGCCACAGGTAGTCCCAGCCCCAGGTCCGCTGGTTTGAGACGGTGACGTTGGCGCTGCCGCCGGAACCGGTCAGCGTGCCAGACCACGGCAGCGTGGTGCCGCCGGAGGAGGTGATGAACGGGCTGTCAGCGCTGGTGTCGACCGCCAGGTTGGTGGTCCCCAGGTCGGCGGTCGCGTCATAGGCCGCCTGGTCGCCGGACGACAGGAAGCCTGCCTGGCCCTGGGCCGCGAACTCCAGGAACGCCTCATCGAAGGCTGCCTCGTAGGCGGGCGTCTCGGTGCCGGAGGCCACCGCCGCCTGCACGTAGGTCTCCGACTCGCCCCAGCTGGCCGACACCGAGCCGGCCACGTCCTGGCTGGCCGCGGTGAAGAACGCGTCGGCGAAGCCCGGATCCGTGTTGGGCGCCTGGTAGACGATCACGTTGGCGCCCGGCGCGACGCCGCCGGACTGCTCGACGTCGAGGTCGGTCTCACCGGTGCCGGCCTTGTCGCTGGGCGCGCCTGGGCCGCCGTCGATGTTGTCGACGGTCACCGTGCGCCCGCTCGGCGTCTGGTGCAGGACCGTGGACCAGTAGGTCTCCGGCGCGCCGACGTCGAGCGCCGCCAGCGTGACGATCCCGAGCGTCTGCCCCTGCCCGGTCGCGCCCTGCTTGTAGAGTCCGGCGAGGTTGTACTGGTCGGCGAAGTCGGTCGCCGTATGGCAGGCGTTCGGCAGACCCGTGAGCGCGAGGCAGGCGTCAGAGCTGCCCTGCTGGGGATGCACGACGGCGGACTTGACGTGTACGGCCTGGCTGGTGAACGGGGCGTAGTTGCTCAGCCCGAGGATCGCCAGCACGTAGCGCGCGAAGTGCCATGGCAGCCGCGGCGAGCCGTCGGCCCCGTGCACGGTCTGCGCCGGAGTGCCGTTCATTCCGTTGGACCCCGGCTGCGCCGGCACGTGATACTGGCGCTGCTGCACCGACAGGGCCTGGTTGAACTGTCCGGCGGTGCCGGTCGCGACCACGTCGACGTTGTCGGAGTAGACCTGAGTGGCGATCCCGAACCTCTGCAGGTAGGAGGTCAGCTCGAAGATGTGGCGCTGGCTCTGGCCGAACACGTCGGCGAACAGCGACTCGGAGAAGTGGGCCCGCAGTCCGTGCTGGACGGCCCACGAAAGCAGCCCGAAATGGCGCTCGCGCAGGACGAAGGACACGGTCTCAGGGGTGCTGGGGTCCGTCGTGCCGAAGGCCGTGGCCCCGGGGAGCTGGGACGGCTGCACGCCCTGCGCAACGGTCACGGTCGACCCCGGAGAGGTGGTCGATCCCGATGACCCCAACGCGGTCCCCGCGCCGAGCATCAGGGCGACCGTCGTGACCGCGGCCGCAAAAGAACCCAACCGGATGGATGCGCGCATGCGCTTCTCCCCTGCTCGAGATTCGCCTCCCTAAGGCGGCGGGCATCTTGTCCGCTGCGGGCACTGTATCCGCTCCGCGTCAGCGAAGCAAGGTGGAGCGGCAGCGCCCAGAGCCTGCACGCGGCGGGGCGCGCCCGCGAGCCGGCCGCTCGCGGGCGTCGCTCCGAGCTAGTGTCGTGAACCGGGAAATTCGTGCGTAGCGTCGCGAGTGGCTGGGCGTGGCTGGCGGATGGGATGATTCTGAGACGTACTGGTGGTACGGCGGGATCATCCCCATCCGTCAGACGCGTCCAGACGCCGCGAGGCTGCCACCGAATTTACGGTTCAGGACACTAGCCCTCCTGCGCCTGCTCCTGGTTGATCTTGGTCTCCAGCATCGCCATCACGTCGGGATCCTTCAGCGTCGTAACGTCGCCCAGCGCCCGGCCCTCGGCGATGTCGCGCAGCAGCCGGCGCATGATCTTGCCGCTGCGGGTCTTGGGCAGGTCGTCGGCCCAGATGATCCGCTTCGGCCGCGCGAACTTGCCGATCCGCTCGGCGACGTGCCCGCGGATCTCCTCGACCAACTCGTCGGAGCCGGCGAGGTCGCCGTTGAGGGTCACGAACGCGCAGATCGCCTGACCGGTGTCCTCATCGGTCTGGCCGATCACCGCCGACTCGGCGACCTTCGGGTGCGAGACGATCGCCGACTCGACCTCGGCGGTCGACAGCCGGTGGCCCGAGACGTTGACCACGTCGTCGATCCGGCCGATCACCCAGAAATAGCCGTCCTTGTCCTTGCGGGCGGCATCGCCGACCAGGTAGGTCTCCTTGCCGAACTTCGAGAAGTAGGTCTCGACGAAGCGGTCATCCTCCTTGTACAGCGTGCGCAGCATCGACGGCCACGGTCGCTTGAGCACCAGCAGCCCCTGGCCCTCCGCCAGCGGCTTGCCCTCGCGCTCGTCGACCACGTCGGCCTTGATTCCCGGGAACGGCCTCGTCGCCGAGCCCGGCTTGGTCGCGACCATCCCGGGCAGGGGCGTGATCATGATCGCGCCGGTCTCGGTCTGCCACCAGGTGTCGACGATCGGGCAGCGCTCGCCGCCCACGACCGTGTGGTACCAAAGCCACGCCTTCGGGTTGATCGGCTCGCCGACGGAGCCCAGCAGCCGCAGCTTGGACAGGTTCGCCTTCTCCACATGCTCGGCACCCCACTTGATGCAGGCGCGGATCGCTGTCGGGGCGGTGTAGAAGATCGTCACGCCGTAGCGCTCGCACATCTCCCACCAGATCCCCTTGTGCGGGTAGTCTGGCGCTCCCTCCCACATCACCGAGGTGGCGCCGTTGCACATCGGCCCATAGATGATGTACGAGTGACCTGTGACCCAGCCGACGTCGGCGCAGCACCAGTACACGTCCTTGCCGGGCTTGTGGTCGAACACCAAGCGGTGCGTGGCGCTGACACCGGTCATGTAGCCACCGGTGGTGTGCACGACGCCCTTGGGCTTGGCCGTCGAGCCGCTGGTGTAGAGCACGTACAGCGGGTGCTCGGCGTCGAGCTCTTCGGGCGGGCACTCGGCCTCGGCGGCGTCTGAGATCTCGTGAAACCAGACGTCGCGCCCGTCGCGCATCTCGCACTCGTCGCCGGTGTGCTTGACCACCACGATGTGCTCGAGCGTCTCCAGGTCGCCCATCACGGCGTCGACCTGCTGCTTGATCGGCGCGGTCTTGCCCTTGCGGCGTGCGCCGTCGACGGTGACCAGCGCCTTGGCGTTGGAGAACTCCATCCGCTCCTTGACCGCGTCGGCCGAGAAGCCACCGAACACGACGTTGTGCGGCGCGCCGATCCGCGCGCACGCCAGCATCGTCACGATCACCTCGGGGATCATCGGCAGGTAGATGCCGACGACATCGCCCTTGCGCACACCGAGGTCCTTGAGCGCGTTGGCGAAGCGCTGGACGTCACGGTGCAGGTCGGCGTAGGTGAGGTCGCGCTCCTCGCCCTCCTCGCCGCGCCAGTGGAACGCGACTCGGTCGCCGTTGCCGGCCTCGACGTGCCGGTCCAGGCAGTTGTATGAGGCGTTCAGGGTACCGTCCGCAAACCACTTGTAGAACGGCGGGTTGGACTCGTCGACGTCCTGGGTCGGCTCCTTGATCCAGGTCAGCTCCGCGGCCTGTTTGCGCCACCAGCCCTTCCAGTCGGCCTCCGCCTCCTCGTAGATCGACGGGTCCGAGAGCAGCGCGTGGTCTCGGAATGACTCGGGCGGGGCGAACTTCTCGATCTCCAGCATCTCCTCGAGCCGCTGCTCGAGCGTCGTGTCGCTGGCCGATGCCGTGTCTGCCATTGCACTCTCCTTGTAAGGCTGACTTCTGCTGAGCGATGGGCGCCGGCAATCATTGCCGGCGCCCACGCTGACCGCAATTTGCGGCTCTCGTACTGATTTAGTTGTACTCCACTGCGGGCCGCCTGGGTAGGGGCCTTTTTGTCTACCGACCGGTCAGGCGACCGCTGGACGGAGCAGCGGCCCGCCGAGCGGCAGGACCACGCGCCCGAGCGTCCGGTTGAGCACGAGCGCGGCCCCCGTGTACCACGCGATCAGCGCGCACAGGATCGTGACGTAACCGCCGATGTGAGCGATCGTCGTGGAGCCGCCGCCCAGGTCACCCAGGCCCAGCAGCAGGTACGCGATCCACAGCGTCCCGAACACGAGCCACAGCGCAGTGTTCAGCGCGAAGGTCCCGATCCACATGTAGAACGTGAAGAACCCCCAGCAGAACAGGTACAGCGCCACGGCGTGGCCGGCAGTCGCGGCGTTCGCCTCCGGCAGGAAGAACTGCACCAGGAAGACGAACGAGATCCAGAACGCGCCGTAGGAGCTGAACGCGACGGCCGCGAACGTGTTGCCCTCCCGAAACGCCCACATCCCGGCCAAGAGCTGCGCGAGGCCGCCGTAGGCGGCGGCGACGCTGAGCACCGCGAACACATCCTTGCCGTCGATGAAGTTCGCGTTGACCATCCCCAGCATGAACGTCGTCAGCGAGAACCCCGCCAGGCCCAGCGGCGCCGGGTCGGCAGGAATCCAGCTCGCGATCGCGCCCGATGGCGTGTGCGGGGCGGGGGCGTCGCCCGGTTCGCGCGGGTAACCGGCTGCTCCGGTTGCTTCCATCTCTCCTCCTCCTTAAGAATTTGCGAGAAGGGTTCATAAGCTCTCCGCTCGCCGAGTGCGGCGCAAGGGTCGATCGGCGGACGGTCGCTGGCGGAGCACGAACGGCGCCTGAGAGCCGACGAACGGCGACCGCCGGACGGGCGTTGGGGAGGTCAGCCGCGGCGCTTGCGCTTGCGCTTGGGTGTCGCGGCTCGCGTGCGGGAGCCGGCGGCCGGGGTCGCGCTGGGTGCCTCGCCCGCGGTCACCGGAGCCGGCTTGGCCCCGCGC
>JBOGYE010000003.1:0-7553 GCA_050696635.1 Solirubrobacteraceae bacterium | reverse complement strand
TCCTGGTGGGGCGTTCGCTCACGGAAGCCCTCATGATCAAACGCGCTGTTGGCTGGCTCGACCGCCAAACCGGGACGGCCCCGCTTCTCCGAACCGGCCTGCGCTACGTGTTCCCCGACAACTGGTCGTTCCTGCTCGGGGAGGTCGCGATCTACTGCTTCATCGTGCTGATCGCGACCGGCACCTACCTGGCGCTGTTCTACGACGACAGCACGGCCAAGGTCGTCTATCACGGCTCCTACGTGCCGCTGGACGGCGCGACGATGAGCGCCGCCTACAAATCGGTGCTGCAGATCTCGCTGTCCTACAAGGCCGGCCTGTTGATCCGCCAGACCCACCACTGGGCCGCCGACGTGTTCGTCGCGTCGATCGTCCTGCACCTGATGCGCGTGTTCTTCACCGGCGCCTTCCGCCGTCCGCGGGAACTGACCTGGCTCGTCGGGCTGGTGCTGCTGATCGTCTCGTTGCTCGAGGGCTTCATGGGCTACTCGCTGGTCGACGACCTGCTGTCCGGGATGGGGATCGCGATCGGCTACGGCGTCGGACTGTCGATCCCGATCATCGGCGGGCCGTTGATGCTGGGGATCTTCGGGGCTCCCTTCCCCGGCAGCACGCTGTTCTTCTCGCGCCTGTACATCCTGCACGTGTTCCTGATCCCGGCGCTGCTGGGCACGCTGATCGCCGTGCACCTGGGCCTGATCGCGGCGCGCCACCACACGCAGTTCAAGGAGAGCGTCCGCCACACCCAGAAGCGGATCATCGGGGTTCCGATGTTCCCCGGGCAGGTGCCGCGATCGCTTGCGCTGATGTTCTTCACGGTCGCGATCCTGTTCCTGCTCGGCGGCCTGGTGCAGATCAACCCGATCTGGCAGTGGGGACCGTTCGAGCCGTGGCTCGGGACCAACGGCGCGCAGCCGGACTGGTATCTGGGGTGGCTGATCGGGGCGCTGCGGCTGATGCCCAGCTTCGACGTGGTGATCGGGCACTTCACGCTGATTCCGAATCCGTTCTGGGGCGGCGTGGCGTTCCCCGGGGTGGTGTTCACGGTCCTGTTCGCGTTTCCCTGGATCGAGAAGCGCCTGACCCGGGATCGCTCGGTGCATAACCTCGCCGACCGCCCGCGCAACGCCCCGCACCGCACCGCCTTCGGGGTTTCCTTCATGAGCTGGGTGTTCCTGATCTTCATCTTCGGCGCCGCGGATCGGATCTACGTGCTGTGGGGCATCACCTACAACGTCGAGCTGATGATCTTCCGAATAGGGATCTGGGTGATACCGGGGATCCTGTACTTCGTGACGCTGCGCTGGTGCCGCGCGCTGCGCGCCGCAGAGGCGCTGGAAGTCGACCGCGAGCAGGTCGAGCACGAGATCGAGGAACGGCTCCGCGAGCTTGCCACGCGCCGCGCCGGCCCCCCGGCGCCCAACGAGTCCACCGTCAGATGAGCTTCGGCCACTGGCAGATCGAGCCGACCGAGCTTGCCCCGGTGATCGTGCTTGTGATCGCCTACTGGCGCCGGGCGCGGGTCCTCGCCGCCAAGCGCAGGCCGGTGGCGCGCCGGCGGCAGGCCGCGTTCGCGGCCGGGATCGCCGTGCTGGTGCTCGCGCTCATCTCGCCGCTGGACTGGTATGGCGAGAACCGACTGTTGTGGGTGCACATGATCCAGCACCTGGCGATCGGCGACATCGCGGCGCCGTTGATCGTGCTGGGGCTGACCGGCGCACTGCTGGGGCCGCTCCTGCGCGTGCGCCTGATGCGGCGCCTGCGGGTGCTGGCGCATCCGCTGGTCGCGCTGCCGCTGTGGATCGTCGACCTGTACGTATGGCACCTGCCGGTGCTCTACCAGGCGGCACTGAACAACGATCAGACGATCCACCCGCTGGAGCACATCTGCTTCTTCGTGTGCGGCGCGCTGATGTGGGCGGCGGTGATCGAGCCCCTGCCGGGCCCGCGCTGGTTCACGACCGGCTGGAAGTTCGCCTACACCTTCGTGGTCCGAGTGGCGGAGACGATCCTCGCCAACGTCTTCATCTGGGGGCAGCACCCGTATTACGCCTACTATCTGGTGCGCGAGCACAGCGCTTCCGGGGCGGTGGGCGATCAGCGCATCGCCGGCCTGATCATGTTCGTGGAGGGCAGCTTCGTCACGCTGGGAGCGCTCGTGTGGCTGTTCCTGCGCTTCATGCGTGAGGCCGAGATCCGCCAGCGGCTGATCGATCGTGGCGTCGACGTGGCGGTCGCCACGCGCGCGGCGCGGTCATCCAACTCCGCGCGGGTGCGCGAAGTCAGCCGGTAAGGGCGTCTACGGCCGCTGCGGGTCGTGCCCGGGCGAGCGGCGCTCGATGTTGCGGCGCGGACGACGCTCGACGTTGCGGCGCGGGGGTGTATCGGGGTGCGCCTTGGAGGCCGCGTACTCGGAGAACTCGCGCTCGAAGCGCTCCCACCAGTCGCCCCGCAGCGGCTGCGGCTTCCGGTACCTGCGGATCGCGGCGACCACCAGCGGCGTCAACGGAGCCGACAGGGAGAGCACCGCCGCAACCGCGATCGCCACCACGTCAACCGGCACGTGCGACAGCAGCGCGATCACGATCGCCATCACCCCGGCGCCGACGACGAGAGCGATCGCCTTAAGTCCGCGCCTCCCGCCTGTCGCCGGTGTGTCGCTCTCGCGAGTCCTCATGTGATGGCGCTACCCGCGTGGACGCGGCGCAACCGCCCCAGGCGTTAGATGAACGTGGTAACGGGTAGTTGCGCCGGGTGAATGTCCTCGTGGTGACAAGTGAGCCGGTCTCGGCGGCCGCTCTGCGCGACGCGCTCGGCGAGCACGCCGCCTCGTCGGAGACCACCGAGGTGATGGTCGTGGCGCCGGCGTTGCACGACGGCGCGCTGAGGTTCTGGCTGTCGGATGCCGACGAGGCGATCGAGCGGGCCGACTGGGTCCAGCGCCAGACCGCCCGCGAGCTCGACGCGGCCGGGATCGACAACGTCGCGGCGACCGGCGAGTCAGAGCCGCTGGACGCGATCGCGGACGCGCTGGCCGAATTCGACGCCGAGCGCATCGTCCTGTTCGTCCACCCGCCCGACGAGCAGCGCTACCACGAGCGGATCGACCCCGCGGAACTGCAAGAGCGCTTCGGGCTGCCGGTGGACCGGGCGACCGTGTCGGCCTGACCGCGCGTCGGATCAGCGCCGACAGATCACTGGTCTCGGCGCACCGACACGTACAGCGACTCCGACTCCGACTCCGACGATGCCGGCTGCACCCGGCGCTCGTGCACGCGACCCGCAAGCGAGGCGAGCGCGGCCTCTGCCGCCGCCGAGCCCAAAGCGCCGGGCGCGAACGGACTCAGCGTCAGCTCCAGCAAGCGTGTCGAGGACGTGATCGCAAAGCTCATCTCGTGACCGCCGGCGCGGACGGCCTGCAGTGCCAGCGCATCGGTGATCGCCGTCAGATCTGGCAGCTGATCGAGCGAGAAGTGCTCCAGCAGCGCCAGCGAGCGCGCCACGCGGCCCAGCACCCGGCCCAGTGCGGCGGGCGGCGACAGGCTGACGACCACGTCGCCGCTCAGCGCCGGCGATTCCGAGAGCATGCCCGGTGCACCACCGTCGATCCGCTGATCGCCCTGCGCCGCGCCGTCGCGTCGGAAGGCGAGCCGCACGGCCGTGCCGCCCTCTTCGCGCTCCATGAACTCGGACCTCGAGGCCAGCGTCGCGATGATCGCGAGGCCGAACCCGGCCGGCTCCTGGTCATCGTGGCGCAGCCCGCGGATGCCGCCGCCGCTGTCAGAGACCTCCACCTCCACGGCGCCCGCGTCGATCCGCAGGCGGACGTCAAGCGGGCCGATCTGCCCCCCGTAGGCGTGCTCGACGACGTTGTTGCACGCCTCGCTGACCGCCGTGCGCAGGTCGTCGAGCAACTCCTGGTGCAGCGCTGCCGCCTCCCCCACCGCCGCCAGCACTGCGCGGACGAGCGTCGGCGAGCGCGGACGGCTGTCGAGCTTTAGCCAGACCGTCAGGCCCGAGTCCGCCGCCGCGTCGTCCGACCGGGGCTGGGCCAGCGCAAGCGGCTCAGGTGGACGCGAGCTCGGCACCGCCGGCCAGCTCGCTCAGGCGCTCCAAGGCGCCACGCAGGATCCTGGACACCTGCATTTGCGAGACCCCAATCGTCTCGGCGATCTGGGTCTGGGTGCGATCGTCGACGAAGCGCAGCTTCAGCACGCGACGCTCCCGATCGCTCAACTGGCGCGCCGCCGAGGCGACCGACAGGACCGCGTCCACGGACTCGAACCCCGGGTCCACGCGGCCGATCGAATCGCCGAGCGTTATCGGAGCGCCGTCGCCGTCGCTGTCGCCGCATGGCGAATCCAGCGACGTGGCGTGGTGGGCGGCCACGGTCTCGAGCGCCTCGAGCACGTCGTCGAGGCTCCACTCCAGATATGCGGCCAACTGGACGGCCGTCGGGGACCGGCCCGTCCGTGCCGACAGCCGCTCGGTTGCCTTGCCGACCTTGAGTGCGGCCTCCTGCGCGCCACGGGCGACGTGCACCGACCAGCCGCAGTCACGGAAGTAGCGCTTCAGCTCGCCGAGGATCGTGGGGACGGCAAACGATGAGAACGCGGCCCCGACCGTCGGATCGAAGCGGTCGATCGCGTTGACGAGGCCGACGCTGGCAACCTGGACGAGATCCTCGATCGGCTCGCGGGCGCCGACGTAGCGGCGCGCAAGCCTGCGGGCAAGCGGCAGGTAGCGCGCGATCAACTCGTCGCGCGCGGTGCGGTCGTCGTGCTCATGCCAGCGAAGAAAGAGCTCGCCCACATCGACCGCTGAGCGGTCAAGGCGTGGACCCGACGAGCTGATCATCAACGGCACGAAATTTATGCTACCCGATCTGCACAGCCCCAAACGGCAGGGTTGTCCAATATCTGACGCTATGCGTGAGCAAGTGGACAACCCCTGCGTGCGCTCACGGGGTCACGAGTGCCTCGGGCAGGTCGGAGGCGCAGGCGATCAGCGCCGAGCGGTCCAGACCCTGGCCGGCGAGCGCGTCGACGAGCAGCTCGAGCGCCTGCGGCGGCGACGGGCTGTCCGGCTGTCCGGCGTCAGAGGACAGGATGATCCGGTCATAGCCGACAGCGCGAACCAGCTCCGCCAGCCGGGCCGCGTCACAGCCGGGCTGGTGCAGCAGCTGGTAGGCGGTCACCTCGGCGAAGGCGCCGAGCGCCGCCAGCTCCGCGGCCCTCGCCGCGCTCATCGACGGGACGGTGTAGGTCGGGTGGGTGACGACCAGACGCCGGACGCCGCCGGCGCGCGCTACCGGAAGCAGCCAGCCGGCCTCGGCGGCGCTGAGATGACCGGTGGCGAGGACGGCGTCGTGCTCGGCGACCAGAGCCACGATCCGGCGCACGTCGGCCTCCGTCGAGGGGTTCACGGGCGGGATCGCATAGGTGGTGTCCGCCAGCCCGGGCAGGGTCGCGCACAGCCGCGGTAGACCGGCGCGCTGCTGGGTGTGCGCGTCGGTCGTCGGCATCCAGATCACGCGCGCGCCCATCGACAGCGCGGCGGCGACGGCAGCCGGGTTGCACCCGCCGACGTGCTGGTTCAGGGCCAGCGCGCCGTACACCCGCAGCCGCAGCCCGGCGCCGGCGGCGCGAGCCCGCCCGGCCGTGTTGTCGTAATGGGCCTTGATCACACAGCCTCTGAAGCCGGCCCGCTCGTACAGCTGCGCGATCGCGCGATCGTCGCCGTAGCGCTGCCAGACGTCGGGCGCGGTGTGGACGTGCATGTCGAACATCGCGCTCATGCGTCTCCGCCCTCGGCGATCAGGCGCCGCAGCTGGCGCTCGATCAGGCCAAGGCGAGCGTCGGCCAGCAGCGGCACCCGGCGCCTCAAGGCGCGCGCCGCGGCGATGTCGACCTCGACCGTGACCAGCGCCGGCTCCCACAGCGGCGCCTGGGCCAGCAGCTCTCCATCCGGCGCCAGCACGCGGCTGCCGCCCCAGAACCGCGTGCCGGCCTCGGTGCCGACCCGGTTGACGAACACCACCCAGCACTGCTGCGAGCGAGCGATGAACGGCAGCAGCTCGCACCAGTGGTCGATCGTGTGCAGCGCCTCGGAGTCGTCGTCGGCCGCGCTGTTGGTCGGGATCAGCAGCAGCTCGGCGCCGTCCTGGGCCGCCAGCCACGGCAGCGGCGCCTGCCATGCGTCGTAGCAGATCAGCACCGCCGCGCGGCCGTGGCCGGTGTCGAACGCGCGCAGCGACTGTCCGGGGCTGTAGTGCTTGCGCTCCTCCCACTGCAGGTAGTTGGGCAGGTACAGCTTGCGATGGACGTGCAGCGTCTGGCCGCCGGACAGGTAGGCGGCGGAGTTGTAGGTGCGCACGCCACCGTCCTCGTGGAAGCCGACCAGCACGTCCGCGCCGGCGCTCGCCAGCCTGGCGAGGCGCGGGTCAAGCGCGCTGACGGCGGCGCCGTGGGGCAGCTGCCCGAGCCAGTACCCGTGCGCCGCCAGCTCCGGGAACACGACCAGGTCCGCTCGCTGCGAGACGGCCTGGTCGGTCAGTTGCAGCATGCGCTCCAGGTTGGCGTCCACCTCGCCCAGTGAACAGTCGCACTGCGCCAGAGCTATGCGCATCGCCAGCCTGTAGGATCGGCGCGCGGGGGTTTTGACCCATGCAGATCGAGCCATTGCCGCCTCCGTCGCCGAGCCTGGAACGCGAGGTGCATCGTCGTCTGCGGGATCTGATCGTCTCCGGGGACCTGGTTCCGGGCGCGCTGTACTCGATGAACGAGCTGGCGGCCCAGCTGCACGTGTCGCGCACGCCGGTGGCCCAGGCGGTCGGCCGGCTCGTGGACCAGGGGATGGTGCGGGTCGAGCACCGGCGAGGGCTGCGGGTGCTGGAGACCTCCACGCACGACCTGGCGGAGATCTACGAGCTGCGCCTGCTGCTCGAGCCGCGGGCCACCTACCGCGCCACCGGCCTGATGCGCAAGGGCGACCACCGGCGTCTGAAGGAGGCGCTGGTAGCGCTCAGCGGGGCCGCCGCGGCGGCGGGGAATCCGCGTGAGTTCGTGCGCCGCGACTCCGACTTTCATCGCGTGATCATGAACGCTTCCGGCAACCGTCGACTGGCCGACTTCGTCGCCTCCCTGCGAGACCTGCAGCTGATCCGGGCGGCGTCGACCGTCAACCGGTCGCGCTCGCGGACCGATGTGGTGGCCGACCACCAGCGCATCTATGACGCGATCGTCAGCGGCGACGCGGTGGCCGCCGCCCGTCAGATGCACCAGCACATCCTGACGACCGGCGAGCTGCTGATCCGGCAGGAGACGGGCGAGCCCGCGGCGGTGCTGAGCGGCCCCTGGCCGGCCAGCGCCGGCACCGACACATCCGCTCCCGCTTGAGCGGGGCGGGCGGGGTCGATCGATCCGCTGGATCCAGAGGGCGCGGCGGGTGGGGTCGATCCGCCCACTGGAGCCAGAGGCCCGCGGCCGCGCCGTACTTGCATCCTTGCATCTTACATGCAAGACTTGTGGGCGATGATCGTCGAGGTTCGAGCG
>JBOGYE010000002.1:0-12441 GCA_050696635.1 Solirubrobacteraceae bacterium | reverse complement strand
GGCGTCTCGGGCCCGCAACGCTCGGGCGCCGCAGGCGCCGCGCCGCCCGCCGCCGGCCCGTCGTTCTCCGAGGTGCTCGCCCAGCGCTCGTCCGCGGCGCAGGCACCGAGCTTCTCCCGCCACGCCGCCGAGCGCGTGCAGCGGCGGGGTATCGATCTTTCACCGGCGACGCTCCAGCGTCTGTCCGGGGGAGTGTCTCGCGCGGCCGCCAAGGGCTCGCGCGATGCAGTCGTGTTCGTAGACGGCACCGCGTTCGTGGTGTCGGTTCCCAACAACACCGTCATCACGGCGGTGGGCTCAGAGCACATGCGCGAGCACGTGTTCACCAACATCGACAGTGCCGTGATCGCATGAGCGCCCACGGCTCCAAGCACCCGGCTGGACCTCCTGAGAGGAAGCCGAGAAAGGAAGTGATGCCCCGATGATGCGAGGCATGTACGCCGCGATCAGCGGCCTCGAAGCATCCCAGACGATGCTCGACGTGACGGCCAACAACCTGGCCAACTCCGACACGATCGGATACAAGTCCGCGTCCACCTCGTTCGTGGACGAGCTGTCGCAGACGCTGGCGGCGCCGACCGGCCCCAACAGCTTCAGCGCCGGCACCAACGCCCAGCAGGTCGGCCTCGGCGTCCAGGTCGGCTCGATCGACAACAACATGGGCACCGGCTCGTTGCAGACCACCGGCCACGCGCTGGACGTCGCGATCAACGGCGCCGGCTTCTTCCAGGTCGGCAACGGTCAGCCAGGCAACACGGGCCCGTACACGTCCGGCCTGCCGACCGATACGCAGTACACGCGCGCGGGCAACATGACCCTGAACTCGCAGGGCTTCCTGACCACCCAGAACGGCGAGTACGTGATCGGCTCGACCGACCCGAGCAGCAACGCCGCGGCGCAGCCGTGCTACATCAACGTGCCGCCGGGCTCGACCAATGTCGCGGTCGGGCAGGACGGGTCGGTCAGCTACACCGACGAGAACCAGAGCAACCCGACCTACGGCCAGACGGTGATCGCCGGCTACATCTCGCTGGCGACCTTCCCCAACTCGGCCGGCCTGTCGCGTGCGGGCAGCTCGATGTGGGACCGTACGCCCGCCTCGGGACCGCTGAGCGGGGCGGTCCAGACCGCCACTCCGGGGCTGAGCGGACTCGGCGCCACGATCTCCGGCTCGCTGGAGATGTCCAACGTCGATATGGCCACCGAGTTCACCAACATGATCACCGCCGAGCGCACCTATCAGGCCAACTCGAAGGTGATCACCACCGGAGACAACATGCTCTCGACGCTGGTGAACATGGTCCAGGGCTGATGGTGATGGCGCAGAGCGCGCTGGGGGCGGCGATCGAGGGACGCCGCCCCCGTCACCGTCGGTTGCCGATCAACAAGCGAATCAACAGGAGATACCCGATGATCACCCTGCACCGCCTGGGACATGCGGTGGACCCGTTCCAGATCAACCCCGACGTGATCGTGACGGTCGAGGCGATGCCCGACACCGTGATCACGATCGTCAACGGACAGAAGATCGTCGTCGCCGAGCCGCCCGAGCGGGTCGCCGACGAGATCGCCGCCTACCGCGCCACGATCCTGGCGCAGGCGCTGAACCGCCGCCACGAGCTGCGCGAGGAGCAGGGCCAGCTGCGGCGCGTCGTGCCGCTGCGCAAGCCGAGCAGCGCCACGCTTGCCGTGCACGCCGTGTCCGAGCCGCACCAGTCGGCCTGAAGAAATCCCACCAGTTGTCGATGTAAAGCGATGAGATGAAGCCGGCCACCGCAATCGGGATCGGCCTCGCCTTCGGGGGCATCATGATGTCCGCGATCATGGGCGGCACCAGTCCGGCCGCGTTCATGGACATCCCGGCGCTGCTGATCATTCTCGGCGGCACCGGCGGCGCCACGCTGGCCAGCTGCGGGATGCCCTCGATGAAGCGGATCCCGCAGCTGTACAAGCTCGTCTTCGGGCCCCCCGAGATCGACCTCAACGCGCGCGTGCAGCAACTGGTCGGCTTCGCCGAGCAAGCGCGACGCGAGGGCCTCTTGGCGCTCGACGGACAGGCCTCCGAGATCGAGGACGAATTCACCCGCAAGGGGCTGCAGCTGGTCGTCGACGGCTCGGACCCGGAGCTGGTGCGCGACGTCCTGGAGGCCGAGATCGATGGGATGATCGCGCGCCATCACGAGGGCGCGATGCCGTTCGAGAAGGCCGGCGGGTTTGCCCCGACGATGGGGATCATCGGCACCGTGATGGGGCTGGTGCACGTGCTGCAGAACCTGGCGGCCCCGGCGACGTTGGGCCCGTCGATCTCGTCGGCGTTCATCGCGACGCTGATGGGCGTCGGCTCGGCCAACGTCATCTACCTTCCGATCGCCAACCGTCTGAAGGCGCTGTCCGCCGCCGAGGTCGAGCTGCGGACGCTGACGCTCGAGGGAATCCTGGCCGTACAGGCGGGCGACAACCCGCGCGTCGTGGCCGAGAAGCTGGGCTCGTTCGTGCCGCCCTCGGAGCGCGCCACAGACGACCAGCACGCCAAGGTCACAGAGATGGCCCAGCAGGCGGAGGCGGCGTGAGATGGCCAGCCGGCGCGGCAGGCGGGGAGCCGTCCAGCACGAGAACGAGGAGCGCTGGCTGCTGACCTACGCGGACATGATCACGCTGCTGATGGCGCTGTTCATGGTCCTGTTCTCGATCTCGTCGGTCAACATCTCCAAGTACCAGACGCTGCAGCAGTCGCTGAAGTCCGCCTTCAGCGGCTCGGTGCTGACCGGCGGCCGGGCGATCCTGCAGTCGGGGTCTGAGTCGACCAGCGCCCACACGCCGGCGACCGCCGAGGTGCCCGCGATCGTGCCGCTGACTCCCAACATCCCAAAGCCGGTCGACACGTCCGCGCAGCAGATCTCAAAGGCGATGCTGGCCCAGGCCGCCGCCCAGCAGGAGCAGCAGGACTTCCGCAAGCTTCAGCGCGAGCTGAACCGCTATGCGGCGCAGCACGGCTTCGCCAACGAGGTGCACGCCGTGATCGAGGAGCGCGGGCTGGTGGTGCGGGTGCTGACCGACAAGCTGCTGTTCGCCTCCGGGCAGGCGACGCTGGAGCCCGCGGGCGCGCCGCTGCTGAACGAGATCGCCAGCCTGCTCAATGTTGACCACCGCCATCCGATAACCGTCGAAGGAAACACCGACAACCAGCCGATCCGCAGCGCGCAGTACCCGAGCAACTGGGAGCTGTCGACCGACCGAGCGACGATCGTGGTGCGCTACCTGATCGCCCACGGGGTCGCCGACCGTCGCCTCTCGGCCGCCGGCTATGCCGACCTGCACCCGATCGCCTCGAACGCGACCGCGGCGGGGCGGGCGCGCAACCGCAGGGTCGACATCGTGCTGGACCGCATCTACCCAGATCTGAGCCCATGACCAAGAAGAAGCTGATCATCATCCTGCTCGTAGTGGTCGCCGGCGGGGGCTACGTCGCCAAGACGATGCTGCTGCCCAAGCCGGCCGTCGCCAAGCCGAAGATCGCGGGCGCGATCTATGTGCTGCCGAAGGGCTTCACGCTGAACCTGACCGACGGACGGTACGCGACGATGACGATCGCCCTGATCCTCGCTCCGGGGCAGAGCGACGGCGTCGGCGCGGCCGGCATCACGACCACGCCCGCGGGGATCGGCACGCTGCCGGAGGAGCCCGCGGTCCGGGCGATCATCACCAACACCGTGACCGACGAGAGCTCGCAGACGCTGCTCAGCGCCTCGGGCCGGTCCAGCCTCGAGCAGCAGATCCTGACCGACATCAAGGACCACACGGACGTCAAGGTGACAGGGATCCTGTTCACCGACCTGGCGGTCCAGTGAGGAGGCAGCGATGAGCCAAGGAGTGCAGTACGAGCCGCTGACCGCCGATGGCGAGGTCGCCCAGGCCGGCGCCAACGCCGGTGACCTGAGGCGCCTGAGCGCCGTGCCGGTCGACCTCTCGGTCGAGATCGGCCGCGCGCGGATGTCGGTCGGCGAGACGCTGGAACTGCGCGAGGGCTCGGTCGTGACGCTCGACCGGTTGGCCGGCGAGCCGGTGGACCTGCTCGTCAACGGCACGCCGATCGCTCGCGGCGAGGTGGTCGTGATCGACGAGCAGTTCGGGCTGCGGCTGACCCAGGTACTGAGCGCCGACGGGTTCGGGGAGCGCGTCGAGCGCACCGAGCCCACGATCGAGCCGACGCCCGAGCCCGAGCTCGAGGCGGCGGAGCCGATCGCCTGACGAGCGCGTCCGCGCGTTCTCAAGCTGGCGCTCGCAGCGCCGAATAACCCTTCAAGAAGGTCAACGGTCACGCGGCCGGTCACTGAACACAAGGAGTGGAACAGATGTCGGAGCAGGCAAATCAAAAGCAGCTGGTGGTGTTCACGCTCGGCGTCGAGCACTACGCGCTGCCGATCGGGGTCGTCAACGAGATCATCCGTTACGCCGAGCCGCGCTCGGTCGCCTCGCGGACCGACTGGGTCCGCGGCGTGATCAGCCTCCGTGGCCGGATCGTCCCCGTCTACGACGTGGCCGCGCGGCTGGGCCTCGCGTCCGAGCTGACCAAGCAGTCCAAGATCGTGATCGTCGAGGCCGGAGCCGAGACGGCGGGCGTGATCGTCGACTCCGTCGAGGAGGTCCTGACCGTCACCGACGACCAGATCGAGCCGGCGCCGGGCGCTGACGCGGCGATGATCGAGGCGATCGTCCGGATCGAGGATCGGCTGATCGTGCTGCTGACGATGGGCGCGATCTTCGCCGACGTCGCGGAACTGGCGCTCGCCGCCTGAGCGGCCGACGGCGAGTGAAACTGACGCGCGAGCACGATGAGCACCGCCACCAAGCCCCGCGTCGTCGTCGCCGATGACAGCGCGCTGATGCGCCGGATCGTCTCGAACGTCCTGGTTCGGGGCGGGATCGAAGTGGTCGGCACGGCTAAGGACGGCGACGAGGCGCTGGCCGTTTGCGAGCGCGAGCGGCCGGACGCGATGACGCTCGACCTGGCGATGCCGGGGATGGGCGGGATCGATGTTCTGCGCGCGCTGCGCCGGCGCGGGGCAGACCTGCCGGTCGTGGTGGTGTCAGCGTTCTCGCCGGCGCAGGGAGCCCGTGCCGTTGACGCGCTCGCGGAGGGGGCGTTCGAGCTGGTGCCCAAGCCGGCCGGCAGCGCCGAGGTCTCAGCCTTCGAGCAGAGCCTGCTGGGCAAGATCCAGCTCGCGGCGCGGGTCCGCAAGCCCGGAGTCAACGGCACTGGGGCCGGTCTCGCCGCCCACCGCCCGCAGCCGACCCCGCCCGCCCGTGTGGTCGATGGCTCGGCAAATCGCGAGCGCAGCGGCGTCGCTCGGGCGCTGCTGATCGTGACCTCGACCGGCGGCCCGCGCGCGCTCGCATCGCTGATTCCGGCGCTGCCTTCGCCGCTTGGCCTCGGCACGATGATCGTGCAGCACATGCCGGCCGGGTTCACCGCCTCGCTGGCGGCGCGCCTGGACCGGGCCAGCCGCCTGAGCGTCCGCGAGGCGCAGGGTGGTGAGAGCTGGGACCCGGGCGTCGCCCTGGTGGCTCCCGGCGGCCGGCATCTGCGCCTGACCGGCACCGCTTCGACGACCAAGCTGTCCGACGACGAGCCGCTCGGCGGCCTGCGCCCGCGCGCCGACCTGCTGATCGAGGATGCGGCCGCGCGCTTCGGCGACCGGCTGACGCTCGTGGTCCTGACCGGGATGGGCAACGACGGGCTGCGCGGAGCGCGCGAGGTGCGCCGCAACGGCGGACGGATCCTGGTCGAGGCCGAGCGGTCCTGCACGGTCTATGGCATGCCGCGCTCGATCGCCGAGGCCGGCCTGGCCAACGAGGTGCTGGGCCTGGACGAGCTGCCAGCTGCGATCGCGGCGGAGGTCGGGCGATGAGTGCGATCGCGGCGCACGACGACTACGTCGCCTTCTGCGAGGGGCTGCGCCTGATCTGTGGGGTGGATCTGAGCCAGTACAAGCGCCCGCAGATGGAGCGCCGGCTGCGCTCGTTCTTTGCCCGGCGCGGGATCGAGCGGCTCACCGACTGCCTCGATCTGCTGCGGCGCGACCGCACCGAGCTCGATGCGCTGCTCGATCGGATGACGATCAACGTGTCGCAGCTGTGGCGACACCGCGCGCAGTGGGAGCGCCTGGAGCGCGAGGTGCTGCCGGAGCTGGCGGGTGTCGGCCCGGTCAGGGCCTGGAGCGCGGGCTGCTCCTACGGCGCGGAGGCGTTCACCCTGGCGGCGGTGTGCGCGCGGGCGATTCCCAGCGCGCGCGTGCGGATCCTCGGGACCGACATCGACCGCCGGATGATCGAGCGCGCCAAGGCCGGCGTGTTCTCCGAAGGCGACGCTCGCGGCGTACCAGAAGCCGATCTGGCGCTCGGCTTCGACCGCGTGCCGGAGGGATGGCGCGCCCGGGCCCAGCTGCGCCAGATGATGACCTTCGAGCTCGGCGACCTGCTGCGACTGCGTCCGCGCCCGGGCAGCCAGGACCTGATCATGTGCCGCAACACGGTCATCTATTTCGCCGAGCCGATCCGAGATGAGCTGCACACGCGGCTCGCGCAGACGCTGCGCTCCGGCGGCTACCTGGTCGTCGGCGCCACCGAACGAGTTTCGAGCCCGCGCGATCTCCAGCTGGAGATGGCGTTTCCCTTCATCTACCGGAAAGCGTAATGGACACCTCCGAATACATGCCCATGTTCCTGGCCGAGGCGCAGGAGCACCTGCAGGAGCTCAACCTCGCAATCGTGCGGCTGGAGGAGAACCCCCACGACCGGGAGACCGTCGACCAGATCTTCCGCATCGCCCACTCGCTGAAGGGGATGAGCGCGACGATGGGCTTCGACCAGATCGCCAGGCTCACGCACGAGATGGAGGACGTGTTCGAGCTGTTGCGCCAACGCAACGAGGGCCTGCCCCGGGAGGCGATCGACACGGTGTTGGCCTGCCTGGACGCGCTGTCGGGGGCGTTCGACGCGATCGAGGCCGACGGCGAGGAGTCGCTGGACCCGAGCGAGCTGGTGCAGCGGCTACAGGGCCTGGTGCGCGCGCGCACCGAGGAGCAGGCGCTTGAGCGCGCCGGCGGCGCCGACGTGCCAGACCTGGTGACCGCGACCGCGGCCGGCGCGCGCGTGCTGCACGTGGTGGCGCGCCTGTCTGAGCAGGTGCTGATGCCGGCCGTGCGTGCCCACATGGTGTTCGCGGCACTCGGCGACCACGGCGAGGTGATCGGCGGGATCCCGGCGATCGACGACGTCGAGCAGTTCGCAGGCGACCGGATCGAGGCCTGGATCGCGACCGAGCACGAGGAGGAGGTGGTCGCGGCGACCGTCGGCGCAGTCTCCGACGTGGATGGAGTGGAGGTCGGCGAGGTCGCGGCGCCCCATGCTGCGGACGACACGCCCGACGAGGCGCAGACCGCCGACGTGGTCCCGCTACCTGGGACGGGCGACGAGCACGAGCACGACGAGCACGAGCACGCGCACGACGAGCACGAGCACGAACAGCATCGACACGACGTCCAGCCGCCGGCCCAGCACCCTCACCCCGATGCGGCCGGGAACGAGGCGCAGTCTCGAAAGGCGGGGTCGGCCGCACGCACGGTGCGCGTCGACGCCGAGCGGCTCGACGCGCTGATGCACTCGATGGGCGAGCTGGTGATCCACCGCACCGCCGTCGAGGCGCTGACCTCGAGCCTGGAGGTGCCCGGCTTGGCGCAGGCGATGCAGGAGCTGACGCGCAGCTCGCAGGCGCTGCAGTCGATGGTCATGCAGGTTCGGATGATCCCGGTGGACGTGGTCTTCCTGCGCTTCCCGCGCCTCGTTCGCGACCTGTCCGGCAAGCTCGGCAAGGAGGTCCGCCTGAACCTGGTCGGCTCCGAGACCGAGCTTGACCGCACGGTCGTCGACGCGCTCGGCGACCCGCTGGTCCACCTCGTGCGCAACTCGCTTGACCATGGCCTGGAGCCGGTCGCCGACCGCGTCGCGGCCGGCAAGCCCGAGGTCGGGACGCTTGAGATCTCGGCTCGCCACGCGGGTGGCAGCGTCGTGATCGAGGTCCGCGACGACGGCCGCGGGATCGACCCCGAGGCGATCGCGCGCAAGGCGCTGGCGAGCGGCCTGATCGACGCCCAGGCGGCGGCCGACATCACGGTCAAGTCAGCGGTCGAGCTGCTGTTCGCCCCCGGCTTCTCGACCGCCGAGACGACCAGCGACATCTCAGGCCGCGGAGTCGGGATGGACGCGGTCCGCGCCAAGATCCGCGAACTGGGCGGCGAGGTCCTGCTGGACTCCGTCCAGGGCGAGGGGACCACGGCGCAGATCCGCCTGCCGCTGACCCTGGCGATCGTCTCCGCGTTGCACGTCGATGTCGCGGGCGGCCCCTACGCCGTCCCGCTGGAGCGGATCGAGCGCACGCTGCGTCTGTCCGAGCAGACCGTGCGATCGGTCGCGGGCCGACGCATGCTGGTGCTCGACGACGGTGTTCTGCAGCTGCTGGAGGGCTCGGAGGTGTTCGGGCGCCGGTCGATCGGCCAGCACGACTTCGTCGTGATCGTGCGTTCGCAGGAGCGGCGGCTGGCGCTGTCGGTCGATGATCTGATCGGCCAGCGCGAGCTGGTCACACGGCCGCTGCCGCCGGTCGTCTCCAGCGGCGAGCCGGTCTCCGGAGGCGCCGCGCTGGCCGACGGCAGGATCGCGCTGATCGTCGACTGCGATGCGCTGGCCGCGATGACGCGCGCCGGCGGGTCCCGGCCGGGCCCTCAGGCGACGCTGGGCAGCAGCACCGACACCGGGGAACAGCGGGTGGCGGCATGAGCACAACCTCAACCACTGGAGAAACCGTGAACCCGTCCCTGTCCGAGATCCAGCTTGACGCGCTGCGCGAGCTGGCGAACATCGCATCCGGCACCGCCGCCACGGCGCTGTCGCAGATGCTCGGCCGCGAGGTCGAGATCAGCGTGCCGCTTGCGCTCGCGCTGCCGCCCGCCGATGCGGTCGAGGCCTGCGGCGACGCCGAGCAGCACGTCGCGGGCGTGGTCGTGCCGCTGCATGGCGACATCGACGGCCTGGTGCTGCTTCTGATCCCGTTCGATCAGGCCGAGAACCTGTGCTCGATGCTGGGCGTCGAGGCACACACCGAGGTCGGCGATTCCGCGCTGCGCGAGATCGGCAACATCCTTGCCACCTCCTACCTGACCGGGCTGGGCTCGATGACCGGGCTGGTGCTGGAGCCCGCGCCTCCCGAGCTGCACACCGACATGCTGGCCGCGATCGTCTCCTCGCTGCTGATCGTGACGGCGGGCGCGTGCGACCTGGCGCTGGTGCTCGACTCCGAGCTGGACGTCTCGGGCGAGCCGTGCTCGATCTCGTTCTTGCTGCTTCCCACATCGGGACAGATCTCCGACCTGCTGGCGCCTCTTGGACTGGCCGAGCCCGCGGCCTGATCGATGGCGTGTGTGCGCATGGGCGAGATGTTCGTCTCATCCGATAGGACTGAAGAGATCGTGGCTCTCGGCCTGGGCTCGTGCATCGGGCTGGCCGTGATCGATCGCGCCGCGGGAGTCGCGGGCATGGCGCACGTCGTGCTGCCGGAGTCCGGCGGCGCGGCCGACCAGCCCGGCAAGTTCGCCGACACGGCGGTGCCGGAGCTGGTCGCCCAGCTCCAGCGCTCGGGCGCGGTCGCGCGCCGGCTCGAGGCGGTCCTGGCCGGCGGGGCGGGGATGTTCCAGTCCAGCGGCGGGCTTGACATCGGCGCGCGCAACGAACGCGCGGTCCGTGACGCGCTGGCCGCCGTCAAGATCCCGGTGCGGGCCGCCAGGACCGGCGGCGCCCAGGGTCGGACGCTGAAGGTGACCGTCTGGGACTGCGAGGTGACGATGCGGGTGGCGGGCGCGCAGCCGGAGACGCTGATCGCCGGCGCGCCCAGCGACGGGGCCGCTAAGGCGGAGTCGCCGCTCGCCGCCTCGGCGCTGAAGCTGGCGCAGGCCGCGTCGAAGCTGGCGGCCGAACGGAGCGGGTCGCTGGCCGGTCTCGCCCTCGGCGGCGGAGGCCGGCTGTGAGCGAGCTCCTCACCCCGGACCAGATCGCCGCGCTGGTGGCGGCCGCCAAGGAGGGCCAGCTGCCCGAGGCGGGCGCGGAGCAGCGGGTCGTGCGCCGCAGCCACCGGATGCGGACCGTCGACTTCAGCCGCCCGACGAAGTTCTCCGCCGAGCAGCAGCGACGGATCTCGCGCGCCACCGAGACCTTCTGCGTGACGGCCAACACGCGCCTGTCATCCGAGCTGCGCTGGCCGGTCGAGTTCGAGCTGCTCAACACCGTCCAGCTGACCTGGTCCGCCGCTCAGGCGCAGCTGCCGCCGCACTCGCTGTCGGTGCTGCTCGACGTCGAGCCGATCGGAACGCGGATGCTGCTGACGGCCGAGCGCTCGTTCGTGCTGACCGGCCTGGAGGCGCTGCTTGGCGGCTCGCCCGACCGCCCGCCGCGCGAGCGGCGCCTGTCCGAGATCGACTGGAGCCTGACCCATCGTCTGTTCGACTCGATCGTGCACCCGCTGTCGCTGGTCTGGCAGGAGCTCGCGGGCGTCAGCCTGAACGCGGGCGAGGTCGACTCGCACGACGCGGCACAGGTCGCGACGGTGTCGGAGCCGACGTTCACGGTCCTGATCGAGTGCCGGATGGCCAAGCAGTCGTTCGCGCTGGCGCTGCTGATCCCCTGGATGGCGATCGAGCCGGTGGTGCGCAAGATCTCTGGGCGCGAGTCCGGTCGCGAGCATGAGCACCTGGCCAACTCGCCGATGCAGCGGGCGATGTCGGCCGTGCCGGTGATGCTCCGCGCCGAGGTGGCGTCGGTCGAGCTCGAGGTGGCGCGGATCCTCTCGCTGGAGCCGGGCAGCGTGGTGCAGTTCGGCGTCCGCGCCGACGACGGCGTGATGCTGTTCGCCGAGAACGTCGAGCTGGCGCGGGCGCAGCCCGGCTCCCACGGGCCCAGGCGCGCGGTGCAGATCTGCGGCGGGGAGGGACGGTCGTGAGCGCCGAGCCCAGCACCCGCGACGCCCTGATGCGGCTCGGCGCCTCCAGCGCCGAGGCGGTCGCCCAGGTGCTCGAGATGTTCGCTCCCGGCGCGATCGAGCGCGGCGACGTGTCCGTGCTGGATGCCAACGCGTCGCCGTTCGCCGGTCTGACGCCCGGCTCGGTCGCCGCCGCGGTCTCCTACGTCGACGGCGTCACCGGCGGCAATGTGTTCGTGCTCCCTCCCGGCGGCGTGCGCAAGCTCGCCCAGGGGATGGGGATGCCGCCGCCCGAGGGCGAGCCGGACGCGGAGCTGTCCGAGCTCGAGCTGTCGGCCGTCGGCGAGGCATCAAACCAGATGATGGCCGCGGCGGCCAGCGCGATCGGGGTCGTGATCGGACAGGAGATCGAGATCTCCGTGCCCGACATCCGCGTGCTCGACGATCCGAACGCGGCCGCCGAGATCTACGGCACCTCGCCACATGCCACCTCGACGACGTTTCTGATCGGCGGCGAGTCCTGTCGCCTGATCCAGCTCGTCCCCAGCTCGTTCGTCGTACGGATGGCCCGGGCACTGGACGAGCTGACGGCCGACTAGCGCGACCGCGCCGCCGAGGCGGCGGGCGAGTACGAGAGCGACGCCCAGAGTCTCGCGCTGACCGAGGCGCTGGGCGAGATCAAGCTGCGCGTGTGGGCCGAGCTCGGGCGCACGCAGCTGGCGCTCGGCCGCGCGCTCGGACTGCCGCTTGGGTCGGTCGTCGAGCTGGACCGCCCGGCCGAGTCGTCGATCGACCTGTTCGTCAACGGCGTCCGCTTCGCTCAAGGTCATCTGATCGTCACCGATGACGGCGAGTGGGCGTTCGCCTGCGACTCCGTCCGAGGCTGGCGGCAGCCTGCCGAGGGCGCCCCGACGACAACCCCAACTTCAACAGAAACCCAGCAAGAAGGAGCACTCATCTAATGGCCCGTGTACTCGTAGTCGACGACGCCGCGTTCATGCGCAAGGTAGTGAGCGACGCGCTCGCCTCCGGTGGCCATGATGTGATCGGCGAGGCAGGAAACGGTGTCGAGGCAATCGACCGCTTCAAGGAGCTCAAGCCCGAGTTGACGATGCTCGACATCACGATGCCCGAGAAGACCGGGCTCGAGGCGCTTGCTGAGATCATGACGATCGATCCGTCGGCCCGCGTGCTGATGTGCTCCGCGCTCGGCCAGGAGTCGAAGGTGATCGAGTCGATCAAGCTCGGCGCGAAGGACTTCGTGGTCAAGCCGTTCCAGCCCGAGCGGCTGCTTGAAGCCGTCGGCAAGGCGCTCGCCTGACGCGGCGCTCGGTGGACCGGCGCCCCGCTGGAGGCGGGGCGCCGTGGCAGCCAGTGCTCCGCTAAAGGCGGGGCGCCGTCTGGCCGATCAAGGG
>JBOGYE010000001.1:0-6754 GCA_050696635.1 Solirubrobacteraceae bacterium | reverse complement strand
AGCACGGGGGCGGGGCGGTTGAGGTCCGCGGATGCGTTCGACGCGGGCTGGTGCGGGTGGAGGTCTCAGACCGAGGACCGGGGCTGCCGGCGCCGGTCGCGCAGCGCTGCGGTCGCGCGCGGGCGCGGGCATGGGGGTGCGCCCGACCCCAGGGGCGGGGCCACGGACTGGCGATCGCCACCGGCGTCGCGGTCGCCCACGGCGGTCGGCTGGCGCCGGCCCCCTCGCCCCACGGCGCCTGCCTGGTGCTCGAGCTTCCGCGCGCGGGCGCGGGTGGTCCGCTTCGGGCCTCGGGCTGAGGACCGACGACGTCGGCCGCCGAGGCCGGCAGCGGGACCGGCGCGCGCGCTGATGCAGGTCCGCCGCCGAGTTCGTCCAAACGCACCATATGAGCACGCCCGCCGGACGGAACCTGCGTGCCGGCCTCCGTGGCCGCACGCCGGCTCGTCAGAACGCCGAGCTGCAGCAAAAGCTGCACCGAGCGAGCGGTCCATCTCCAGCGCAATCGCCCGTTCTGACGGGTGATTGACATCCTGGAGGGGGAAAGTGGGAGAAAAGTTGGGCTAAGAGTTGCGCGGTGGGGGAGAGTGGGGTAGATTGAGCGCCGCAAAGGACCCGGGTGGCAGGGCTCCTCCCACCCAGCCACCCGGGTTCGAAGCCCCACCAACGCCTGATGAGCCCCCTTGTACTTCCGCGGAAACTTCGACCACGCGCTGGACGCCAAGCACAGGCTGACGATCCCCTCGCGGTTCCGCGGCGAGTTCGCCGCCGGCATTGTGATGGTTCCGTCGCTCGCGCTCGAGGAGGACCAGGCGAGCACGGTCCAGATCTGGACGCCGGCCGCGTTCGACGCGTTCGCGGAGTCCTCGCTGATGGGCCAGCACCCGCTGCTGCCGCTGACCCAGGACTTGAACCGATCGCTGTTCAACGACTCGTTCGACACTGAGCTGGACTCGGCCAACCGGGTGATGATCCCGACGCAGTTGATGGAGCACGCCGGTCTGCGCAAGGACGTGACCGTGACCGGCTCGGGGAGTTATCTCGAGGTGTGGGACCGCGGCATCTACGAGGCGCACAGGGAACCGACCCGGACGCGCATGAAGAGCGAACTGGCGGCGAGGCTTGGCCACACTGCTTGACATGACCAGGACGCACATCCCGGTGCTCGCCGGCGAGCTGATCGACCTGGTCGATCCCGGCCGTGGCGAGGTCGTGGTGGACGGCACGGTCGGCGGCGGCGGCCACGCGCGCCTGATCGCCGACCGGATCGGACCGGCCGGGACACTGGTCGGGATCGACCGCGACCCGCTCGCCGAGGAGCGCTTCGCCCAGCTCGCCGCGGACGTGCCATGCGAAACCCGTTTCCTGCGCGCGGACTTTGCGACCGCGCTCGCCAACCTGCGGGAGGAGCGGCTGGCTGCCGACATCGTCTATCTCGACCTGGGGATGTCGTCGATGCAAGTCGACGCCTGGGAGCGGGGCTTCTCGTACTCCTACGACGCGCCGCTGGACATGCGGATGGACCCCGACGACGAGCTGACCGCTGCCGAGCTGGTCAACACCTGGGACGAGCGACGGCTCGGGCGCCTGCTGCGCGAGTACGGCGAGGAGCGCTACGCCGGCCAGATCGCGCGCGGCATCGTGCGCGCGCGCCGGCGCGGGGAGCTGACCCACACGCAGCAGCTCGTCGACGTTATCAAGGGGGCCGTGCCGACGCCGGCGCAGTTTGCCGGTGGCCACCCCGCACGGCGCAGCTTCCAGGCCCTGCGGATCGCCGTCAACGACGAGCTCTCCCAGCTCGAGCGGGCGCTGCCGCTCGCGTGGGAGCTGCTGGCCCCGGGTGGCCGGCTCGCCGCGATCTCGTTTCACTCGCTCGAGGACCGCCTGGTCAAGCGCTTCCTAGCGGCGCGGGCTGCCGGCTGCACCTGTCCGCCCGGACTGCCGATCTGCGTCTGCGGTCATGAGCCCGAGGCCGAGCTTCTGAGCCGTCGTGCGGTTGCGCCGACGCCGGGCGAGGTGCAGGCCAATCCGCGCTCGAAGTCGGCCCATCTGCGCGCGGCACGCAAGCTTCCGGCGGCGAGGCGTTGACGCCCGCGGCGTTGACGCCCGCGGCCCGCCGCCGCTCGTCCAAGCGGACCTCCGAGCAGGCACCGCGGGCCGCCGGACACCACGCGGGCGTACGCCGCCAGGTTGCGCCTCGGGCTCCGCGTCGCGTCTCTGGGCCCGTCGGTGGCGTCGTGGCGGTGCAGGCGGCGGCGGTCGCTGTTGCCGCGCCGGCCGTCGCCGTTGCGGCCACCGCGCCGGTCAGCCGTTACCGCCCTGCCCCGGCGCGCCCTGCCCCGTCTCGTCCGGCGCCCCCTGCGCCCTCTCGTCCGTCGCGCCCGGCACCGTCGCGCCCGAGACCGGTCCGTACGAGGCCGGCCCCGGCAGCCAGGCCGAGCGCGCGTCGCACCCCTCGGAGCTCGTGGCTCGGCTGGATCCTCGCGCTGCCAGACCATCCGTGGCTGGACCGGATCATCCGCGGGCGCATCTGGATCCCGGTGCTGGGTGGGCTGCTCGCCGGGATCGTGTGGATGCAGGTGGAGGTGCTGAAGCTCAACGCCGGGATTGGCCGCGGGCTAGAGCAGACCTCCGCGCTGCAGGCCGGGACGCAGTGGCGCGAGCAGGCGATCGCGCAGCTGTCGAACCCGCAGCGGATCGAGCACCTGGCGTGGGAGCGGGGGATGGTGATGGCACCGGGGCAGGAGGTCGCGTTCATCACGCCCGGATCCCGGAACATCGGCCGGGCGCTGCGCGCGATCGGACCGCCGGACCCGACGAGCTTCGCGCAGCGGGTGGCCACCGCGGACGCGGCCGCGACGGCCGCCGATGCACCCCCACCCGGGGCGGTGGGCACGAGCCCGAGCGCGGGCGCCGCGCAGACCAGCGCCGGCGTGGCGGCCGCGGGCGTGATCGGGGCCGTCGCGCAGGCCAGCTTGGGCAACGGCTCGAGCACCGGTGTCGCCGGCGGCTCGGCGACGGGTGCGAGCACCGGCTCGGCCGGGGGTTCGGCGACGGGCGCGAGCACCGGCTCGGCCGGGGGGGCGACCGGTTCGACCAGCCCCCCGACGACGACCACCACCGGGGCCTCGGCGACCGGCTCAGCCGGCGGCTCGACGGCGGGATCGGCCGGCCTCGCCACGACCGGTTCGACCGGGAGCTCGACGACCGGCTCGACAGGCGGCTCTACCATCGCCCCCGGCGGCTGACACGGTCCGCCGATGGACGCGATCGACCGTCGGATAGGGCTGCTGTTCATCGGCTTTGCCGTGCTGCTGGCGTTCGCGGTGCTGCGCTCCGTGGATCTGGGCGTGATTCAGGCGGCCCCGCTGCGGCGCGCGGCCGTCAGCGAACACATCACCGACGAGCCTCTGCCGGCGATGCGGGGAACGATCACGTCGGCCAACGGCGTCGTTCTGGCCCTGTCGGAGGCGGCGGATGACGTGATCGTGGATCCATACCTGACCGTCGCTGCTCAGCCTGCGACGAGCGCCCGGAAGTTGGCCTCGCTGCTCGGGATGCCGTTCTCGACCGTGTTGGCGACGTTGACCAAGCCCCACGCCGGCTATGCCGTGCTCGCCGCCAAGGTGACGCCCGCCACCGCGCGGCGGGTGATGGCGCTCGGTATCAACGGCGTCTCGCTGAACCCGGACGTGCGCCGCGTGTACCCGATGCCTTGGTCGGCTTCGCAGGTGCTTGGCGGCGTGTACGCCAATCTCCAGCCGCACGGAGTTCCCGCGGGATCGGGCGATGCGGGGATCGAGCTGCAGTACAACCCCGTCCTGTCGGGATCCTCGGGTGAGCGGCGGATTGTCGCCGACGAGCTGGGCCAGACCGTCTCGGTCGATGAGGTGCGCCCGATGCGAGCCGGACGCTCGCTGACTGTGACGCTCAACTCCGCCCTGCAGAACTACGTCGAACAGGTCCTGACCGGCGTAGGCGCCGAGTGGCGGCCGAAGGGCGCGACCGCGATCGTGATGAGCCCGAGCACCGGCTCGATCCTGGCGCTGGCCAACTGGCCGCGCGTGAACGCGTATGACCCAGGCGGTGCGCCGTCACAGGACCTGATGGACAAGGCCGTCGGCTACAGCTACGAGCCAGGCTCGACCTTCAAGGCGTTCACGGTTTCGGCCGCGATCCAGGATGGCCTGGTGACGCCGGGGACGGAGATCTACGTTCCGTCCATTCTTCACGTCTACAACCGGACGATTCAAGACGCCGAGCTGCACCCGAGCGAGTACATGAGCGTGGCGCAGATCCTCAAAGTCTCGAGCAACATCGGCGCGGTCGAGATCGGGAAGCTGCTCGGGGCCGCTCGCTTCAGCGCCTGGGTGCGGCGGTTCGGCTTCGGCGAGCGGACTGGGATCGACCTCCCCGGCGAGCAGACCGGGATCGTGCCGCAGCTGTCGCAGTACTCGGGCGTCTCGATGGCCAACCTGCCGTTCGGGCAGGGCCAGTCGGTGACGCCGATCCAGATGGCGACGGCCTACTCGGCGATCGCCAACGGCGGCATGCTGCGCGCGCCGCACGTCGTCTCGGCGATCGGCGGCCGGTCGGTGGCGCTGCCGCCGGCGCACCGGATCGTCTCGCAGACGACCGCGGCGGAGATCCGCGACATGCTGCGCGGCGTGCTGGCCGACGGCGGCACCGCCTCGGGCGCGGCCATC
This sequence comes from Solirubrobacteraceae bacterium, assembly GCA_050696635.1. Classification (GTDB taxonomy): domain Bacteria; phylum Actinomycetota; class Thermoleophilia; order Solirubrobacterales; family Solirubrobacteraceae; genus Palsa-465. Next base: position 2,048 of record JBOGYE010000001.1, on the reverse strand, counting down.
CCTGGCTACGATCTCGCGGGAAAGACCGGGACCGCGCAGGTGGCCATAAACGGCAGCTACTCGAAGACCGAGTTCGTGGGCTCGTTCATCGGCATGGTGCCGGCCGCCGATCCGAAGCTCGTCGTCGCGGTGATGGTCGACGAGCCGCAGGGCGGGTACTACGGCGCCCAGGTGGCAGCGCCGGCGTTCAAGAAGATCGTCGAGTGGGCGGTCCCCTACTTCGGGATCCACCCGAATCCGGCGCACGTGGACACGAGCCAGCCGGCGGGGTAGCGCGGCACTCGCGGGCGTTCGCCGCCGCGGATCGGAGAGCTTCGCGGCCGGCTGTCAATCTGAAGCGCGCACCGGACGCCACGATGGTGCGGGCGCCAAGAGGGACAGCCGGCTGTCAACCTGAAGCGCGCACCGCCGCGCGGTTCGAGGCGCGCTCCAGATTGACAGCGTCCCGGCGTCCTGGCGTCCTGGCGTCCTGGCGTCCCGGCGTCCCGGCGTCCTGGCGTCCCGGCGCGCGGGCCCTCGCGCCCGGCGGTTCAGGCGGCCGCGACGCATGGTCGCGATTCAGCCGTGCAACGTCCGCGCCAGCCTCGCCAGCCGGTCATCCCACTGGCCGCCGACCCGCGCGATCCACTCGACGGCGTCGTTCAGTGGCTCGGGCGTGACGCGGTAGCGGACGTCCCGACCGGCCCGCTCCCGCGCCAGCAGCCCGGCCTGCTGGAGCGAGGCCAGGTGCTTGGCCACCGCCTGCCTGGTGATCGGGAGCGCGCTCGCCAGTTCTGTTGCGGTCGCGGGCCTGCGCGCGACGCGCGCCAGCAACTGCCGGCGGGTCGGATCGGCAAGCGCGTCGAACACCGCTTCGGGATCGCCGGCGGCCATCGTCAGGCCGCGACGAGCGCCGGTCCGTAGGCGTGACCGCCGTGGCCGGGCAGCGGAATGCCGATCAGGTCCAGCGCGTCCAGGGGGCGGGTTTCGACGACGCGCAGAACAGTGCCGGCGTCGGTCGGGCTCAGCGTAAGCGCCACCCGCGACGCCGGCTCGCCGTCGGCCGCCCACCAGAAGGCAAGCCTTCCCTCGCATCGCTCGTCGGGCGGGCAGGCCTCCTCGACCCAACCGCTCAGCTCGCGGCCATCGATCTCGAAGCACGCGTCACCGCCCGGCCACAGCTCCAGCCTGACCTGATCGGCCAGCCAGCCGCAAAGCTGGTCCGGGTCGGTGACGGCTCGCCAGGCCTCGGCGGGCGAGACCGGGAGCAGGAGCTCGCGTCGGATCAGGTCGGTCATCGTGCACCTCGATCGGTCGTGACTACATATGCAACCCATAGGTTGCGCATCTGCTAGGTTAGGTTCGCCTGCAACTAATCGGTTGCACAATACCAAAGCAGGGAGGTCACATGACACTCGTTCCGATGGTCGTCGAGCAGACCGCTCGCGGCGAGCGCTCGTTCGACATCTACTCGCGCCTGCTCAACGACCGCGTCGTGTTCCTCGGCGGCCAGGTCGACGAGGAGACGGCGAACCTGATCGTCGCCCAGCTCGTTCACCTCGAGTCCGACGATCCGGACAAGGACATCCAGCTCTACATCAATTCTCCCGGCGGTTCGATTTACGCCGGGTTGGCGATCTACGACGCGATGCAGTTCATCGCCCCCGACGTGCAGACGATCTGCTACGGGATCGCGATGTCGATGGGCTCGCTGCTGCTGGCCGGGGGCGCGCCCGGCAAGCGGATGGCGCTTCCCAACAGCAGGATCCTGATCCATCAGCCGTCGGGCGGCTACGAGGGGCAGAGCAGCGACGTCGAGATCCACGCCCGCGAGATCCTCGCACTGCGCGCCCGCGTGGACGAGATCTACGCCGCACACACCGGTCAGTCGGTCGAGCGCGTCCACGCCGACATGGAGCGCGACCGCTACTTCACCGGCGACGAGGGACTCGCCTACGGCCTCGTGGACCGGGTGATCGAGCGCCGGCAGCGCGGCGTCTCGAGCCGCGGATTCGGCGCCGGCTGAGCCCAGGCGAGGCGATCGGCCGCGCGACCGCGCAGCGCGGCCG